>NZ_JBHTTU010000026.1:68708-104195 GCF_042794375.1 Kitasatospora sp. NPDC056531 | reverse complement strand
CCGGGCGCTTCGTTCTTTCGTGTTTCCAGCTTATCAGATGTTTTCCGCTCCGTTTCCGGGGCTTCGTTCATCCAACTCGCCGGTGTCTTCCGGGGTTTGACGCCCCGTCCGACGCTTCAAACTCTAGCCGATCCCCGCTCCGAAAAGCGAATCCGGCCGCAATCCGATAAAACGCGCACGCCGAATAAGCACCGAGCCGCAGCGCGAGAACGCGAAAACGACCGGCACGAACCGGAAGTGATGTTTCAGAGGAGTGGCCGCCCCGGGACCGTCCGCGCCGATGCGTGTCCGGTGCTCCCTGCCGAGCGACTGGGAGACAGTACCCCTACCTGGTGCCCGACACAAACTGCAGGAGTGTCCACCGCTCCCGACCCGCATCAAGCCCTGCGAGCCTCGACGGCCAGTCGGCGGCCCTGCTCCAGAAAGGCCGTGATGCCGAGGACACCGCCGAGTTCACGGATCGTCCGGGTGGCACCGAACGGCGCGTTCCAGAACTCGCCCTGCCGCGGGGTGTGCGGGCCGACGTACGCGTACGGCTCCGGCTGGAACGCGTCGCCGAGCGAGACGCCGTAGTTCACATCGCCGGCGGTCAGACCGATGTCGAAGTGCTCGGGCCAGATGACCGGGTCCGCGTCCGGGAACAGCCCGCCCAGCGCGGCGTCGCCGAGCGCGAAGCAGTGCGCGAGCCAGCGGGCGGCGGACGGGTCCACTTCGATCGCAGTGTCGGCGGTGGTACCCGACCCGTCCTGGTACAGCCCGGCGGGCGCACCGACCGTGAGCCCGAGGGCCGCGCCGAGCGCGCTGCAGGTGGTCCGTTCGAGGGGCACCGCCTGCCCGGGCGCGATCAGCTCCGCGCCGATCACCCTCAGCTGCGGCCCGACGGCGGTGGCGAAGCCGCCCGGGCTGGCGCGCAGCCGGATCGTGCCGCTGGCCCGGTACTGCGGGCCGGCCAGGACCAGTTCGGCCACCGCGTGCAGAGCGCAACGGGTGCGTGCGATCGTCTCGCTGTCCATGAGGCCATGGTCTCCCGACCGGGAGGCCCGCGCTTGGTCCTTCGATGGGACATGACGTTCGGGGATATGCGCGACTACGAACGGGGTCCCTCTCAGGGGCCGACCAAGGTGCGGATCATTAGCTCCGCCTGCTCGCGGAGTTCTGCTCGCGTCGGCGGTTCGGCCTGGCCGGACCCTGCCGTCGCGTTGAAGAGGATCCCGTCGCACCAGGAGGGCCGGGGTGTGGTGGGCGATCTGCACCCGGGGTGCGGCGGTCAGCGCCTGGAGCGTCCTGATGGCCCGCTGGCGCAGGCGGACGCGCGCGGCAGGGGGATGTGCCGGTAGGCGACCTGCTGGGCGAGCACCACCTGCCCCGCCGCCTGCCGAGCCCGATGGGCGGGACGCTCCGTCACAGGAACTGCTCGGTCACAGGAACTGCTCGGCCCAGATGATCTTGCCTTCGGAGGTGTAGCGGACGCCCCAGCGTTCGGCGAGCTGGGCGACGAGGAACAGGCCGCGGCCGCCCTCGTCGTCCGCGACCGCGTAGCGCAGGTGCGGGGCGGTACTGCTGGTGTCGGAGACCTCACAGATCAGCGTGCGGTCGTACAGCAGCCGCACCCTGATCGGTTCGGTGGCGTAGCGGATGGCATTGGTCACCAGCTCGCTGAGCACCAGTTCGGTGACGAAGGCGGCCTCGTCAAGACCCCACTCGGCGAGCTGTCGGGTGGCCTCGGCGCGAACCCGGGCCACGGCCTCCGGAGCCGAGGCCACCGCCCACTCGGCGATCCGATCGGGCTCCAGAACGCGGGTGCGGGCGACGAGGAGGGCGATGTCATCGGTCTGGCGGGCGGGCAGCAGGGCGTCGAGCACGGCCTCGCAGATCTCCTGGGGCGATCGGCCGGGGCGGGTCAGGACGCTCGCGAGGACGTCCAGGCCGACACCGATGTCGCGGGTGCGGTCCTCGACGAGGCCGTCGGTGTAGAGGACCAGGCTGCTGTCCGATGGCAGTCGCACCTCCACGGCTTCGAAGGGCATCCCGCCCAGGCCGAGCGGCGGACCGGCGGGGAGGGCGAGGAGCTCCACCGTCCCGCCCGGGTGGACGACGGCGGGCGGGGGATGGCCCGCCCGAGCCATCGCACAGGTGGCGGTGCTGGGGTCGTAGATCGCGTAGAGGCAGGTGGCACCGGTGATCGCGGGCTCACCCCCGGCCGCGGCCGCCTCCTGGTCCATATGGGCGACCAGTTCGTCAAGGTGCCCCAGGAGCTCGTCCGGCGGCAGGTCGAGGGTGGAGAAGTTCTGGACGGCGGTGCGCAGGCGGCCCATTGTGGCGGCCGCGTGCACACCGTGGCCGACCACGTCGCCGACGACGAGCGCGACCCGGGCACCCGGCAACGGGATGACGTCGAACCAGTCGCCGCCGACCCCCGCCTGGGCGGGCAGGTAGCGGTAGGCGACGTCGAGGGCGCTCTGCTCGGGCAACGCTCGCGGCAACAGGCTGTGCTGCAGGGTGACGGCCATGGTGTGCTCGCGGGTGAAGCGGCGGGCGTTGTCGATGGACACGGCGGCCCTGGCGGCCAGCTCCTCGGCCAGGGACAGCTCGTCGTCCTCGAACGGGCCCCTGTCCCGGCCGCGCCAGAAGCAGGCGATGCCCATCACCACACCCCGCGCCGTCAGCGGAACGGCGATCAGCGACGACAGGCCGAAGTCCAGCACCGCCTGTGTCCGCTCGACGTCCTGCATGCGCCACCCGGCGTCGGTCGCCAGCTCGGGGACCAGCGCGGATCGCCCGCTGAGGTAGCCCACCGCCTGCGGGGTACTCCCGACCCACCGGACCAGTCGGTCCTGGGGGTACAAGGGCGAATCGTCGCGGATGCCCGCCAGCGCCACCCGGCGCAGCTCCACCCTGGCACCGGCTGTCAGGGCCTGCGGCTCCTCGCCGATCAGGACCTCTTCGGCGAGGTCGACGGTGGTGTAGTCGCAGAATCCCCGGGAGGCCATTTTGGCGAGTTCCTCGGCGGTGCGCCGGACGTCCAGGGTGGTGCCGATGGTCATGCTCGCGTCGTACAGCAACCTGAGCCGACCGCGGGCGACCTCGGCCTTCCCCGCCAGGGCGCGCAGCTCGGTGGAGTCGCGCAGGGTGGTGACGCTGCCGAGAGGTCCTCCCCCGCTGTCGGTGGGGCGGTTGTTGACGGCCAGCAGACGGTCGCCCACGGGGAGCACCTCGTCGGTGACCGCGCTGTCGGACAGCAACAGTTCGGTCGTACGGGGGTCGAGGCCGAGGTCGGTGACGGCACGCCCCTCCGCGTCGGGGGGCAGGTCCAGGAGCCGGCGCGCCTCGTCGTTGGCCAGCAGGACCCGGCCGTCGCCGCTGACGATGGCCACGCCCTCGCGCACCGCGTGCAGCACCGCGTCGTGGTGCTCGTACATCCTGGTCATCTCCTCCGGCCCCAGGCCATGGGTCTGCCGTAGGAGACGTCTGCCCACCAGCGCCGTTCCGGCCGTGGCCAGGCCCAGCGCGACGACGCCGGCGCCCAGGACGACCGGCAGCTGGCGGTCGATCGCGCTGCTGACGTTGGCGACCTTCATCCCGGCGGACACGATGCCCACGACCCCGCCCTGGGCGTCCTCCACCGGGACCACCACCTGGTACTCCAGGCCGAGCGGGCCGTGCACCTGCTCGACGGTGACCTGACCGTGCAGCGACGGCCCGATGGTGCCGACGAACTTCTTGCCGATCTGCTCCGGTTCGGGGTGGGTGTAGCGGATGCCGTTACGGTCGGTCACCACGATGAAGTCGACCTTGGCGTCCTTACGGGCTGCTTCGGTCAGTGGCTGCAGCACCTTGCTGGGGTCGGGGCCCTGCATCGTCGCCACCAGACCGGGGCTGTGGGCGAACGCCTCGGCCGCGGCGAGCGAACGGTCGCGCGCTGCCGCGAACCGGTCGCTGCGGGACTCGATCAGAAGCGCGACGACCGCCGCCACCACGAGCAGCAGGGCGATCGAGACCTGCAGGAGGAACATCTGACCGGCGACGCTGCGGATGCTCATCACCGACCGCAGACGCCGCACCGAAGGATCCCCCGGGACCGGGCGTGGGTGCTGCCATCCATGACGACCACTCGCTCGGCCCGGAGCCCGGGGGGCGGGGCCCGTGTCTCTCGCCATATCCCCATGATCCCGCCCCGGCACGAACGGGACACCGCAGACCGCGCATTCGCCCGAGCGCCCCCCGGGTCCGCCGCGCCCTCCGACCACGGAATCGCTCCCTCCCGTGCCCCGGCTCACCGCGGGACGGACCGGATCAGCAACAGCGCGACGTCGTCGGTGCGTTGCTCTCCGTGCCCGGCTCGATCGACGAGCGCATCGGCCAACCGGTCGAGCGGTTCGCCGCCGTGGCGGGCCAGCGTGGCGATGAGATCGGCCAGCGCCTGGTCGAGGTCCGCACCGGGCGTGTCGATGAGGCCGTCGGTGTACAGGACCAGAGTGGTGCCGATCGGCAGGTCGACGCGGATCTGCGGGTAGTCGGCGGCGGGGTCGACGTTCAGCACCATGCCGGTGCGCGGTTCCAGTGCGTCCGCCCGACCGTCCGGGCCGTACCGCAGGGGCACGGGGTGGCCGGCGTCGGCCAGCCAGGCCTCGCGGCGGGCGAGGTCGACGCGGAGGTAGGCGCAGGTGGCCAGCAAGGCCGTGTCCAGGTCGGCCATCAGGCGGTTGGTGCGGGAGAGCACCGTGCTCGGATCGGCGTCGGCGGTGGCGAAGGCACGGACGGCGGTACGGACCTGGCCCATCAGCGCGGCGGCGTTGACGTTGTGGCCCTGGACGTCGCCGATCACGACGGCCACGGTGTCGGGCGCGACCCGGATGAGGTCGTAGAAATCGCCTCCGACCTCCATTCCCTCGGTGCACGGCAGGTAGCGGGCGCTGACCTCCAGGCTCGGGACCGCGGGCAGCGCACGGGGCAGCAGGCTCTCCTGGAGGCCGTGGGCGAGGACGAGCTTGGTGTCGTACAGCCGGGCACGGTCCAGGGCCTGGGCGATCAGTCCGCCCAGTGAGGTGAGGACGGCGCGTTCCTCCAGGTCGAAGTGGTGCGGCTCGGCGAACGCCAGCACGCAGGTGCCGATCAGCCGGCGCGAGGTCACCAGTGGCAGATAGGCCCAGGCGGCCATCCCGTCCTGCGTCTCGTGTCGGTCCGGGTAGACCCGCTCCAACTCCGCACGGGTCTCGAAGAACACCGGCACGGGATTGGTGGACGCCTGGACACCGGGCGTGGGCTCGGTCAGCGGGGTGCTGTCGAACTGGTCGACCAAGCCGGGCGGGTAGCCGCGATGGCCCGCGATGCGCAGTCGGCCGCCTTCGGGTATGAGCACCGCCACGGCCTGGCCGCCGAAAGCCGGCACGATCTGCTCGGAGACCAAGCTCACCACGTCCTGCACGCTGACGGCCTCGGTCAGCGCGCTGGCGAGGTGGAGGAGGTGGTACAGCGCTCCGGGCCGTGTGTGCACCGCCCGCTGGGCCGGCGTTCCGGTGGGCCGGTCACGGCGGGCGATGTCGGCCGTGACGATCCGCGCGGTGAGCCCGGACGGGTCCGGGAACAGCTCGAACGACAGCCACCGGTCCGGTGGTCGCAACGCGACGAAGGAGGTGGACTGCCCGCTCATCACCGCGGACCGGTAGTGGTACTCGTACACCGGGTCCCGCAGCCACGGCAGGACCGCCCACGGCCGCGCGCCCAGCAGCAGCTCGACCGGCACGCCCAGCAACTCGGCGGCGGCCGGCGTCACCGCGCCCAGCCTGCCGTCCAGATCGATGTCGCACAGGCCCTCCGGAAGCCGTGCCGCCATCGTCGTGAGGGGTGCGGCGGAACCGCACTCCGCCACCCCGGCGCGCGGGCCGGCCCGGACCGGTCGGCCCGCCCGGGCCGCGTCCGCCAGCACCTCGACCAGGCGCGCGGCGAACGCGTCGAACCGGTCCCGTTCACCGGGCGACATCTCGGGCGGATGCGCGGCGGGCCAGAGCACGAAGACGGCCCCGTACCCGGTCCGCCGCGTGGCGAGCGGAGCAGCCGCGAGGCAGAACGCGTACGGCATGGCGAGCGCGACCCTCGGGTACCTGCGCGCCATGTCCTCCGCGCCGCCCACCCATACGACCCGGCCGCTGCGCACCGCCTCGGCCACCGGTACCGGTGCGGCGATGCCGATGCGCTGCCACGGCCTGGTGAACTGCCGGGCGGCCCCCAGTGTCACGGCCAGTTCGAGCACCTGCCGGTTCTCCGACAACAGGTAGAGCCCGCCGATGTGTGCGTCGAGCCGGGTCGGCGCCGATCGCAGGATCTGCGCCGCCTCGTCGAGGCCGCGCCCGGCCGGAGCCTCGGCGGCCTCGTGTCCGGGCCTCGGCGACCGATGCCACGGCACGCCCATCACCAGCACCCCATTCGAGCCGACCAGTGAACCCGTAGGCCTCCTCCCATAGTGGCTCGGCCCGCACCGTACGTCCCGTCGTTTCCGCCGGGCTCCGGCGTGGTCGAGGCACCCCGATCAGTGCGTCGTGAGCAGCGACGTCCGTCACCGGAACCTCGGGCCGAGACGGAGCCGATGCCGTTGGCCCGGAGTGCGTCGAACCCGAGCACCCCGACCAACCGTCAAAGATCTCGCCCGCGCGACGATCACCGCGGCTAGCATCGCCCCGTGACCTCGAACGATCTTTCGCCGGACCTGCCGGTCCGGCCGGGTCTATCCCCGCGGCGACGCAACGCGACCTACCTCTGCGCCGCGCTGTTCGTGGCCGCCGGCCTGCTCGCCGGCGATGTGATCGGCACGATTCCCGACGGGCTCAGCTTCCTGGGTGGGGCCGTGCTCTGGGGTGGTGCGCTCTTCACCGTGAACCTGACCACCGATGGCGACTACACCGACAGTGCCGACCCGTCGACACGTCGACGCTGGTCGGGGAGCTGGAGCGCCTGGCGGTACTGCGTGACAGCGGGCATCTGAGCAACGAGGAGTTCGCCTGGGCGAAGGCCCGGCCACTGGACGGCAAGGGCTGATGAGCTCCTGCGGCGAGGTCCGCTCCCACCACCGGCCGGACCGATCGGCGACCCGGTGGCCCACCGTACGGGCGGCGGGCCGCGTAGGGACCACCGCCCCCGCCGGCACGCAGTGGCGCGGATCACAACGGGTCACGCGCGACCGGCGAAATGCGCAGGCTGTCGAGGTGGTTGGCACGGGCAACCGTTTCCGTCCCGGCGCACACCACCGCCATCCGCAAGGAATCCCCATGACCGTCACTGAGCCCTCCACCTCCCGCGCGGCCGAGATCCTGTCCCGGCCCGTCACGATCAACGGGCTGACCGTGCCCAACCGCATCGTGATGGCGCCGATGACGCGCAAGTTCTCCCCGGGCGGCGTGCCCGGCGAGGACGTGCGCTCGTACTACGCCCGCCGCGCCGCCGCAGGCGTCGGCCTGATCGTCACCGAGGGAACGTACGTCGGCCACGAATCCGCCGGTCAGAGCGACGACATCCCGCGCTTCCACGGCGAGGAACAGCTGGCCGGGTGGGCCCGCGTCGCCGAGGACGTCCACGCGGCGGGCGGCACGATCGTGCCGCAGCTCTGGCACATCGGCATGGTGCGCAAGCAGAGCGACCCGCCCTTCGCCGGTGCCCCCGCCGTCGGCCCGTCCGGCCTCCGGCTGGACGGCACCGAGGGAACGGGGCGGGCGATGACCCGGGCCGACCTGGACGCCGTCATCCATGCGTTCGCCGAGGCCGCCGCAGCCGCTGAGCGGATCGGCTTCGACGGCGTCGAGCTGCACGGCGCGCACGGCTACCTGCTCGACCAGTTCCTGTGGGCCGGCACCAACCGCCGCACCGACGCCTACGGCGGCGACCCGGTCGCCCGGACGAAGTTCACGGCCGAGCTCGTCGCCGCGGTGCGCGAGGCCGTCTCCACCGAGTTCCCGGTGATCTTCCGCTACTCGCAGTGGAAGTCGGAGAACTACGACGCCCGCCTCGCCGAGACCCCCCAGGAACTGGAGGCGATCCTCGCCCCGCTCGCCGAGGCCGGCGTCGACGCCTTCCACGCCTCGACCCGCCGCTACTGGATCCCCGAGTTCGACGGCTCGGACCTCAACCTGGCCGGCTGGACCAGGAAGCTCACCGGCCGCCCCGCCATCACCGTCGGCTCGGTCGGCCTCGACGGCGACTTCGTCCGCGCCTTCATGGGCGAGGGCGCCCCGGTCCAGGGCATCGACAACCTGCTCGACCGGCTGGAACGCGACGAGTTCGACCTGGTCGCCGTCGGCCGCGCCCTCCTCCAGGACCCGCAGTGGGCCGCCAAGGTCCTCTCCGGCCGCTTCACCGACCTGCACCCCTACGACGCCGCCGCGCTCCGCACCCTGAGCTGACCACCCCGCCCCGAGGACCCGGCCGCACCGCGAGCGCGACAAGGCCGATGGAACGGCCAGGACGGCGGTCGGGTCCGGCGGGCGACGTCAGGAGGGCGACGTCAGGAGGGCGACGTCAGGAGGGCGACGTCAGGAGGGAGGACCCGACCGCCGGGCTGAGCCGGGCAGGGCAAGGGCCAGGCCGGCCGGGCAGGTCGCCGTGCCAAGGCGCGGTCCGTCAACCCGTCGAAGGGGCCGGCCACCGCGTTCAGGCGGCGCCGGCAGGGAAGAGCCGGCTCAGCAGGCGCTGGAAGGTGCGCCGGTCCCGCTCGCCCAGTTCGTCCAACCCGCTGAGGGTGGTCAGCAGCTCGGCGCGGATCTCGTGGACGGTCCGCTCGCCTTCCTCCGTCAGGGTCACCCTCTTGATCCGCCGGTCAGCGGGGTCGACCTCGCGGCGGACCAGGCCGTGCGCCTCCAGCCGATCGACGATGCCGGTGACGTTGGACGCGTCGCAGCCGAGCAGGTCGGCGAGGGTCCGCATGGGCATCGGACGCCGGAGCAGGCTCAGCATCTTGCCCTGCATCAGCGTGAGGCCGCGCGCCGCCGCCACGGTGGCGAAGCTGCGGTAGTACTCGGCCGCGGCCTGGGCCAGCTGGTCCATCAGCTCGATGGACGTGGGCACGGTGGGCGGGGTGATGCTGGTCATGGTTCGAGTGTAGGCAGGATTAGTTGACAACCTCAACCATCGAGGCCTACCGTCGAACGCATTACTTGAGGCCTTCAACCATCGAAGACCTCAACTCATCCTGGAGCACCACCATGACCGCCGCCCTCTTCGTCGTCACCGGCGCCACGCACTGGACTCTCGCCGACGGCACCACCCACCCGACCGGCTACTGGGCCGAGGAGCTCGCCGAACCGCACCGCGTCTTCCGCGAGGCCGGCTACGAGATCACCATCGCCACGCCCGGCGGTGTCGCGGCCACCGTCGACCGCGGCAGCCTGACCTCTGCGGCCAACGGCGGCCAGGAGCGGGCCGATTCCATCGCCGCGTACCTCGACTCCATCCGGGCCTCGCTCACCAGCCCCGCCAGGCTGGAGGACATCGACCCGGACGCCTACGACCTGGTCTTCTACCCCGGCGGCCACGGCCCCATGGAGGACCTCGCGGTCAACGAGGCGTCCGGCCGGATCCTCACCCGTGCCCTCGACTCGGGCCGGCCGCTCGGCGTGGTCTGCCACGCACCGGCCGCACTGCTCGCCGCGCGCCGCGAGGACGGCAGCTGGCCCTTCGCCGGCTACCGCATGACCGCGTTCACCAACGCGGAGGAGACCGCGGCCGGCCTGGCCGACCGCGCCGAGTGGCTGGTCCAGGACCGTCTGGTCGAGCTGGGCGCCGACTTCGCCGAGGCCGCCCCGTTCACCCCGCACACCGTCGTCGACCGCAACCTGTACACCGGGCAGAATCCGGCCTCCTCCGCGGAGCTGGCCCACCGGCTGGTCGAGGCCCTCGCCACCGACGCCGGCACCGTCGTGAAGCGGCTGCGCGCCACGTTCCGATCCGGGCGCACCAAGCCGCTCGCCTGGCGCCTCGACCAGCTGCGGGCTCTGCGCTCGCTGCTCACCGAGCAGTCGGAGGAGTTCCTGGCCGCCCTCAACGCCGATCTGGGCAAGGGCGCTGCCGAGGCGTACCGCACCGAGGTGGCCTTCACCCTCAACGAGCTCGATCACACGGTGAAGCACCTGGAGGAGTGGCTGCTCCCGAAGCCGGCCGCCGTTCCCGACGCCTTCCTCCCGGCCGAGGCCCGGGTGGTCCGCGACCCGCTCGGCGTGGTGCTGATCATCGCTCCGTGGAACTACCCGCTGCAGCTGGCCCTCGCCCCGCTGGTGGGCGCCCTGGCGGCCGGCAACACCGCCGTGGTCAAGCCCAGCGAGCTGGCCCCGGCGACCTCGGCGGCCATCGCCCGCCTGCTGCCCCGCTACCTCGACCCGCAGGCCGTCGCCGTCATGGAGGGCGCCGTCCCGGAGACCACCGCGCTGCTGGAGCAGCGCTTCGACCACATCTTCTACACCGGCAACGGCGCGGTCGGGCGGATCGTCATGGCGGCCGCCGCCAAGCACCTCACCCCCGTCACCCTCGAACTCGGCGGCAAGAGCCCCGTCGTGGTCGAGCCCGGCGTCGACCTGGCCGTGACCGCGCAGCGGATCGCCCGGGGCAAGTTCCTCAACGCCGGCCAGACCTGCGTCGCCCCCGACTACGTCCTGGCCGTCGGCGACACCGCTGCCGCACTCGAGGCCGAACTGGCCGCCGCCGTCCGCGTGGCCTACGGCGACGACCCGGCCGGTGACCCCGAGTACGGGCGGATCGTCAACGAGCGCCACTTCGACCGTCTCACCGCTCTGCTCGCCGAGGGACGCGTCGTCACCGGCGGCGGCCACGACCGCGCCACCCGCTACGTCGCACCCACCGTACTCGCCGACGTCCCGCCCGCGGCTCCCGTGATGCGGGAGGAGATCTTCGGACCGATCCTGCCGATCATCACCGTGCCCGACCTCGACGCGGCGATCGCCTTCATCAACGAGCGCGACAAGCCGCTCGCGCTGTACGCCTTCACCGACTCCGACCGCACCAAGCAGCGGCTGGCCGAGGAGACCTCGTCCGGTGCGCTCGTCTTCGGCCTGCCCGTGTCGCACCTGGCGGTCCCCGAGCTGCCGTTCGGCGGCGTCGGCGAGAGTGGCATGGGCCGCTACCACGGCGAGTACTCCATCGACACGTTCAGCCACACCAAGGCGATCCTCGACAAGCCGCTCGGCTGAGACCGCAGCGGCGCTCCCGGACGCCGTCGGAACCGTCAGGCTCCTCATAGGGGCTCGGGAGTGCCGCGGCGGTCGCCCCGGCCGCGGAGACGCTGGCGGCCGTCTCCTCGGTCTACGACCTGACCCCCGTCACCCCGGACTCGCCGCAGCCGGCCACCTCCTACCGCTTCGCCGACGGAGCGCCGGGGGTGCTGGGGTTCATCCCCTCGGTGACGAAGCCCTTCTGCGACAGCTGCAACCGCATGCGGACCACCGCGGAAGGAGCCTTCCGCGTCTGCCTGTTCGCGCTGGAGGAGACCTACCTGCGCTCCGCGCTGCGCGCGGGAGTCGACGACGCCGGGCTGGAACGGCTGATCCGCGAGGCGCTGTGGCACAAGTGGGCCGGCCACAAGGTCAACCAGCCGACTCCTGAGAGGCGCGGCCCGCACGTCGGGCCGGGCGGCCACGCCACCGGCCCGTGAAGCGAACGGAGCCGCCCGGATCGCCCTCGACCTGGTCGCCTCCACGTCCTGAGCCGGCCAAGCGGGTTGCCGTAGTCCCGAATTGGCCACTTGCGTACCGTGAACCGACCTGCGGTGACCGAGGTGACGATGCCGGGGATCTGGTTGCGTGTGGCGCCGCGGCCCGTGTCGTCCCCGATTGACCGGCCTACGGACCGGGGGTCGGGTAGCTTGCCTGAGAGCCGTCCGTGCGCCCCGGCTGCCCGATCGACGCCAGGTCGATGCTGTCGCAAGGAGAGTGAGCCTCGCATGTCGAACCTGCTCGGCCGCCATCGCGCGGTCATGCCGAGGTGGGTGTCGCTCTACTACGACGACCCGATCGAGATCGTGAGCGGCAAGGGGCGCCGCGTCACCGACTCCGACGGGCGCAGCTATCTCGACTTCTTCGGCGGCATCCTCACCACCATGCTCGGGTACGACGTGCCCGAGATCCGGGAGGCCGTCGAGCGGCAGCTGCGCACCGGGGTCGCGCACACCTCGACGCTGTATCTCATCCGCACTCAGGTGGAGTTGGCCGAGAAGATCGCGGAGCTGTCGGGCATCGCGAACGCCAAGGTCTTCTTCACCAACTCCGGCACCGAGGCCAACGAGACGGCGCTGCTGCTCGCCACCAATGCCCGCCGGTCCGACCAGGTGCTCGCCCTGCGCAACAGCTACCACGGACGCTCGTACGCGGCCACGGCCGTCACGGGCAACCGGAGCTGGAAGAACTCCTCGCTCTCACCCGTCAACGTGCACTACCTGCACGGCGCCGACCGCGCACGCTTCCCACGCCTGTCGGACGAGGAGTTCCTGGCCTTCTGCGCGGACGATCTGCAGCACGTCCTCGACACGGCCACCGCCACCGACGTCGCCTGCCTGATCGTGGAGCCCGTCCAGGGCGTCGGAGGCTTCACCGCCGCACCGGACGGGCTCCTCGCGAGATACCGGGAGATCCTGGACCAGTACGGGATCCTGCTGGTCTCGGACGAGGTGCAAACGGGCTGGGGCCGTACCGGAGAGCACTTCTGGGGCATCCAGGCCCATGGCGTGACACCCCACATCATGACCTTCGCGAAGGGCCTGGGTAACGGCTTCGCGATCGGCGGTGTCGTCGCGGACGGCACGCTGATGGACGCGCTTCCGGCCAACGGCATCTCCACTTTTGGTGGCAACCCGATCGCGACGGCGGCTGCCGGGGCCACCCTCGACTACCTCCTCGCCCACGACCTCCAGGCCAACGCACACCGTCTCGGCCGCCTGCTGATCGACGGCCTGCGGACCGCGGTGGAAGGGCTTCCGGTCGCACGAGACGTCCGGGGCAAGGGCCTGATGTTCGCCGTCGACCTGATCGACCCCGGCACGGGAGCGCCGAGCGCGTCGCTGGCCGCCGAGGTGTTGGAGCACGCAAAGGAGCGGGGCCTGCTCATCGGCAAGGGCGGCCTCTACGGCCACACCCTACGGATGGCTCCCCCGCTCACCCTGACCGAGGACGAGGCCGGGGAAGGACTCGGCATCCTCGTCGACTCGCTTGCTGCCGCCTGCTGACATCACCTCGTGCGACCGGCGGACGCGGCGGAGGACCCGGACGTCCTCGAAACGAGCGGTTCGCCCAACTCCCCTTGGCAGCAAGGTTCTTCCGCCGAACCCTGCTGATCTACCACTACTACGACGGCCAGGACAACGGCACGCCCGCGCTCGGCATCAACTACCTGGGCTGGAACAACAGGTGTCCCTACGTCTACTGATGACATGGACCAGCTTCCACCCGAGAACGGTGCCCTGTCTCGCCCCGTCGAACAGGCTGTCATTGTGGCGAGGTCTCGACAGTGAGACTCACCGTGCCATAAGCGGACTACACAGCAGGCGAGTTGGAAGGCCGCGGGTCAGGCGCGAGTAGAACGCCGACGGACAACGGCGTGCATCATCGGGCGGCCGCCTCGGGGTGCCCGGCGGCCGCGCGCAGCCACCGCTGGTACACCGGGCTGCGCTCGGCAGCGACCCGGTGGGCCGTACGGACGTGCTCGACCAGCGCCGCCTCCAAGGCGGCCAGCGGGCCTGCCTGGTGCCAGGCGATCAGGTGCCGGTACCAGAGCGGGTCGCCGGTGATGGGCCGCACGGCGATGCCGGGCACTTCCTCGAAGGTGGCCTGGCACAGGCTCACCGCGCAGCCGCTGCGGACCAGCTCCATGAGCAGCCGCCCCTCCGCCTCGTGCACGGTGCGCATCCGGTGGCCGGTCGCGTGGAAGGTGGTGGACCAGTACTCGCGGACCCGGTCGTCGTCCGGCCGGGGCGACACCCAGTCCTCGTCGGCGAGTTCGTCCAGTCCGACCTCCGGCCGGCCGGCGAGGCGGTGGCCCGCCGGCAGGGCGACGAAGACGGGCTCGGTGACCACCGGCCGCAGGACGACACCGGGCCGCGCGGCCAGCTCGTAGCCGGGGCAGTCGCCGACCACGACGGCTTCGAGGCGGCCGGCCGAGACGTCCTCGATCAGTGGGACGGACGAGCCCTGGGCGCGGGAAGCGATCCGGGCCTCGGGAAAGTGGGCACGCAGGGCATCGATCAGCCCGCCGATCAGTGGGGCGTTGACCGAGCCGAGCCGCAGTCGCGGGACCGGGCTGCTGGAGCGGGCGGCCAGGGCGGAGGCACTCAGCAGCTCGTCGACGGTGGGCAGGACGGCGCGGGCGCGGGTGAGCACGGCCTCGCCGAAGGCGGTCGGCACGGCGCCGGTGCGCCCACGCTCGAACAACGGGCCGCCCAACATGGCCTCGATCCGGCGCAGTTGGGCGCTGAGCCCGGGCTGGCTGAGTCGTAGTGAGGCGGCGGCGCGGGTGAGGCTGCCGGTTTCGGCGATCGTGCAGATCATCCGGAGGTGCCGTATCTCAAGCTCCATAACCGGATGTTATGAACAGGTGGGAGCTCCCGGAAGGGATCGCGGCGGCCCAATCTTGTCCCACATGTGAAATGTCATATCACACCAGAGGGGGACGAATGAGGCCACGAAGAGCCGCATGCGCCCTGACGGCGGCCCTCGGGCTGCTGTCCGCGGCGGCCTGCACCGGATCGACCGGGGCCGGAGCCGGCGCCCCCGGGGAAGCCGCCCCCGTGAAGGGCGGCACCCTGCACGTCCTGTCCACCATCGACCTGGAACACCTGGACCCGGCCCGCGCGTACGTCACCTCCACCCAGGACGTCGGCCGGCTGATCTACCGGACGCTCACCACCTTCGCCCCGGCCCCCGGCCAGGCCGGCGGGAAGATCGTGCCGGACCTCGCCACCGACACCGGCCGCCCCACCGACGGCGCCCGGACCTGGACCTTCACCCTCCGGGACGGCGTGCGCTTCGAGGACGGCCGGCCCGTCACCAGCAAGGAGGTCAAGTACGGCGTCGAACGCACCTTCGCCGCCGAACTGCCCGAGGGCCCGCCGTACGCCCGGCTCTGGCTGACGGGCGGCGACACGTACAAGGGCCCGTACCAGGACAAGTCCGGTCTCGCGTCGATCGAGACCCCGGACGAGCGGACCGTCGTCTTCCACCTCAACCGGCCGGTCGCCGACTTCGGCTCGGCCGTGTCGCTGCCGATGTTCGCCCCCGTGCCGCAGGACAAGGACACCGGCGTGGGCTACGACAACCGCCCGTTCTCGTCCGGCCCCTACCGGATCGACACGTTCGAGCCCAAGAAGCAGCTCACCCTGGTGCGCAACCCCTCCTGGGACCCGGCCACCGACACCGTCCGCAAGGGCCTCCCCGACAAGGTCGTGATCGACCTCAACCTCGACCCCGCCGTGGTCGACCAGCGGCTGATCGCCGGCCAGGGCGAGGACGCGAACGCCGTGGCGATGGAGCCCATCGGCCCGGCCTCGGTCGGACGGGTGCTGGGCGACCCCCGGCTGAAGCAGCGCCTGGTCATCGGCGAGTCCATCAACACCCGTTTCCTCGGCATCAACACCAGGCACAAGCCGCTGGACGACGTCCGGGTGCGCCAGGCGATCGCCTACGCGCTCGACAAGGACGCGCTGCGCACCACCCGCGGAGGCCCCATCGCGGGCGACCTCGCCACCACCCTGCTGCCGCCCACCCTGCCCGGCGCCGCCCCCGAGGACCCGTACCCGAGCCAGGACGGCAAGGGCGACCCGGCCAGGGCCAAGGCCCTGCTCGCCGAGGCCGGACACGCGTCCGGCCTGGAACTCACCCTCGACACCCCGGCCACCGCCGGCGGCAAGGCGCAGGGCGAGGCGGTGCAGGCCTCACTCGCCCGGGCCGGCATCACCGTGCGGATCAACGAGATCAGCTCCTCGGCGTTCTACAGCACCATCGGCAGCCCCACCCGCGAGCACGACCTGCTGATCGACGGCTGGACGCCGGACTGGCCGGGCGCCTCCACCTACCTGCCGATCCTGTTCGACGGCAGGCTGATCACCGACGAGGGCAACAACAACCGCACCCAGTACGACTCCCCCGCGGTCGACGCCAAGCTCGACGAGATCGCCGCCTCCGGCGACCCGACCGCGGCGCAGGCGGCGTACGGCGAGCTCGCCAAGCGGATCATGCAGGACGCACCGGTCGTCCCGTTCCTCTGGGACAAGGCCGCCGTCCTGGTCGGGCCGAACGTGGCCGGCGCGTACGGGCACACCGCCTTCGTCGGCCGTCTCGACCTCGTCTCGCTGGGACTGCGCAGGTGAGCGCCCGCGTCACCGGGACCGCGCAGCCGGACTCCCGCACCGCCGGGACCGCGCAGGTGAGCGAGCGAACAATCGAGAGGTGCGCGTTTCGCGAAGCGACCGCCGAGCGAAGCGAGGAGGGCGCATGAGCGTCCTGCGCAGGCTGCTGTCCCAGCGCGCGACGGCGCTCGCGCTGGCCACGGTCGCTCTGCTGGTCCTGGTCGCGCTGGCCGCCCCGCTGATCACCTGGCTGACCGACAGCTCACCGACCGCCTTCCACGGCGAGGCCGTCGACCCGGCGTTCGGCGGACTGCCCCGCGGTGCGGCCGGCGGCATCAGCGCCGAGCACTGGCTGGGCGTCGAGCCGGTCAACGGCCGGGACGTGCTCGCCCGGGTCGTGTACGGCGCGCGCGTCTCACTGTTGATCGCCGTGCTGGCCACCGCCGTCTCCACGCTCCTCGGCACCGCGCTCGGCCTGCTCGCCGGATTCCTCGGCGGCTGGGCCGACACCCTGATCGGCCGGTCGATGGACCTGCTGATGTCCTTCCCCAGCCTGATCTTCATGATCGCCCTGATCTCGGCCGCCCCCGGGGCGGACCGCCGGCTGCTGCTGATCACGGTCCTCGGCCTCTTCGGCTGGCCGTACGTCGGGCGGATCGTGCGCGGGCAGGCGATGGTGCTCGCCCGCGGCGAGTTCGTCGCGGCGGCCCGGGTGCTCGGCGCGTCCCGACGGACGCTGCTGCTGCGCGAGGTGCTCCCCAACCTGACCGGGCCGGTGCTGGTCGTGGCGACGATGTCGATCCCGGCCTGCATCGCCACCGAGGCCGGGCTGTCCTTCCTCGGCGTGGGTGTGCAACCGCCCACGCCCTCCTGGGGGCAGATGATCGCCTCCGCCGTGCCCTGGTACGCCTCCGACCCGGCCTACTTCCTCGTCCCCGGCGTCCTCCTGTTCGTCACGGTGCTCGCCTTCAACGTGCTCGGCGACGCCGTGCGCGATGCGCTCGACCCCCGGAGCAAACCACGATGATCCTCTACCTGATACGAAGACTGGCCGTCACCGCGGCCGTCCTGCTGGTGATCTGCGCAGCCACCTTCGCGATCTTCTACCTGATGCCCGCCGACCCGGCCCAGGGCGCCTGCGGCAAGGCCTGCAGCCCCGAACGGCTCGCCACGATCCGGGCCACCCTCGGGCTGGACCGCTCCCCGTTCGCCCAGTTCGGCGACTACCTCGGCGGCATCCTCTCCGGGCGCGCCTACGGCAGCGGGGCGGCGGCCGTCCAGTGCCCCTTCCCCTGCCTGGGCTTCAGCTTCCAGACGAACCAGCCGGTCTGGGAGCTGCTCACCAGCAGGCTGCCCGTCAGCATCTCCATCGCCGTCGGCGCGGCCGTGCTGTGGCTGACCGTCGGCGTGGCGGCGGGCGTGGTGTCGGCGCTGCGGCGCGGCAGCCTGTGGGACCGCGCCGCCATGACGGCCGCCCTCGGCGGGGTCTCGCTGCCGATCTACTTCACCGCGCTGGTGCTCCAGTACCTCCTGGTGGTCCGGCTGAACGTGCTGCCCTACCCGACCGCCGTCCCCCTCACCGAGGACCCGATCGGCTGGGCGCAGTCCATGGTCATGCCCTGGATCACCCTGGCCATGCTCTACTCCGGGGTGTACGCCCGGGTCACCCGCAGCGAGATGCTGGAGAGCCTGGGCCGGAACTACGTCCGCACGGCGCGCGCCAAGGGACTGGCCGAGGTCACCGTGGTCCGCAGACACGCGCTGCGACCCGCACTGATGCCGATCGTGACCATCTTCGGCATGGACCTCGGCGCGCTGCTGGGCGGCGCGCTGATCACCGAATCGGTCTTCGGCCTGCCCGGTGTCGGCAAGCTGGCCGCCGACGCGATCGCGAGCGCGGACCAGCCGGTGATCCTCGGCGTGACGCTGTTCGCCGCCTCCTTCGTCGTGCTCGCCAACCTGGCGGTGGACCTCGCCTACGCCGCACTGGACCCGAGGGTGAGGGCCGTCGCATGAGCGAGCGGAGCATGGGGGTCCCCCCGGCCGAAGGCTGGGGGAGAGTCATCGAAGGGTGCGCACGGGCGAATGCCCCTGCCGAGCGAAGCGAGGTGGGCGCATGACGCTGTTGACCGTACGGAATCTGGTAGTCGACTTCTCGTCAGGCGTCCGGGCGGTGGCCGGGCTCGACCTCGACCTCGCGGCCGGACAGGTCCTGGGCGTGGTCGGGGAGTCCGGCAGCGGCAAGTCCGTCACCAGCCTCGCCGTCCTCGGACTGCTGCCCCGCGATGCCCGCACCGGCGGCGAAATCCGCTTCGACGGACGTGAGTTGACCCAGCTCGACCAGCGCGCCCTGCGTCGCCTGCGTGGCAACCGGATCGCCATGGTCTTCCAGGACCCGCTCTCCTGCCTCAACCCGTACTACCCGGTGGCCTTCCAGATCGCCGAGGCCTACCGCGCGCACCACCGGGCCGGCCGGAAGGCGGCCCACCGGGTCGCCGTCCGGATGCTGGAGCGGGTCGGCATCCCCGAGGCCGAACGACGCGCCCGCTCCTACCCGCACGAGTTCTCCGGCGGGATGCGGCAGCGGGTGATGATCGCCATGGCACTGTGCCTGGAGCCGGACCTGCTCATCGCGGACGAGCCGACCACCGCGCTCGACGTCACCGTCCAGGCCCAGATCCTCGACCTGCTGCGCGAGCTGCGGCGGGAGACCGGTACCGCGATCATGCTGATCACCCACGACATGGGCGTGGTCGCCGGACTCGCCGACCAGGTCGTCGTGATGCGCGACGGCCGTGCGGTCGAGCGCGGCGCCGTCCGCGACGTCTTCCACCGCCCGCAGCAGCCGTACACCCGCGGCCTGCTCGCCTGCGTCCCCCGCATCGAGGGGCCGCTGCCGCACCGGCTGCCCACCCTTTCGGAGACGGCATGACCTCGCTTCTCGAAACCCCGCTCCTCGAAACCCGGGGCCTGGTCAAGCGCTTCCCGGTCCGCCACGGCCTCACCCGGCGCCTCGCCGGACACGTCACCGCCGTCGACGGCGTCTCCCTGCGCGTTTCGGCCGGCGAGACCCTCGGCCTGGTCGGCGAATCCGGCTGCGGCAAGTCCACCCTGGCCCGCCTGCTCACCCGGCTGGAACAACCGACCTCCGGCAGCATCCGGTTCGCCGGTCAGGACCTCGCCGAACTGGACGAACACGACCTGCGCCCGGTCCGCCGCGAGCTCCAGATGGTCTTCCAGGACCCCTTCTCCTCACTCAACCCCCGCCAGACCGTGCGCCGGATCCTCACCTCGCCCTTCGCCTACCAGGGGCTGGAGCCCGACGAGCCGGTGGAGCGACTCCTGGAGCGGGTCGGCCTCGGCCCCGAGCACGCCGACCGCCACCCGCACGAGTTCTCCGGCGGACAGGCCCAACGCATCGGCATCGCCAGGGCGTTGGCCCTGCGGCCGAAGCTGGTGGTGTGCGACGAGCCGGTCTCCGCCCTCGACGTCTCGGTGCAGGCCCAGATCCTCAACCTGCTCAAGGACCTCCAGGACGAGCACGGCCTCGCCTACCTGTTCATCGCCCACGACCTCGGCGCCGTCCGGCAGATCAGCACCCGGATCGCCGTCATGTACCTCGGCGCCGTCGTCGAGACCGCCGACCGCGACACCCTCTTCGGCACCCCCGCCCACCCGTACACCCGCGCCCTGCTCTCCGCCGTGCCGCTGCCCGATCCGGACGCCGAGCACGACCGCGAGAGGATCGTGCTCCACGGCGACCCACCCAGCCCCCTCAACCCGCCCGGCGGCTGCCGCTTCCGCACCCGCTGCCCCAGGGCGGCCGACCTCTGCGCCGGCGAGCGCCCCACCCTGCGGGCGATCGCGCCCGGCCACCAAGTCGCCTGCCACTTCGCCGAGCGGAGCGAGGGGACCAATCGATACAGCCCGGAGTTGTCACAGTGATCCTGACCACCCGCCGCCTGCCCGGGCTCGCGGTGACCGACCACCTCTTCACCGTCCCGCTCGACCACGCCGAACCCGGCGGCGCGACCATCGACGTCTTCGCCCGGGAGGTCGCCGACCCGGCCCGCGGCGACGAACAACTGCCGTGGCTGCTCTACCTCCAGGGCGGCCCGGGCGGCAAGTCACCCCGCCCGCTGAACGCCGGAGGCTGGCTCGACCGCGCCCTGAAGACCCACCGGGTCCTGCTGCTCGACCAGCGCGGCACCGGCCGTTCCACCCCCGTCACCGCCCGCTCCGCGGCCGCGTTCGGCTCGCCCCGGCAGCTGGCCGATCACCTCGCGCTGCACGGGGCCGCCTCGATCGTCGCCGACGCAGAACTGATTCGTCGTCAACTCTGTGGCGACGAACCATGGGAGACGCTCGGGCAGAGCTACGGCGGCTTCGCCACCCTCAGCTACCTGTCCTTCGCGCCCGAGGGCCTGCGCGCCTGCTACATCACCGGCGGCCTGCCCGGACTCGACGCCACCGCCGACGACGTGTACGCCGCCACCTACCCCCGGGTGCGGGACAAGGTGCTCGCCCACTACCTCCGCCACCCCGACGACCCGCACACGCTCCGACGGCTCGCCGACCGCCTCGACCACCGCGCGGTCCACCTCCCCGACGGCGACCGGCTCACCGTACGGCGGCTGCGCACCCTCGGCCTGATACTCGGCATGGGCGACGGCTCCTCCCGCCTGCACTGGCTGCTCGACGAGTCCCTCGACCCTGCCGGCGAGCCCACCACTGCCTTCCTCCACCAGGTCATGCAGCTGACCGCCTTCACCGACAACCCGCTCTTCGCCGTCCTCCAGGAGTCCATCTACGGCCGCCCGGGCGCCTGCACGGGCTGGGCCGCCCAGCGTGCCCTGGCCGCCCACCCAGCCTTCGCCGAGGACGCCGACCCGCTGCTGCTCACCGGCGAGATGATCTACCCCTGGATGTTCCGGGAGATCAGCGGCCTGCGCCCGTTCGCCGAGGCCGCCGACCTGCTCGCCGCACGGACCGACTGGGCCACGCTGTACGACCCGGCCCGACTCGCCGCCAACCGGGTACCGGTGGCCGCCGCCGTCTACCACGACGACATGTACGTGGACGCCGACCTGTCCCTGCGCACCGCGCGCTCGATAGGCGGGCTGCGGGCCTGGGTCACCAACGAGTGGGAGCACGACGGCGTGACCGCCTCGAACGGACGCGTCCTCGCCCGCCTCATGGACCTGGCCTCCGGCCGGGCGTGACCACACATCCGAAGGAGAGACGTGAAACCTCGCCCGCTCGTCGGCGCCCTGGCCCTGGCGCTGACCCTCCCCCTGGTCGCCGCCACCCCGGCCACCGCGTCCCCCTCCCCCTCCGCCGCAGCGTGCGCCCTGCCCGGCCGCACCGGGTGGACCGACGAGGGCCACGACACCGATCGCACGCAGTTCCTCCGACCGCTCGGCACCAAGCACGTGCTGATGCTCTTCGTCGACTTCCCCGACGCCCCCGCCGCCGGCGACCCGGATGACTACTACGACCGGCTCGCCCCCGCTGCGGACTGGATGCGGCAGGACTCGTACGGCCGGACCCGCCTGGACATCACCCCGCTCGGCCGGTGGCTCCACATGCCGCAGGACTCCGCCTCCTACGGCTTCCAGCGCGGCATCAGCTTCGAGCAGCACGAGGCCTACGTGCGCCAGGCCGTCGAGGCCGCCGGGCCGGACGTGGACTTCTCCCGGTACGACCTGCTCTACATCGTCCCCACGAAGTCCGCCTCCGCCATCAGTTTCTCGCCCACCTACCTCTACGACCCCACCGCCACCGGCATCGTGGCAGGCGGTACCCGGATCAAGTGGGCGGTCACCTTCGGGCAGGACATGTACCGCTGGGGCCCGAAGGTCGCCGACCACGAGACCTCGCACACCTTCGGCCTGCCCGACCTGTACGCCTTCCAGGGCGCCGACACCCACCGCTACGTGGGCGGCTGGGACCTGATGGGCCTCATCTCCGGCCCGTCGCCGCAGCATCTGGGCTGGGAGCGCTGGAAGTTCGGGTGGATCGACGACCACCAGGTCGCCTGCCTGGCGACCGCCGGCAGGCGCACGGTCCGCCTGCACGCGATCGAACGCCCCGGCGGCACCAAGATCGCGGTGATCCGCACCGGCGACACCACCGCCTACGTCGCCGAGTCCCGTCGCGCCGTCGGCGGCGACGAGTCCGCGTGCTCCACCGGCGTCCTCGTCTACCGGGTCGACACCGGCGCCCAGACCGGCCAGGGCCCGGTCCAGGTCGTCAACGGCAACCCCACCGCCGTACCACCGACCGGCTGCACCCCGCTCGACATGGCCGCCCACCGGCCCGGACAGCACTTCACCGACCCCGCAACCGGGGTCCGGATCGACGTCCTCCGCGACACCCCGATGTCCGACACCATCGCCGTCACCAAGTCGAGTTGACGGTCCACCGGCCCGCGCCGTGAACGACTCCGGAGGCCCCACCCCCGGACCACGGCGCACCCCGGCCCGGCCGGGGATGCCTCGCCCTGGCCGGGCTCCTCCCCCACTCCCCACAGGAGGCACACCCGTGCGATCTCCGAAAGCCCCCACCCTCCCGGCCCCCGACGCCCCGGCAGACGGCCCCACCGCCGCCTACAGCGCCCAACTCGCCCCCGCGGCCGCATCGCCGCCAGCCGCACCGAGCGCTCCGCCATGCCCGGAACGACCGCACACGCATGAGAGCGGAGTGGGAAGTCGGCCCGGCCGACTTCCCTCTCCCAGGGCGTAGCCCGGTCACAGCAGCGCTCGCGCAACTGACGCGGGACCAATGGGAGATCGAGGCCCTGCACCACGTCCGCGACACGACCTCCGCCGAGGACGCTCCCCAAGCCTTCGGCCGGGACGTACCCCCACCCACCTGCGGACCGGGTACGCTCCCCGCCCCATGGCGACCTGGCGCAACCTCGCTGTTGGAGCCCTGCGGCTGAGCAGCGCCAGGAACATTGCGGCCGTCCTGCGCCGCAACGTGCGCGACGCACGCCGGCCCCTCACACTCCTCGGCCTTGCGTGATCACAAAGCGGTCGCCAAGCGACTACGCCGAAGCTCTGGGCCGAACCCGGTGACACGCGTGTGCCGTACAGGGAGACTGGCGACAGACGCATACGAGCAGTCGAAGGTGAAGGGCAAAGAGTGGCACTGGCGAAGAAGGGTTCCCGCCGCATTGTCGTCGACGGCGTCGAGTACCGCTGGCGAGTGAGCAGGAAACACTGGTGCTGCGACTACGACGTCAGCACCTTGGGTTACATGGTGGAGGACGCGACCTGTCCCGGAACGACGCTCGTCGTGGAGACCGGTCGGCCGGCCGTTCTCGAACCGAAAATGGTGCCAGCTGAGGTCGTCCTGCCGCGCGAAGTCGCCGCAGGCATTCGGGCCGCGCGGTCGAACGGCTGGACGCCCAGCTCCAACGGCTCGCCGTTCAAGCTGCACCTTTCCGCTGTCTGACTGGGCCGGACCGCGGGAGGCGCGCCTGCGCGGGCGGGCAACCGGTCTCCCGCGGGGTCCTCACGCAGCGGGGCCTGGCCACGTGCTACGACGAGACGCCCGACAGCTGCACGGCGGGGCTCCAGCCGCACGGATCGCGTGGGTCCGGTCCCTGGGCCGGCCGCTCCAGCAGGACGGGCACCTACCCGGGAGCGGTGTCGAACTGCTCGCGTAGCTGGTCAAGGGCAGGCGGGATCGGGGACCATCGCCTGGCTTCCGAAGCGGAGCGTTCCCGCATGTCCGGGGCGCAGCTGCTGCAGGCCGCGCCGTCCGGATGGCCTTCTCGACTGTTGTCAAGCGGCCATACATTCCGCAGCGACTGGAGGCCAACTACCTTGGGCGATAGGCCCGGTGGGTAGCGATCAGGTCGCGGTACCAGGCGTACGAGGCCCTCGGGGTACGGCGCTGCGTCGCGAAGTCGACGTGGACGAGACCGAATCTTTGCTTGAACCCTTCGGTCCGTCGAACAGGCTGTCATTTTATTCGTGTCGGTGGTCTGCCAAGTCGTCGAGGAGGAGGTCGGCGACCACCTCCTCCACCACTGTGGTGCGCAGTTCGGCCATGGAGTCGACGAGCGCCCGGTCCCATGGGGCGGGCGTGAGGCGACCCGGGTCGGGGCCCGAGGGAACCCGGGGCGCGACGGCGCGATAGTCGGCGGCTGCCATCCGCCAGGGGACGGCTCCGGTCTTGGCGAGGACGTGGGCCGCGATGCGGATGCCCTCGCCGTCGAAGTCTCCGTGGTAGCGCAGGGAGGCGCCGTCGTCGGCGAGTCGACGCAGCAGGTGGATCACGGCGGTGTTGGGCCAGCCGGAGGTGCAGACCAGTGGCGGACAGTGGTGACCGAAGCGGCGCAGGGACAGGGCGAGCACGCTGGGGTTCTCGGTGATGTGCACCGGCCCCGCAGGGCCAGTGCAGTCGCCGGGCGTGCGGAGTTGGGCGAGGGTGAGGCTGACGGGATGACCGGCGTCGGCGCAGATGCGGGAGACCCGCGCGACCGGGCCGTCGCCGTCGAAGCGCAGACCGACGGCGAGCACGGTGGCGGAGAGCTGATCGTCGGCCACGCCGGCCCGGCTCCAGAGCACTCGCCGGGTCTCGGCGCTGTCCGGCAGGTCGGTGCCGTACAGCACCGCCAGGGCGCGCAGGACGAGGCCGGACAGCCGGCTCCCGTCGTCGAGGGCGTGCGAGTCGCCGTCGAGGAGGCGGGCGGCGAGGACCGGTAGTGGCTCGCCGTCGGCAGGGAGTGCGGCGAGGACGGTCAGCGCGGCGGTCAGCAGGGCCCGGGTCCGGTCGGGTGAGCCGTCGATGAGGCCGTTGGTCCGCAGGTGGCCGACCCATTCCAGGAGAGCGGGCTGGGCAGTGACCACGTCGTGGCCGGCCAACCACTCCCACAGGGCCTCGCGTTGGCCGGCCTTGCGTTCGCGCTCGGCGGCCCGGTCGTGGATCGGGCCGAGGATCGCGGTCACCATGTCCCGTACGGGCAGGCCGCAGGCGTCCAGCACGGCACCATCGAGTCCGGCGAGGGAAATCGTCGGTTCGGTACCGGGAAGCCGGTCGAGTCCGAGCAGGTCGGCCAATGCCTCCCGGCCTGCGTCGTCGAGCGGTCCGGATCGCACCCGGCTGACGGGGCGGCCGGTCGAGAGACGGTTGTGGACGGCCGACCAGAGAGGTCGAAGTTCAGGGAGGTCAAGAGGGTGGCGGTCCGTCATGCCGGTTCCTCCGCGTCGGCCTCGTCGGGTAGCAGGTCGGTGCCCGTCCAGGTGAAGCGGGCGCTGGTGACGGCATCGTCGCCGTCACCGCCGGTGATCAGCTGGTGGACGGCGATACCGGAGAGCTCCTGGTAGGTGCACCACTCGTGGTCGGAGGTGAGCACCAGGTCGAGGTCGAGCGCCGCGAGGAGGCCGAAGACCTGCCCGCGGTTGACGGTGTCGACGCCGACGAAGACCTCGTCGAGCAGGATCAGTCGCGGTGACTCCGGCACCGCCTCGTAGTGGGCCGCCACGGCAGCGAAGAGCGGCAGGTGGAGGGCGATGGCCTTCTCGCCGCCCGAGAGCGCGCCGTGGAGCTTCTTGGTGAGCAGTTGCCACCCGGAGCCGTTGGCGCGGTCCAGCTTGACGACGAACTGGTGCCAGGCCGTGTAGTCGAGGACGTCGGCAAGCTGCTCCTCCCATGTGGACGCCGTGTTACGGGACTTGGCCTCCTCGATGCGGCCCCGGAAGAAGGCGTGCAGGGCCTCGCGGTCGGCTTCGGTGATCCGGGCCGGGTCCTTGAGCAACAGTTCGCGGGCCGCCCGGGTGCCGGCGGGCAGGTCGGGGTGGATCTGCCACACCAGACGGACGGCCACCCGTGAGGCGGTGCGGACCCGTTCGAGGTGGCCGTTCATCCGCTCGACGAGTTCCCCGGCCTGACGGATGCGGGAGGCGAGGTGGCGACGGGTGTCGCCGGTGAGGGTCCGGTCGAAGAGACCGCGTTCGGCGGCGGTGATGTCGTCCTGGCTGCGGTCCCGGTCGCCGGTGAGGAGGGAGAGGAGGCCGGTCGCTCCGACCCGGATGCCGTCGATGGTGGCGGTGAGGACGTGGATGTCCTCTTCGGCTTCGAGTTCGAGGTCGGCACGACTGCTGAGACTCTGGCGGGCACGGTGGACGGCCTCGGAGAGGCGGTTGAGGGAGTCGCCGAGGTTCCTGGCGCCGTGCGGCAGGTTGGGCCACGTGGCGGCGGTCTCGCGCGCCGCTTCGAGGGTGGCACGCGTGCCGTCCAGGGCGGTGAGGGTGAGACCGAGGCCCGCGTCGTCGGGGAATCCGAGGACGCAGAGGCGGCGGAAGCCGTGGGCGGCCTCGTTGCGGGCCGCCACGGCGTCGTCGCGTCGGGCCGCGTCCTGGGCCATGGTGGCGCTCAGCGAGCCGATCCGGCCTTCGAGAGCGATGAGTGCCCGGGTGCCGGCTTCGATCTCATGGCGGGTCCGGTCGAGCGACGTGCGGAGGTCGCTGATCCGGGTGGCCACTTGACGGTAGTCCTCGCCAACGGTGCTCTCGGCGGCCTGGAGTGTGGCTCGGAGCGCCCGGGCGGCGGCCTCGGCGGCCTCGGCTTCGGTCAGGCTCTCGGCCGCTGCGCCCCGGGACGCCTCGGCATGGCTGCGGGCGGTGTCCCAGGCATGCCGGGCGGCCCACCAGGCGAAGTGGGAGTCGAGCCAGACGTCGGCCAGTTCGCGCAGCGCGTCGACTGCCGTGGCGGTCGCGTCCAGGGCGGCACGCTCGGTCGGCAGGGCGTGCTCGGCCGACGCGACGGCGAGTGCACGCAGCGCGGCCGCGACCGCGTCCTCCTGCCGCGCGAGTTGTTCGACGGCCTCGCGAACGGCGTCCTCGCGAGCGCCCACCTCGGACTCGGACCGCTCCCAGGCGCGCTTGGCCTGGTCCACCTCCCGGTGGTGTGGCCGGGAGCGCAGGTCGGCACCGAGGCGCGTCCGGCGGTCGGCGAGGGTGCGCAGCTGCGCCTCGAAACCGTGGACGGTGGTCTCGGCCTCGGCCAGTTCGGCGGTGAGGTCGGCGACGCGCCGCTGCCTGGCGCGTTCCCGGGCCGCGGCTCCGATGTGGCTGGATTCCTCCTTGGTCCAGGAGCCGACCGCCGTCGCCAGCCGCCAGCTTCCGTCGGCCGCCACTGCGGCCGGGTGACCCGCCGGGAGTGCGGGGAGCGTGGGGCCGTAGGCGATGCCGGCGAGCAGCCGCCGTACCTGACCGGCCGGCACCGGGCCGTCGGGTTCGGGAGCCAGGACGTCGAGCAGCGAGAGGCCCGGCGCCGGCACGGCCGACGCCGGGTCCACCAGGGTGTCGTGGCCCGCGACGGCGATGCCGCCGTCGGGGGTCATCCAGGCGTCCAGCAGGCCGGCCGCTTCCAGGGCCGCCTCGATGCCTGCTTGGTCGGCGGGCGGCACTTCCGGCCGGAACGCCAGCAGGCGCCACAGCGGTGCGCCCGGCAGTGCCGACCGGTCGGCGGTGCGGGTGCGAGGCGGCACCGGCGGCAGATCGGCCGCGGCCGCAGTGCGTTCCAGCTCCTCGGCGAAGCGGTCGCGCCGGGCGCGGGCGACGTCCCGGTCGGCCCGAGCGGTGGTCTCCTCGGCGGTGATGGCGCTCTCCGCCGCGCGGGCGGCGGCCTCGACCAGCACGAGGACGTCGGTCTCGACGGCGGCGCGGGAGGCGAGCTCCTCGGCGTCGTCGACGTGCAACTCGGTGCAGTCCGCCGTCGCCCACCGGCGCAGCAGGTCGGCGTGCGCGTCGACGGCGGACTCGTAGGCGCGGGCGTTCCCGTCGCGCCGCGCGGTCGCCTCGGCCAGGCGCTCGCGCGCCGTGTCGAGGTGGTGCTCCGCTGTCGTCCGGTCCGCGACGGACCGCTCGTGGTGTTCGACGGCGGCGCGGACCCGGGTGATCTGGCCGTGCCGCGAGGCGACCGCGCCACGCAGCAGGCGGCGTGCCGTGCGCCCTTGCTCCCTCGTGTCCCCGGACGTGCCGGGTGGGGTGTCGAGTACCGTCTGCACCTCGGTGCAGAGGGACTCCATGGCTGCTCGCCGCGCCGCGCCCCGGGTGTCCTCCCGGGCGGCGCGGGTGTGCTCGGTCCACTGCTCGGAGCGCAGCCGCGCGTCGTCGGCGCGCTCGGCGTCCTCGTCGGCCGTGTGGGCCTTCCGGTCGGCGGCGGCGCGGAGACGGTCGGCCGTCCCGGCGGCCTGGTCGGCCCTGCGGCGGAGCTGGTCGAGTTCCAGACCCTGCCGGTAGACCTCGGAGTCGAGCAGCCCCTCGATGGCGCCGTCGATCTCCTGTCGCCGGTGTTCGAGCTCCTCCTTCGCCTCCCTGCTCTCGTCGCGTCGGCGCAGGGCTTCGGCGTGCTCCTCCTCGCTCTCCCGGGCGATGCGGGTGAGGTTGTCCATCTCGGTCGTCGCCGAGATGAGCGCCGCTGCCCCGGCGCGCAGGACGCGCTGGGCATAGCCGCGTTGCTGGTTCGCGACGGCGGTGGCCGCGGCCACTTCGTCGTCCAGGGTCTTCAGGTGCTCGCGCTGGCGGTCGAGGCGTTCGAAGCCCTCGGCCAGTTCGGTGATCTCGCCCTGGCCGAGCGGTGGCAGGGCCCGGGAGAGCAGGGAGGACAGCAGCGACGGATCCAGGCGCTCGGACAGCTTGGGGGTGCGGAGCTGGAGCAGGGCGGTGATCAGGGCGTCGTAGCGTTGCTCGTTCAGCCCGGGGAAGAGCGTGCTGCGGACCGTGGTGCGGTAGTCGGTCGGTGATCCGTGCAGCTCGCCCCGGCCTTGCAGGGCTTCGGCGAGGGCTGTGCGGGTGAGCGGCTGGCCCACGTCGTTGACCAGGGCGAGGCCCCCGGGGCGGTCGATCCGTGCGCCGGTGGTGAAGTAGTCGGCGGTGACGTTGGTGGTGTGCACGCTGGCCTGGAGTCTGGCGCCGCAGGTGAAGCGGACGGGATCGCCGTCGTCGCGGACGAACTCCAGCCACACGTACCCGACGCGGGTCTTGCCCGAGGTGCCCTCGCCCATCAGGTTCCAGTGCATGGTGCGCTCGGAGCCGCCGAAGGTCGACAACCGGTTGGGGCGCAGGCTGGCGTCGAGCAGGAACGGCAGCAGCACCTCCAGCGCCTTGGACTTGCCGGTGCCGTTCTGCCCCCGCAGGAGCAGTCGGCCCTCGTGGAAGGTGAAGGTCTCGTCGTAGTAGCGCCAGACATTGAGGATGCCCGCCCTGGCGGGCTGCCAGCGCGCCCCTGCCGCCGTCGCCCGGGAGGCGCGGGACTGCGGAAGTTCCGTCACGGTCATCTGAGTTGTTCCCTGGTCAGGTTGCGGGTCAGTCGGCAACGGTGGTCCGGTACCGGAACGCCGCGGGGCGGGGGACGGTACGGTCACCGATCCGCCGGGCCAGGCCGAAGTCGGTCAGGACGCGAACCGCGTCGGCCGTCAGACGCTGGGCTCCGTCCTCCGACTGGTAGCTCTTCGCCCACTGCGGGAAGCGCCGCAGGAGTTCGTTCGCCTCGGCCGTGAGCTGTTCCGGTGTCAGCCCGCCCGGGGCGGCCGTCAGCGGTTCCAGCAGGAGCAGGGCGGCCACCCGGGCCGTCGCGGAATCGTCCGGGAAGCGACCGTCGGTGGCGATCCCGTCCGCGTCGACGAGCAGCAGTCCGTCGGCCCGTTCCTCCAGGACGAAACCGGCCTGCTCGGCGGCGCGCCGGACGATCTGGCGGCCGGTCGGCGAGGTGAGGTAGGCCAGTTCGTCGGCGGAGAGCTCGTCGTGGTGGAGGACGGGATCGTCGAGGAGCCGGCGCAACAGCGAGTGCCGCAGGCGGAGGTTGCGTTGTGCGTCGGAGGCGTCGGCACCGCCGTACCGGCTCTCGCGCACGGTGCCGCGCAGGAGTTCCTCGTACCGCAGCGGTACCTCCTCCGCCGGTACGGCCAGCCGGGACGGCCCGACGGGCGCGGCGAGCAGCCGCATCAGCACGGTGGCGTCCACGCGGTAGAGCACCTTGGCCTGCGCCGAGTCGGCGAAGCTCTCGGTGACACCGTCCACGATGAGGAGCGCACCGTAGGACTCCAGCAGCTTGAGGACGTCCACGAAAGCCATCCGCTCGGGCCTGCTCGCCGTGTCGAAGGGCAGCAGCGCCTCGTCGGTGGCACAGGCTTGGACGACACGATCGGCGAGCAGGCCGACCGTCGTCACCGGGACCGGGAGCAGCTCGGCGGCGACGACGCACAGCAGGATGTAGCGGCGGCGGTCGAACGGCGCCCTGCCGGACCGCAGCCGTCGGGCGGGGCGCGAGCCGTCCGGGACGGCCCGGATCTTGAACAACCGCGCGTACCCCAGGCGCGGCTCCACCACCAGCTGCCAGCCGCAGTGGTAGTCGAACCACTTCGTCAACGGGTCTTGGCGGCGGCGGATCAGCTCGAAGGCCGGCGGGTCGCCGCGCTCGGTGATCAGCGGCCGACCGAGCAGCAGTCTGATGCCCCGGGCGACGTCCTGCCGCTCGGCGAGGACCAGTTGGTTCGCGAGGGTGCTCATCCCTTCTCCCGTCCGGCGGGCTGCCGCGCGCTGCCCGGGCTGCGGATCTCCACCAGGTAGTCAGGCCCCTCCAGCCTCCCCCGAGGCGTCCGCAGGACGGCTCGTCCGCCACCGGGCAACGGCCGGAGGACGACCTCGACGCGGCCGTCCGAGGTAACCGCCCGACGCGCACCGCTGCCGTCCGGCCGGACGACCAGCGCCCGGCCGAGGAGGTCGAGCAGTCGCTCGAAGACGGCGTGGTCCAGCGTGCCGAAGCCGGAGAGCCGTACCGGGCCGTCGGTGCCCAGGACGTCCCAGGCCGCTTCGAGTTCGGCTCGCTCCTTCCGGGCCCGCTCGGCCCGGGCCGCCTTGATCCCTCCGATGTCGCGCACCTTGCCGGTGCGCGTGAACCGCTCGGTGCGGCCGCTGGTGCGCAGCAAGGCCGAGACCTCCACCGGCGGGGCCTGCGCCCACGTCCCCGATGACGGCACCAACTCCTGGTCCGGGTGGGCGAGATGAGCGTGGCGGGCCGACCCGAGCCCGAAGGCGGCCGACCACAGGCGATGCATGTCGTCCTCGCCTGGCGCCGCGGCGAACCAGCGGGCCAGTTCCCGGAAGTCCTGCACCGCGCTGGACGAGCGGCGCCGTGACTCGGTGATCCGGTCGAGGACCTGGAGGAGCGTCACGATCGCGCGACGCGCGACGTCGTGCAGCTGTTCCACCCGGGGTCGTGACCCGTCCGCCGGCCGGAACCAGGCCCGAAGGCCCTCCCAGCGCGCCCGGCGCCGCTCCAGCCAGGCCGGCGCGGGATCGCCGCCGGCGACCGGCGGCAGCTCGGCGCCCCGCAGTGCCCGCTCGTGCAGCAGGCTGAGCCCGCGCTGCTGGACCCGCTCCACCGCGGTGGCCACCGTCTGACCTCGCTGGTCGAGGTTGACGAGGAACTCCTGGAGGTAGGCCACCGTCGCAGCCTTCACCTCGCGGAAGGTCGCCAGGTCCGCACCTTCGGCGCGCAGCAGGCGCTGCAACTCGCCGTTGAACGCCTTGGTGTTGGCCAGCAGCGCTTCCAGGTGTCCCTCCAGCTCCTGCAGCGTGGTGAACACCCGGCGGTCCGAGGACGCGGAGTCCCCCAGCAGGACGTACAGCTCGTCGAGCCGGTCCGCGATCGCCTCCAGCACCGCGGTCTGGAGTGCCCCCGTCGAGGCGAGCACGGACAGGGCGTGCTCGACCCCTGCGAACGCGGCCTCGCCGCGCCGGGTCAGCGAGTACTGGAGGTTGCGGCGCTCGTACTCCTCAGCGGTGCGGTAGTTCTCCGCGTGGTTCTGGACGACGTCCAGCAGCTGCCACTCCCTGAGCTTTCGCAGTGCCTCCTGGAGATCGTCGTCGTGCACCGCGTCCAGCCAGCCGACCGTCCGCAGACGGGTGCGGACTTCGTCCAGCCCGAGCGCGGTCTCCAACCGTTCGTTGGCCGCGCCGAAGGCCTGGAGGATCGCACCGTAGAGTTCGGCCTTGTCCCCCGTCGTGAACCGGAACATCTCCGGCGGCACCCTGCGCAACTGCTGCCCTCCCTCTCCGTCGGGCACCACAGTACGCGGACGCACTGACGTGCCGAATGCCCTTCCTGCGTCTCCGCGGACCGACCACGTGGTCGAGGTCCTTCGCCCCGGCCGCGTGATCCGGCCCTCGAAAGGCTCCTCAATGCAGCCTGCTCCGGTGTTCGGGGCGCTCCAGGTGCGTCATGACCGCCTGGTGAGCGCGCCAACCGTCCGGGAACCTGGGCGGGACGTCAAGGTGGATCGGGCTGCTGCCAGGGTGCCGGTCGAGGAGGTCGGTGATGCCGGCGCGCAGGCCGCGCACCCGAGCAGATCAGGTCCGGCGTGAGCGGGACCGTCACGCCGACCTGGAAGCTCGTGCTGCCGTCCTCAAGGCCTACCTCACCGGCGACCGTACCTCTCCGGCCGACGTCGTCAGTCCCGGCCGCGCGGTGACCCGTTCTTTCGACGACGAGGACGAGGAGCAGGAGTTCGAAATCACGTCGGGTGAGCCCTTCGACGAAGGAACCACCCAACTCAGCCCCTTCACCGCCCTGGGCAAGGCCCTCGCCGGCCGCTCCACCGGAATCACCGTCACTTGCGGCGAGAACGGACGACGGCTGGCCGTCCACATCCGCGACATCCGCGCATGAGTACCGAGCGGGCGGCGGCCTTCCGCCGCCCGCTCGGTTCCCCCGTCTGTAGTTGGCCCGAGGCGCCCGTCGGTCACACCGCCCAGGTACACCTGATAGGCAGGCCGTTCGCTTCATATCTCCGACACGCAACCGTGTTGGTGGTAGCACTCGGGCCCGTCGAACAGGCGGTCTTCGTAGCGAGGCTTCGACTCGGAGACCTCGATGTGACCCAAATAGACGATGTGGCACATGCGTTGAGAATCCCCCTAGCCCCCGCCCACTTCGCGAACCGCTTCCGATGGGCAGCGATCAGGTCGCGGTACCAGGCGTACGAGGTCTTCGGGGTGCGGCGCTGCGTCGCGAAGTCGACGTGGACCAGGCCGAAGCGCTGGCTGAATCCCTCAGCCCGTCGAACAGGCTGTCATTCTGCCCAGAACCCCGTTCTCCATCCGAAATCATCATGCCTGTCAGGAGAGTTGGGGAGGACCGACGCCCGGCGCCGTGCCTGGCAGGTCGCCGGGCTCCTGATCTTGCCGGACACCCTTTCCTTCCATGGCACCCCGACTACGCTTACCCCGGTCACGACCAAGATCGGACGAGGGGGTACCACGCATGCCGTACGAGATCGGCGCGAAGGTGAAGCTGACCAGGGACGTGCAGGTCACCGCAGACGGCACGGCGGCCGGGACAGGCTTCCCCGGTCCGCTGTTCCTGGCCGGGGGCTTGGCGGGCATCGTCACGGGCTCGGCGACGGAAGCCGGCGGCGCGTCCCAGAGCATGCTCGCGAGCTTCGAGCAGCAAGTCCGCGGCGTCCGGCTCGACGGCTTCGCGGCCGGCTTGGTCGAGGACCTCCGTCAGCGGGTCATCGGGCTGGGAGCGGTGGACGCCGGAGTCGGCGCTCAGATCAGATACAGGGTGCGCTTCGAGAACGGGTTCGTTCTCGGCGGTCTCGAAGAAGGCTGGCTGACCGGAGCCTGAGTATCTGCCACCATGCCACCGCCGGCCGGTGGGGCGTCGCGGTCTCCGCCGCTGGTCCTCACCGATCTCGGCGAAACCAGACTCGAATTCCCACGGCGAGTGCAGTGTGTCCGCGGTCGTGATTGCAGGGGTGGGCCGCGGGAGGCGCGCGCGAGCAGGGGGCAGGCGCGCGAAATGGCGGAGGGAAGCGGGCGAGGAAGCCGCACCGGCCACCTCGCCGGCGCGGCCCTCCTCAGGCCGGGTAGGTGATCGAGCCCAGCGGCGGGCAGGGAATGAGCATGGTGCCGGCGCCGGGGCGTTCGACGAAGGCCCGGGCCTCGGCGGCCTGTCGGCGCCGGGTTTCCAGCTCGTCGGCGTGCCAGGCGTCACGCATGGCACGGGGGTAGTCCCACGAGTCGTCGATGAGACTGAGGCTGGTGTTGCCGGAGCTGCGCTGGAACTCCGCCTTCACGGCGCCCTGTTGGAGCGCGGTCTGGGCCGCGGCGAGATCGATGCGGGTGATCAGGACGCCGAGGGTGTTCGGTTCGCGGGTCGGCATGGGGGCCTGCGGGAGCAGCGACACCCCGGTGTCGAGGCGGCCGATGTTGTCGACGCTCGCGTCTTGGGCCTCCCTCACCATGATCTGCATCTCCCGGTGCAGCCAGAAGAACTCGTCGAGGTCGGCCTGGGTGATGCGCATCCGCTCGTACAGCGCCCGGAAGCGGGGGTCTTGGTGCAGCGGGATCATGAGAGCCATGTGGAGCGCCACGCAGTCGTTGAAGCCCCCTGACACCGCGGCCTCAAGGTGGAGGATGGCCGGTTCCGCCTGCCCCTGCGCGCACGCCAGCCCACCGAGGCTCGCGTGACCCGAAGCGGCGATCCACGCACCGTCGGGGCCGAGCGCCGCGGCACGCGCGACGAGATCGTGGAGGCCCCTGGTCCCCGCCACGGCGGGTCCCTTGGTCAGGAACTCCACCAGCACTTCGTGAAGACGGGTGGCCAGTGAGCTGACGGTGTCGACCATGGATCTCCTCGGGCCTCGGTGGTGAAGAGCTGTAGGGGCGTCGAGTCTGCGGCAACCCCTTGGAGATGACGGGCGGACGGGGTGAACGGTTCCTGCTCGTGCCCGGCCGTGATCACGAGTGACGTCGGCTTCTGGGCCTGCTCGACCGCCGGGTGGCTCTTGGTGGTCAGCCCACCTGGGAAGCGTCCGAGCCCGTGGTCGTCGGGTTCGGTGAGAACACCGCCGGGTGGCTCGACCTGCAGATCCACATTTACGCTTCTCCCCCGCACCAGCCCACTCTGCGGCCTCGGCTCGGATGAAAGGGCCGGACGGACCTGATGGGGGTGGCCGTTTGGCGCGGCCGAAGTCTCCACCTACTGTCGTGCCACGTCGGCGGCTGGCGACCATGCCGGTTCCAGTCAGGAGTACCAATCTGCCGCCCGACCGTGGACCGAGCCGACTCGGCCCCGGCCACGGCGCCGGGGCGCGAAGCGGGTGCGGCGGTGGGGGCGGACCCGGCCGGGTCCGCCCC
>NZ_JBHTTU010000026.1:31132-68699 GCF_042794375.1 Kitasatospora sp. NPDC056531 | reverse complement strand
ACCACCCCTCCCCCCCCCGTGGGGGAGGGGGGGGGAGGGGGGGGGGGGGGGGGGGCGCCCCCCCCCCTCCCTCCCCCCCCCCCACCGCCGAGCGGCTCGGGTCAGCTCCAGGGCTGGGCGACCAGCCAGCTGGTGTCGGCAGCCCAACTGGCGCTGCTGTCCCAGGCGTTGCTTCCGCCGTTGCTGGCGACGTAGACCACGAAGTTGTAGTGGCGCAGGTACTTCGTCGGGTAGTTCATCGACCGGAGGGAAGTGCCCGTCCCGCTGTTGCCTGCGGTGGGGCAGAAAGTGGCGTCCTGGGCGAACAGGCTTCCCCCATCGTCCGCGCTGAGGTGGAGCGCGTAGTTGTAGTGCCGGAGGAACTGACCGGACTTGTCGACCGACTCGAAGGTGAGGCAGGAGCTGTTCGCCAGTCCGGCGCGGACGACCCAGGTGGCGTCGGCCTTGAGGGCCGACGAACTCGAGGAACTGACGGCCGAGATGGCGACCTTGTCGTCCGCGTCGTCGTGGGTGAGGTAGTCGCCGGTGCAGCACGCGGTGGTGGCTCGCAGCGACACGCGCGAACCCGGGGTGAGCGTGCCGGTGCCGGTGGCGGCGCTGCTGTAGCCGGCGGCGGCGATGTTGGCCTGGACGGCGTTCTCGGTGCTGTCCGAGGGGTAGCCGGAGGTCATCACGCCTTCGTAGAAGGTACCCGCCGAGCCCTTACTGTTGTCGCCGCCGATGCCGAGGATGATCGCGCCCTCCTTGTGCATCGGGTTGTAGCCCGATGCGTTGGGCCGCACCCCGCTGTAGTACGTGGACAGCCCGGCCGCCTGAGCGTTGCCCGCCCGGATCGCCCACTGGTTCGGCGCGCCCTTGACGATCGCGGTCAGGAAGCGGTCGCTGACACTCGGGTCGTTGGCGTTGAAGCGGGTGTTCACGCCGGAGAACAGGCCGTTCTCCAGGTCGGCCATCACCCACGGGCCGTTGCCAGTGCCGTAGCCCCAGACCTTGATGTTGCCGAAGTAGACGGCCTCCATGTGACCGTTGCCGGTGTCATTGCTGCTGGTCTCGGCGTTGCCGTAGTCGAAGCAGCAGCCGCCGTTGTAGTGCGTGCCGTCCAGGACCGCGTACATGCCCTCCGGCTGGTCGCCGACGGCGATTCCGTTGGTGTGGTTGTTCCGGTAGCCGGTGCCGGGGGCCACGTAGACGCCGTACGCCTTGTGGCCGGCGACCGTGACCGGCGCCTCGACCGCGTTGGCCAGGTTGTCCGGCCCGCCGGCCGCACCGCCGGCGGGCGCCTGGGTGAGGTGGTTGCCCTTGCCCGACTGGTCGTAGATGACCGTGATCACGCAGCTGCTGCCGGCGCAGAAGTCGTCCTGCGCGGCGGCGTTGGCGTACCCGCCCGCGCTCAGCACGCCGATGTCCCTCGTGGCGCCGTCCGTGCTGCGCTTGACCTGGTAGAGCGCACCGCCGTACGAGCCGTACAGCGCCCGCGTGGTGCTGTGCGCCGCCACACAGGGCGTGCCGCCGGCGGAGTAGATGTCGCACGGACCCTGGGTGGCCGCCTGCGAGGTGGTGGCGGTACCGGTCAGTACACCGGCAGTGAGGGCGGCCGTCAGAGCGGCCCAGAGAACGGTCTTCCGGGCACGGCGGATTAACCGATGGTAGGTCATGGAAGCTCCTGCACGGGCGAGGGAAAGAGAGCTAACTTGTTAGCGCTCACAATCTGCAACTGCGAGCGAGGGCAGACTGGGGCCCTGAGGGGGGTAGGCGGCCCACGTCAAGCGACTCCCCACTATCACCATCCGTCGACACGCCGTCAAGACATCCGACACGGGCAACTATGCAGCTCTGTCACGCCTCTGGACGGGATAGTACGGACGCCGGGCCTATAAACGTGACACCCGTCGAAAGGTCGGATTTCGCACTCTCTGTGCCCCGGCTGTCCTTCGACGTCACTTCTACCACTCGCTCACCCACCCGGCCGTCCCGTCTCCGTCTCCCGATTTTTGTTAGCGCTAACAGACTTGGCGTGGCCTCCTCCCCCACCCGGAAGGAACAGATCCCGCGATGTCGCCCGCTCCCCTGAACCGCCGCAGCCTGCTTAAGGCCACCGGCGCGCTGCCTCTCGCACCGGCCGTCGGACTCGGCCTCGCCCGGCCGCCGCCGAGGCGGCCGAAGCCGTCGACTCCTCGACGCAGCCCTTCGACCTCGGCCAGATCCGGCTCTGCGCGGGCCGGTTGCGCGACAACCAGGACCGCACCCTGGCGCACCTGCGTTTCGTCGACGTCGACCGCCTGCTGTACAACTTCCGCGCGAACCACCGGCTGTCCACCAACGCCGCTACCGCGACCGGAGGTTGGGACGCGCCGTCGTTCCCCTTCCGGACCCACGTGCAGGGGCACTTCCTCAGCGCCTGGGCCCAGGCGTACGCGGGAACGGGCGACACCGTCTGCCGCGACAAGGCCGTCTACATGGTGGCCTAGCTCGCCAAGTGCCAGGCCGGCAACGCCGTCCCGAACTTGCTGTAGCCGAGCCCGTGTCCGAAGCCGAAGGCTGCTGTCGGGTCGGTACTGGAGACGTCGCCGGCCTGCGCCAGCCGGGCCGCCAGGTAGGTGGACGGCTGGACGGCGGGGTGCGTGGGGATGGAGACCGGCAGCCGCCCGGACGGGTTGACCCGCCCGCTCAGCACGCCGGCGACCACTGCCGGGGTGCCGGCCTCGCCGTCCGAGGCCGACAGCGGCAGCTTCACCAGGAAGCAGCAGCCGACGGAAGCCCGCGACCGGCAGCCCTGACCCGATCTCACCTCGAAACGGAGATCACCTCACGAACCGCCCTCTCAGAAGGGTCCACCATCCGGGGCGACAGCACAGCAGGACATCCTATGTTTAAGAGGCCCACTGGGCGACCGAGTCTTTGCTTGCCCCACAACCGTCCGAACTCCTGTCAGAAACCTGGACAGTCGCGCGGATGAGCTCTATACATTCATCCTATGTCTCTCCTCTGCTGTGACAGGGACATGCCTTTGCATCATCGCAAGGGATGGTGGGGTCCATCCGACTGGTTCGCCGCGGTCTCGTCCGCCCAGGCAGCGGCTGGATCCTCTCCGTCTTCGCACCGCCATCGGTGTCCGACTCCCTTTCTGGCCACACCGGGCTGGGTCCGGGACGTCCTGGCAAGCGGTCGGCACCGGCGATCACACCCACCCATCGGTGAGGGGAGACCTCGCGTGATCCAGATGAACAGACGCCGGTTCCTGACGGCCGCCACAGGCGTCGTGGCGGCCGCGGTCGCAGGCAGTGCGTTGGGGGCCGGAACCGCCGGGGCGGCGACCGCGTACACCCCGAGCTGGGGCTCGGTGGACCAGCACCCGGCGGCCCCGGAGTGGTTCCGGGACGCCAAGTTCGGCATCTACCATCACTGGGGGGCGTTCAGCGTCCCTGCCTACGACAACGAGTGGTACCCGCGCAACATGTACGTCGGCGGGAGCAACGCCAACAAACACCACGTCGCCACCTTCGGCGACCCGTCGGCGTGGCCGTTCCAAAACTTCATCAACGGCGCCAACGACCTCAACGGCAGCTTCACCAAGTTCATGCCGAAGCTGAAGTCCGCCGGCGGCAACTTCGACCCCGACGAGTGGGCGCAGCTGTTCGCCGACGCCGGAGCCCGGTTCGCCGGCCCGGTCGCCGAGCACCACGACGGCTTCTCGATGTGGAACAGTGCGGCCAACGAGTGGAATTCGGCCGCCAAGGGCCCGCAGCTCAACCTGCTGAAGCTGTTCGCCGACGCCATCCGGGCCAAGGGCCTCAAGCTGCTGGTGGCCATGCACCACGCGTACAACTTCAACGGCTACTACGACCACGTGCCGACGCAGTCCGACCCGAGCCTGAAGAAGCTGTACGGACAGCTGGGCCGCACGGCCGAGAACCAGCTGTGGTACGACAAGCTCAAGGAGGTCATCGACCTCGCCCAGCCGGACATCCTCTGGCAGGACTTCAAGCTCGACGCCATCGACGAGGCGCAGCGGCTCAACTTCCTCTCGTACTACTACAACCAGGCCGACTCCTGGGGCCGCGAGGTCGTCGCCACCTACAAGGACGGCTTCGACGGCCACGGCCAGGGCGAGGTCTTCGACTTCGAGCGGGGCGGCCCGGCCGACATCACCGCGCCGTACTGGCTCACCGACGACAGCATCTCCAGCTCCAGTTGGTGCTACACCGCCGGCATCGGCTACTACAGCACCCAGCAACTGCTGCACTCGCTGATCGACCGGGTCAGCAAGAACGGCAACATGGTGCTCAACATCGCGCCGATGGCCGACGGCACCATTCCCCAGGCGCAGAAGGACGTCCTCCTCGGGATCGGCGACCACCTGCGCCGCTTCGGGGAGTCGATCTACTCCACCCGGGCCTGGACCGCGTACGGCGAGGGCCCGACCAAGATGGGTGGCGGCTCCTTCACCACCCCGAAGGCCGGCAACGCCCAGGACATCCGGTTCACCCGGAACAAGGCGGGCACCGTCCTGTACGCGACCGTGCTCGGCTGGCCGGGCAGCGGACTGACCATCTCGACGCTCAACTCCGCCCGAATCAACGTCGGTTCGCTCACCTCGGCGCAGCTGCTCGACTCGACCGCCGGCAGCTACGTCAACCTGCCCGCGCCGACCCAGGACTCCGCCGGGCTGCATCTGACCCTGCCGTCGTCCTCGGCGCCGTTCTCCGCCCTGGCGTACGTGGTGAAGCTGAGCTTCTCCGGCCGGATCCCGCCCCTGCAGCCCCTCGCCGGCGCCGTGGTCCACCAGGACGTCCAGTACTCCGGCGGCTCCGCGGTGCTCAGCCTCGGCAACTACACCGCCGACCAGCTGGTGCGGGCCGGACTGTCGAGCCTCAGCCTGTCCTCGCTGCGGCTCGCGCCCGGCTACCAGATCGTCGGCTACTCCGGTGACAACTTCACCGGTACCGCGTGGACCTTCACCGCCGACAACCCCGATCTGCGGGTGACCGGCAACAACGACGCGGTCGCCTCGTTGAAGGTGCAGTTCAATCCGGGGACCTGGTTCCGGCTCACCAACGTCACCGACGGACTGGTACTGGACAGCGGCGGTGGCGTCCCCAGCGGGGCCGACCTCAAGCAATGGACCTGGAACGGCAGCAACAACCTGCAGTGGCAGGCCGTCGAGCTCGGCAACGGCTACTACAAACTGGTCAACCGCACCAACGGCACGGTCGCCGACGGGTGGGGCGCCACCGCGAACGGTTCCGTCGCCCAGCAGGCGGCCTGGAACGGCGGTACCAACCAGCAGTGGCAGATCACCCACCGCGGCGACGGCCGGTACTGGATCACCAACCGCACCACCGGCCTCGCCCTCGACGGCGGGGGTGACGTCGCCTCCGGCTCCGTCACCAAGCAGTGGGCCGTGAACGGCAGTACCAACCTGCAGTGGACCTTCACCGCAGTCTGATCGGAACGGGAACGACAGGGCGTCGGAACGGTCGACCCGCCGAGCGCCCTGTCGTTCCCGTCGTTCCGTCAGAGCGGTCGATCACCGCGGGGCGCCCCCGGGCAGGGCGGTGGCCGGACCGGTGCTGGCGCGCAGCGAGATGGGCGGGGTGAGCAGGATGTGGCGCGGCGGGGTCTCGGGGGCGGCGATGCGCTCGACGAGGAGTTCCACGGCCTGGGTGCCCATCTGCTGGGCGGGGACGTCGGCAGAAGTGAGCGGTGGACGGAAGTCCTCGGCCCACTGGGCCGCGGCGACTCCGGCGACGGACACGTCGCGGGGCACGTGCAGCCCGGCGTCCTCGAGGGCATGCCATATCCCGGACAGCGCGGCCTCGTTGAGGGTGGCGATGCCGGTCACCTCCGGGTGCTCCGCGCGGATGCGCTCGATGACGGCGTGCCCGGAGGCGGTGTCATCGCCGCACAGGTACGCGTAGCCGGCGATGCCCCGCTCCGCAACTGCGGCCGCGAAGCCCTCGGCTGCCCGCAGGCCGGGGCCGTAGCCGCTCGCCACCAGCTCGGGCGAGCGGTTGATCAGGGCAACGGTCCGATGTCCGAGGTCGGCGAGGTGGTGGACGCAGCGGGCGATCAACGATGCGTAGTCGACGTCGATCCAGCACATGTCGTCGTCCCGGGCGGTGTGGCCGATGCCGACGAACGGCAGACCCGCCTTGCGCAGCCGGGTGACCCGGGCGTCCTCCAAGCGGATCTCCATGAGGATCACCCCGTCCACCCGGCGGCCTGAGATCAGGCGCTCGAAGGAACGGTCGTGGTCGCCGCCGGAGGGGGAGAGCAGCACGTCGAGGTCGGCCCGGGCGGCGGCTTCCACCACGCTGGCCACGAAGTCCAGCTGCATGTGGGTGAGGCGGGTACCGGCCGGGGGGACGACGAGCCCTAGGGTGCGGGTGCGGCCTTCCTTGAGGGCCCGGGCGGCGGCGTTCGGTCGGTAGTCGAGTTCGTCGATGACGTCCTGGATGCGCCTGCGGGTCGCATCCGACACGGCGCGCTTGCCACTCAGCGCGTAGGAGACCGTACTGCGCGACACGCCTGCCCGACGGGCGATCTCCCCGATGTTCATCGCTCTCCTGAAAGGGCACAGGACCGTTCGCGCGGTCGAATCGATTCGTTTGACGCTAGTGCGGTCGGCGTGGCCGGTCAAGCCGGGCGGTGCCGTTTCCAAAGGCTGGCGGCGTGCCGCGCGCCCCTGCAGGGAGTATTGACGGTCATCTTCCGCAGGCCTATGTTCGTCGAACCGATTCGCGGTATCGATTCGACAGGCCTCGGCTGGCCTCAACTCCCTTGGCCGATACCCCGGTTCGCGGAGCAGTCCGCCAGGCACTCCCGCCCACCGCAGCCAGCCACACCAGCTCGAAAGGGACGACCTCATGCCCAGATCCAGTGGACGGCGTCTGACCGTCGCTGTCCTGACCGCGGCCGCCCTCGCCGTCACCACCGCCGCCTGCTCCTCCGGTGGCGGCACCACCACCGGTGCGGCAGGCACCGGCACCTACACCATCTGGGACCCGTACCCGCAGTTCGACGCCGCATCCCCGTGGGCGAAGCTGCTGGACAGTTGCGGCAGCCAGGCCGGCGTGACGGTGAAGCGCACCACGTTCGACACCAGCGATCTGACCAACAAGGCGCTGCTCGCGGCCCAGCAGAACAACGCTCCCGACGTGCTCGTCGTCGACAACCCGGTGGTCTCCACCCTTGCGGAGGCGGGGGCGCTCACCAGCACCGACGTCAACAAGATCGACACCTCGGCAGCGGCACCGAACCTGCTGGCTGGCGGGCAGACGGGCGGCAGGACCTACGGCACGCCCATCGGCGCGAACACCCTGGCCCTGTACTACAACAAGGACGTCCTCACGGCCGCCGGGGTGGACATCTCGTCGGTCAAGGACTGGGCCTCCCTCACCGCTGCGCTGGCCAAGGTCAAGGCGGTCGGAAGGAAGGGCATCACCTTCTCGGCGATCGGCACGGAGGAGGGCAGCTTCCAGTTCCTGCCGTGGTTCTGGGGCTCCGGCGCGGAGCTCACCAAGCTGAACTCGCCCGAAGCGGCCTCCGCCCTGTCGCTGTGGACCGGTTGGCTGAAGAGCGGCTACGCCCCCAATTCGGTGCTGCAGAACACCCAGACCACCAGCTGGCAGGAGTTCGCCACCGGTCAGTACGCCTTCGCGGAGAACGGCACCTGGCAGCTGGCCAACGCGAAGAAGGCCGGCTTCGCCTACGGCGTCATCCCGGTCCCGGCAAGCAACGGCGGCACCGCCGCCGCCCCCACCGGCGGGGAGTTCGTCACCGTCCCGGTGCAGGCCAAGACCGACCGCTACTCCGTCTCCCAGAAGATCGTCACCTGTCTGACCAGCGCCGACAGCTCCTTCACCACCGACCAGACGCTGTCCTACATCGCGCCGACCGAGGCCGTTCAGTCCAAGCAGGTGGCCGCCGATGCCGAGCTGAAGTCCTGGGTGGACGCGGTCAAGGCCGCGAAGGGACGCACGAGCGACAACCTCGGGACGAAGTACCCCAAGATCTCCGAGCCCCTGTGGGGCGCCGTCCAGGCCGCCCTGAGCGGATCGAAGTCACCGCAGGACGCGCTTTCGGCAGCGCAGTCCGCCGTCCGCTAGCTCAAGGTCTCCACGAGCAAAAGGATCACAGGCCCGACCATGACCGACACGCCGCCGACGGCGCGCCGCCGACCCCGCTCCGGGCAGTGGGCGGCGTGGGGCTTCCTCACACCGGTGACCATCTACCTGGTCCTCTTCTACGCCTACCCGCTCTACCGCAACATCGACCTCAGCCTCAGGAACTACACGGTGCGCTCCTTCGTGCAGGGCGACGCGCCGTTCACCGGCCTGGCGAACTACCGGACGGTCGTGGACGACCCCACCTTCGTCCCCGCACTGCTCCACACCGTGCTCTTCACCACCGTCTCGCTCGCCTGTCAGTACTCCATCGGCCTGGCCCTGGCGGTTTTCTTCGTCCGCCACTTCCCGCTGTCGGCCACCCTGCGGGCGCTGTTCCTGGTGCCCTGGCTGCTGCCGCTGATCGTGTCCGGCTCCACCTGGGCGTGGATGCTCAACAGCGACTCGGGGGTGGTCAACGCCGCCCTGCACGCGGTCGGCATCGGCCCGGTGGACTGGCTCACCTCACCCACCTGGTCGCTGGTGTCGGTGACGGTCGCCAACATCTGGATCGGCGTCCCGTTCAACCTGGTGGTCCTCTACAGCGGGCTGCAGGCCGTCCCCGACAGCCTCTACGAGGCGGCGTCCCTCGACGGGGCCGGCGCCTGGCAGCGGTTCCGGCACATCACTTTCCCGTTGCTGCGGCCGGTGTCCGCGATCACCCTGCTGCTGGGCCTGATCTACACGCTCAAGGTCTTCGACATCATCTGGATCATGACCAAGGGCGGACCGAACGACTCCTCCACCACCTTGGCCACCTGGTCGTACCGCCTGGGCTTCGGCAACCTGCTGCCCGCCTTCGGCCCGGGCGCCGCGGTCGGCAACCTGCTGGTCCTCACCGCGCTGGCCTTCGGCCTGATCTACATCCGCCTCCAGCGAAGGCAGGACAGCGCATGACGGCACGACGACCCACCGGCTCCGCCTGGTGGAAGACGGCGATCGGGGTGCTGCTGACCGCGGCGATGCTCTTCCCGGTCTACTGGATGGTCAACGTCTCGTTCACCCGCGATCAGGACATGCGCAAGAGCCCGCCGAACCTGTTTCCCACCGGCGGCACCCTGGAGGGCTACCGCGCCGTCCTGGACCAACAACTGCCCTACCTCGGCACCAGCCTGGTCATCGGGCTCGGCACGGTCGTACTCACCGTGCTGCTCGCCGCACCCGCCGGGTACGCCCTGGCCAAACTGCGTCCGCGCGGCGGCGGGGTGCTCAGCTTCCTGCTGCTGGCCGCGCAGATGGTGCCGGGGATCATCATGGCGATGGGCTTCTACGCCATCTGTCTCAACCTGGGCATGCTGCAGTCCGTCCTGGGCCTGATCGTGGCCGACTCCACGCTCGCCGTCCCCTTCGCGGTCCTGATCTTCACCGCGTTCATGTCGGGCATCCCCGGCGAGCTCCTCCAGGCGGCGAAGACCGACGGCGCCGGCCACCTGCGGACTTTCTGGTCCATCGTGCTGCCGATGAGCCGCAACGCGGTGGTCACGGTCTCGCTGTTCGCCTTCCTGTGGGCCTGGTCGGACTTCGTCTTCGCCAGCACCCTCGACGGCGGCGGCACTCAGCAGCCGATCACGCTCGGCATCTACCACTACATAGGCAACAACAACCAGCAGTGGAACGCGATCATGGCCACCGCCGTGGTCGCCTCGCTGCCCGCCGCGCTCGTGCTGGTACTCGCCCAGCGGTATGTCGCCGCAGGGGTGACCGCCGGAGCCGTCAAGGACTGACGGCCCGCCCCGCAGACACCCCGCTCCTGTCACAGAAACGAGTCCCCTGTCCATGACCAAAGCCCGTACCAGCCAGGCCTTCCCCGTCGACGAGATCCCGTTCAGCACGTACGGGTCCTGGTTCTGCTTCTCACGCGTCGTTGCGCAGCACGCCCGCGCGAAGGACCTGCACCTGATCTCCCATCAGACCGGTCTCCACCCGATCCTGCGCCTGGTGCCCGTCGACGCGGCGACCCGCGCCGGGCTCGATGCCGCCCTCCTGGCGACACCCGGCATGCTCAGCTGGGATCACCCCACCAGCCGGATCGACCTGGCCTACCAGTCGCCCGACACCGTACGGCTTCGCGGCACCGGGGCGGCACTGCGGATCGAATCGGCCGCTCCGCAGCTCACCCCGTTCGGCGGCACCTACTTCTACCACGACCCGGTCGACGGCTCGTACGTCTTCACCAGCTACGAGACCGGACGCCGGTACCGGGTCACCCTGCTGCGCGGCCGAGTGGAGGAGGTCGTCGGCGCCCAGGTGCTGGGCAGCGCCGACCGCCGACTGGTGCTGGCGTGCGAGGCCGGTGCCGAGGAGGACTGGGAGGCGGCGATCGAGGAACTCGACAGCGCCCGTGCGCCGTTCACGGCGGCCTCGGGGTTCGACGCGGTCGCGGCCGCTGCGCAGCAGTCCTTCGCCGACTTCGTCGACGAGGTCGCGCCCTGGCGCTCGCCGGACACCCCGGCCGCCGAACTGGCCGCGTACGTGCTCTGGTCGGCTACCGTTCGGCCGGCCGGGTTCCTCGCCCGGCCCGCGGTACTGATGTCCAAGCACTGGATGGACAAGGTCTGGAGCTGGGACCACTGCTTCAACGCTCTCGCCCTCGCCGGGGGCCGCCCCTCGCTGGCCCGGGACCAGTTCTCGCTGCCCTTCGACCACCAGGACGAGACCGGCGCGCTCCCGGACTCCGTCACCCACTCCGAAGTGCTGTACAACTTCGTCAAACCACCGATCCACGGCTGGGCCATGCACAGCCTGCGCCGTCGCCTCCCCGAGCCGCCCTCGCACGAGGAGCTGGCCGCGATCCACGACCGGCTGGCGCGCTGGACCTCCTTCTGGCTGGAGAACCGACGCGCCCCCGGCAGCCGGCTGCCCCACTACCAGCACGGCAACGACAGCGGCTGGGACAACGCCACCGTCTTCGATCCGGCGCGGGTGGTCGTCACGGCTGACCTGGCCGCCTTCCTCGTCCTGCAGCTGCACGAACTCGCCGACCTGGCCACCGAACTGGGGTGGCACGACCAGGCCGCAGCCTGGCGCGGTACCGCCGCCGAGACCCAGAGCGCGATGATCGAGGAGCTGTGGAGCGGCGAGGGCTTCCTCGCCCGCGCCGCCGACGGCGACGACACCTGGACCAGCCGTAGCCTGCTGCACCTGATGCCCATCGTGCTGGGCGGCCACCTCCCCGAGGAGATCAGCGCCGTCCTCGCCCGCCGCATCGGGGAACGCCTCACGCCGTACGGGCTGGCGACCGAAGCTCCTGACTCCCCGCACTACCAGGATGACGGCTACTGGCGCGGCCCGATCTGGGCCCCCTCCACCGTCCTGATCGAGGACGGCCTGCGCCGCGCCGGGCACGTGGAACTGGCCGACGAGATCAGCACACGGTTCCGGGCGCTGTGCGAGGCCTCCGGGTTCGCCGAGAACTTCGACGCCCTCACCGGCGCCGGACTGCGCGACCGTGCGTACACCTGGACTGCCGCCGCCTACCTCCTCCTGGCGGAAGCCCACACCAATCGCCGCGAGCGCGCCCCGCTCACCGACCTCAGCGACACCCTGCCCCGCTGAGCCGTCCATGCCCGTCCCGGCGAGCCGTCGCCTGCGCCGGGACACCCCAGACTTCCCGGGCCGCCCCGGTCCGGGAGCCCCACCCACCATGGGAGAGCGCCATGCGCCTGACCCCCCTCGTGCGCACCCGCTCCGGAGCGGGTCGCAGAACAGCCACGCTGGCGGCGGCCCTGCTCGCCGCCGTCGGCGGCACCGTGCTGCCCGGCACCTCGGCCCATGCCGCCGACACCTCCGTCACCGTGGACTTCGCCACGGCCGGAGGCGCCCCCACGTACCATGCCTCCGGCATGATCTACGGGATGACGCCGAACGGCTCGCTGCCCCAGGACCACTTCTTCACCGACATCAAGTGGCACTTCATGCGGGCCGGCGGCGCCCAGCTCAACAAGGGCGGCTACGCCACCAGCCTCGCCGAATACCAGACCCGCTGGAACGCCACCCTGGCCCAGTACAAGCGCACCGCCGCCCTCGGCGGCACCTTCATCCTCCTGCCGCACGACCTCTGGGGCGCCGACAGCACCACCACCGTGGGCTGGCCCGGCGACAACGGCAACTGGACGCAGTTCGACAACTTCCTCCACCAGCTCTTCTCCGACGTCAAGGCCAACAGCATGACGGTTCAGTGGGACCTGTGGAACGAACCCGACGGCCGCGGCTTCTGGGGCGCCTCGCAGGCCCAGTACCTGCAGATGTGGTCCCGCTTCTATGCCGCCGTCCGGGCCGAGTTCCCCGGCCAGCTCATCGTCGGCCCCAGCATCGCCGGCCAGCCCACCTCCTCCAACGGCTGGTGGAACACCTACCTCGACTACGTCAAGACCAACCACGTCGCCCCGGACATCTACAGCTGGCACGACGAGCCCGCCGACCCCGTCCCCGGAGTCTCGAGCGCAAACTCCACCCTCGCCGCGCACGGCCTGACCAACACCCGCCCGTACCAGATCAACGAGTACGCGGCGCTCTCCCAGCAGACCTCGGGCGGCGGCGCCTGGTTCATGGGCCGCCTGGAGCGGGCCGGCTCCGACGGCCTGCGCGGCAACTGGGGCTCCGGCAACGCCCTGCACGACTACGAGGCGAACCTGCTGACCAAGAACAGCTCGGGCCAGTACCTGCCGCGCGGTGAGTGGTTCATGTACCGCTACTACGGCTCGCAGACCGGCAACATCGTCAACCTGGTTCCCGGCAACGGCATCGACGGCCTCGCCGCCAAGGACAACACCGCGGGCAACGCCAAGATCCTGCTCGGCTCCAACGGAAACACCGGCAACGTCACCGTCAACCTCACCGGCCTGGGCACCACCTCCGTCGTCCAGAACGGCCGTGTCCGCGCCGTCCTGCAGCGCGTCCCCGACGGCAACGCCGTCACCGGCCCGGTCACCGTCTCCGACACCAACCTGACCGTCGGCAACAACGCCGCCTCGGTGACCGTCCCCTACACCAACGCCAAGGACGGCTACACCCTCACCCTCCTCCCGCCGTCCAACACCACCATCTCCACCGTCGCCGTCAGCGCGAACAGCGGCCAGTGCCTGGACGACACCGACCTCAGCACCGCCAACGGCACCCAGTACCAGCAGTACACCTGCGAGGGCGGCTACCAGCAGATGCTCGACCTCAAGCCCGTCGCCGGAAAAGCCAGCACCTACACCGTCGTCAACGAACTCAGCGGAAAGTGCCTCGACGTCTTCAGCGCCTCCACCGCCGAAGGCGCAGCCATCGGCCAGTGGACCTGCAACAGCGGCACCAACCAGCAGTTCACCCTGCGCCCCGTCACCGCCCTCGGCAACAGCCAGGACTACCAGCTCGTCGCCGCCCACAGCGGCAAGTGCGTCGACGTCACCGCCATCTCCACCGCCCCCGGTGCCCTCATCCACCAGTGGACCTGCGACACCGGCAGCGTCCTGAGCACCAAGAAGAACCAGATCTGGCGACTCCAGGGCAAAGCCTGACAACCACCCGCCCGAGCACAGCGGGCCGCCCACGGGCGGCCCACTCCGTGTCGGCACGTCAAACCGCGGCGCGCACGTCTGGCAGGGCGACGGCCACGGCACACCTGAGCTGGGATGAGGCGCTTTCGGTAGTGCGGCCGTCACACGGCCGAACCCGATCGTCCATAACGTCTCGTCATGGCCGACATATTCGACTCGTACACGACAGCGGACGCGTGGGACGAGATGTTCGAGCGTCCCGGGGTGGTGCGGCCGGCCTACGAGGCCGGGTTCGCCGCCCTTAGCCCGCTGGACTCCCCCGAACTGCGGTACCGCACCGACCAGATGGCCCGTGCCTTCACGGATCGCGGCGTGACCTCACTACTTCCCGGTCCGGCACAGTCCCGAACTCTTCTTCCTTCAGGGCGGGAAGAAGGAGCACTGGAAGGACAAGTGGGTCGTGGCCGTCGACCCGCGCGACTGCGGGGGCGGTGGGCCGCAGGCGCGCCGGCTGTTCCCGCTCAGCTGGGACACCGACCGCATCGACCACCTCTCCGGGGGCCCGGCCCTCCGCCTGACCGGCGAGAGCGGTGAGGCCCTCGTCCACGCTGGCAGGATCTACAACAGCCGCCCGCTGCGGCACGGGCGCGTCTACATCATCCGGCGCGGCTACCCGGACGGTGCGCTGCAGTGGCTGTTCACCACCGATCACCCCGCCACCGCACTGGACACCGACGGCGACACCGTCTTCGCCGCCCTCACCTCCGGCGAGGTCGTGGCGCTCGACGCCGCGAGCGGGACGCTCCGGTGGCGCACCCTCCTCACAGTGGACGGCATCCCGACTGTGGTCCTGTCCCTGACCGTGGCCGATCCCGGGCACCTGCTCCTGGGCACGGTCGACGGACGGATCCTCGTGGCCGACCCGCAGCTTCAGTCGAACCCTGGATCGTGAGGCGAGGGCAGTTCCGCATGATGTGAGGAACTGCCCTGCCCAAGGGACTTCGGCGGTGTCCGGTCCCGTGACGTGCGCCCTGGCTTCGGTGGCGGACGCGCTACTGCCGGCCGTCCGGATGCGCGCTTCGGGGTTCACCGACTCGTCTCCCCGACAAGGACGAATGCCGTCCTGTCACCGACCATGACGAAGTGCAAAGGCTCCCGCGCCGCCTCCGGCTGCCACCCGGCTGCGATACCGGCGCGGACGAGGGCGGCTGTCAGGCCGGGTGTGACAGGTTCGAGGTTGAGCGGCTCAGCGGCCGTCTCACCCCTGGCCAAGATTTCCGGGAAAAGCAGCCAGTAGTCGTCGAACTCCACGGAGACGACGATCTGGCGACGCCGACCGGGCCCGTCGAGCCAGACGCGGACAGCGACATGGCCGGGGTCGACGGCCTGGACCGTCCAACGGTACGCAAGTCCGTCGACGCGAATCCTGCGCGGTGGTCTCGGTGTCACATGGTGACGATACGGCCAGCGCCAGGACCGGAGGGCCGGGGTCCGCGGCTCCAGGTAGTCGGCCGGGTACGCCTACTGGTCGCACAACAAGGCCACGTGGAGCCAGGTGAGGCCGACCACGGTGACGACGTCCTGGCGTCTGGAACGGTTCGTCGGGGGCCGATCTTTCGCGTGGTCGGGCCACCAGCGAACCATTGGTGAAGACCACCGGATCCATCGAACACCCTGTCATTACCTCCTCAAATGCGCTGAGCAGCCATGAGCTTGCTTCCCAAGGCCCTGCCGAAGCTGCATCGAGTCCGACGGGTGCAACGTCCGATCCGGAGCTCGACTACCGTGAATGCCAAGCTCGATGATTAACAATCAGGTTGCGGTACCAGGCGTACGAGGCCTTCGGCGTGCGGCGCTGCGACGCGAAGTCGACGTGGACCAGGCCGAAGCGCTGGTGGTAGCCCTCGGCCCGTCGAACAGGCTGTCACCGTACGCTCTCCGCGATGGTGGGCTCCCTGCCGGCACTGGTGGAGCTGCGGTTCACGAAGCCCGGTGGGAATGACGATCGAGCCCCGCAGGAGATGGCGGAGCTGGTGCTGCGAATGTTCGGCGTCCCCTGGACGAGGCCACCGAAGTCGTCCGCCGGCCACTGCCACCCCTCGTATGAGGGACTTCCGCCAGGTGACATGACCGCTCAGCGCGGCGTCCTCGCCAGCACCGAACCGGGCTCGCTCACCCAGCCACGCTTGTAGCGGCCCGCACTCCTCATACGGAACCGACGGAACCCTCCCCCGCGGGCGGCGAGCAGACGGCCACCCAGTCGTTCCGGCTTGCGCGGTTCCACCTGCGGTCGGCGTCGTCTCCGTCGCGGGAGTTCACAGAGACGACCTCAGGTAGCCATGAGGACCAGCATGGCCTGGTCGTCGTGCGTGGTGTCGTCGGCGAAGGCGGCGACCGCGGCGGAGACCGATTCGAGGAGCGCCCCGGCGGTCGGGGACAAGGCCCGGAACATGCCGAAGGCGTCGGCCAGGCGCTCCTCCCCGAAGAGTTCGCCGCTCGCGGAGCGGGCCTCGGTGATGCCGTCGGTGACCAGGAGCAGGCTGTCACCCGGGTACAGGTCGATGCTGCGGGGAGACGGGGCGGGGTCGGGCCCGATGCCCAGCAGCAGGCCCGGGTGGGTGAGTTCCTCGATCGTGCCGTCGGCTCGTCGTACGAGTGGGGGTACGTGGCCGGCGCGAATCAGGTTGAGCGCCAGGTGGGTTGTGGTGTGCCGCAGTTCGCCGTAGACGAGTGAGACGAAGGAGTCCTCGTCGGCCGTGCCATTCACCAGAGCGTCATTGATAGCGGCAACCACCGCCGCGGGGTCGTGTACGAGACGGGCGGCGGCGCGTGCGCTGTGGCGGACCATGCCGGTCGTGGCGGCGGCCCGGGCGCCGCGCCCGCACACGTCGCCGATCATGAGTGCCCAGCGGTCGTCGGGAAGCGGGAAGACGTCGAAGAAGTCGCCCCCGACATCGAGGCCTTCACCGGCGGGGCGGTAGGAGGTCGCCAGATCCGCGCCGGGGATCTCGGGCAGCTCAGGAGGCAGCAGGCCGGACTGCAGGTCGTGGGCGAGCCTGGCCCGGTCGCTGAACTGGCGGGCGTTGTCGGCAGTGGAGGCGGCCCGGCGGGCGAGCTCCTCGGCCAGCGCGACGGCGTGGCCGTCCAGCGGCCGCTCAGTGGCCAGGAGGGTCAGCACGCCGAAGGTGCGGCCGCGGGTGGCCAGCGGCACGCAAACGTAGCCGGTGATGCCGAGTTGCGCGCACGAGCCGTCCGGGCTAGAGCCGACCTGGCCGGTCTCGGTAGTACCGGAGGCCAGCACGCGGGCAACCGCGCTGTCGACCTCGCCGCGCAGTTCGGGGAAGGCGAGCAGGTCCTCCTCGGCTCGGGTGGCGGCGGCGACGGCGATCCCCTGGACCTGACCGTTCTCGAGCACGTGGACGGCGCACAGCGGCGCCAGAGCCGGCACGGACAGCCGGGCCATGCGCTCGAGGCAGTCGAAGTAGTGCGGCTCGTGCGCGATGGCGGTACTGGCGTCCAGGACGAAGGCCAAGTCCTCACGGGCCGCCTTCTCCCGCTCCTGAGCGGTTCGGCGTGCCTCCACCGCGTGGTGGCGCTCGATCGCGAGAGCGGCGATGCGCGCGAAGGCCGCGCTGAGCGCCACGTCCTTGTCCTCGGGCACCTTGGGGGTGCGGTGGTAGATCGCGAAGGTGCCCAACAGGCGGCCGTCCAGGCCCTGGATCGGCGTAGACCAGCACGCCGCGACATCCGCCCGCTTCGCGAGCTCTCGGTAGCCCTCCCACAGAGGATCCGTGGCGATGTCGCCGACGATCACCGCTGCCTGCCGGTAGGCGGCGGTACCGCACGAGCCGACGCCGTCGCCGATGGCGATCCCGTCGATCGCTTCATTGTAGAAATCGGGCAGGCGTGGGGCAGTACCGTTCCGCAGGTGACGGCCGTCAGGATCGACGAGCAGCACCGAGACGATCATGTCCGGGGACAGCTCCTCGATCGCCTTCGCCATGCCGTCGAGGATCTCGTTCAGCGGGGCGTCGCGGGCGATCTGTTCCAGCAGGGCGCGCTGCTCGGCTGCCAGCAGCTGCGCGTGGTGGTACGCGGTGGTCTCGACCGCGATCACCGCCACGCCGTCGACCCGGCCAGCCGCATCTCGGCGAGGCTCGTAGGTCACGTCGAAGAACGCCTCCCGCTGGGTCATCGGCCCGCCGAGGACGAGTCGGCCGCGTCGGTTCCGGTACGCGGCGCCGGTGCGGTACACCTCATCGAGCCGATCGAGGACGCCCTGCTGGGCCAGTTCCGGAAACAGCTCCCCGACGGGCATACCGGTGGTCGCCCGGCCACCCGTGAAAGCGTCGAAGAAAGCCGGATTCGCCGTCTCCAGCACGTGTCTCGGACCGCTCAGCGCAGCGAAGACCACCGGAGCCTGCCCAAACAGGTCCGCGTACTCCTCGCTCCGCGGTCGCACGATCACGGGCTGTACCGTGGTCGGCCTGGGGCGATCAGGCTGTGCCCGCATGACAGGAAGCCTTCTCCCGCTCCCACCTGCGCCATCGCGCCTTACCCCCACTTTGACACGGAACGGCACGGCCCGGACCTCGGCACCGCACGCGCCGAGGAGCGGATGCCGTCGCGGGACCGCGACTCGAATGCCGGCCTCGCGCCCGGCAGCGACATCAGGCTGCCGGCCGCCGCCACGATGCTGCACCGCTCCCTCGACGCTCAGTTGCGATCTCTGTCGCGCCACTTGTCCGTCTTCCCGGCCAGCGTCTCTTGGGTGGGGCCTTCAGAGCAGCTGCTCCGCCCAGATGATCTTGGAAGTGGGGGTGTAGCGGGTACCCCAGCGCTCGGCCATATCGGCGAGATGACCCGGATCACGCCCTTCGAGATGGTCGATGAGGTACTCGCGGAAACGAAGGCGGTCCAGCAGCGGATCCGGCCGATGCCGGCGCGGGCCACCGTGTACCTGCTGGTGGCGGGGGCGCTGTTCGCCGGGCTGGGCTACCGGCAGGTCTTCGACCGGATGTGCGTGGGCCTGGCGGGCCTGGCGCCGACCAGACCGAGCGGCAGCGCGTTACGGCAGGCCCGCCAACGTCTGGGGCCGGCACTGAAGGCGCTGTTCGACCTGCTCCGCGGCCCGCTGGCCACGACCGCGGCCCAGGCCCGGTGGCACGGGCTGCTGGTGGTGGCGCTTGACGACGAGCGCGTCGGCGTCCTCGCATCCGGGCCGCGACGACGAATCCCATGACATGCCCATTATGGGGAGCTCACTCGAGCCGACCGGTGAACCCTCAGCCCCCATCCCATTACTGGCCCGTCCGGGCACCATACATCCCGTCGCCCGTCTCGCGGTTCGCAGCGAAAGCTTCTCGGCTCCCCAAGAAGCCCTTGGCCGGCCTCGGTGCCGCACCCGCGCGACCTCCCGCGCCACGCCCGATGGGCACCGACCGGGTCGCGGTACCAGGCGCACGACGCCCTCCGAGTGCGGCGCTGAGCCTCGAAGTCACCGGACGACCACAGAGAGGTGCAGCGCACCTGTCGTCGGCCGCCATGTCGTCGGCCGGAACTCGGCCCGCAGCCCCCACTCGGGCAGCAGCCGCGTCGGGGCGGCGAAAGAGTTGTCCTCCGCGAACTGCAGCCGACCATGCCAGCCCCGGGCGGCGGCCAGGACCCGGGGTCGACTTCGTGGCCCACCGCAGCGGCGACATCGGGTCGCCGTGCGCGCCTCAACGGCGCTTCTCCCTAGTCGAGTTCGCTTACCCCGAGTGACACGGTGGCCTCGCGCTCACCGGAGTACCAAGGCGGCCCGTCCACACGCAACCGGCCGACGGTTGAACCACTGGCGATGGGCTGCGGACTTGTCGAACACCCTGTCCTCTGCGCAGTGTCCGGGGCACAGCTGCTGCGGGCCGCGCCTTCCAGATGGCCTCTCGGTCGTTGCCGAAAGGCCATGCATCCCACATCGATTGGAAGCCAACTGCCTTGGGCGGAACGCCCGGTGGGCGGCGATCAGGCCCCGGCACCAGGCGTACGAGTCCCTCGGCGTACGGCGCTGGGTCTTGAAGTCGACGTGGACCAGCCCGAAGCGCTGGTGGTAGCCCTCAGCTCGCCGAACAGCCTGTCATTGTAGCGAGGCCTAGCTGTATCTCATCAACTCGGCCCCTGGGTTGCCCACTTACACGTCAGCGCGATCTCGGAGCGGAAGCGACACCGACCGAAGGCAACTCGAGCGGCTCGACCGGGCCCCGCATAAGCCCTTCTTTGGACCCCTGAATTTCCCCTTCTGAAACCGTCATCGCGAGTAACATTGCACTCACTCTGTGAAATTTCACAGCCTGAAATATGACCGCGGCGGATAACAATGAGATAACAGTGGACTGGACCATTGAAGCCACTGATCGACAACTGGCCTTCAGGTACTGCCTATTGACGCCGGGTCTCGCCATCTATGCGCGTAGCCACAAAGTGACCCGGACTTCTCCGTTCCGGTTTTGACGCGGCTCTGCCAGACTCCCCCGCATTCGGATTCACCTAACGGGGAGTGAGATCTGACGCATGAGCAGACACCGCAGGAAATCGCGTCGGGCGGCCGTGACGGCAATCGCCGCCGTACTGGCCGCCGCCGCGCTGGGCGTCGGTGCCGTGGCCCAGGCGGGCCTGGTCAAGGGAACGGTCATCGGAGGACAGGGGAACTACAGCACCGTCAACGAGCGTGTGCTCCCCTCACTTTCGGCCCGGGTCTCCGGCCAGGCCGCACCGGCCGACCGCATCCCGATGGTCTGCCGCACCACGGGGGACACCGTCGAGAACGACAACCGCTGGATCTGGTCCGGCGCCTACTACATCGCCGACGCCTTCATCAGCGAGGACACCGGGAACCTGCCGCTCTGCAGCTCCACCCGGCCCACCAGCTGGACAGCACTCGACATCACCATGCAGAAGCAGGTCCAGGACGAGTGGTGCTGGGACGCCTCTGGTCTGACGGTCGCCACCTACTGGGGTTACAACCAGTACAACCAGTACGACTTCTGCCGCCTCGCCCAACAGGGCCGCTGGCTGGACTGCAACGACCGGCCCGCCACGCTCGACGACATGGCCAACGGTCTGTCCGCCATGGGCTTCCGCAACAGCGGCTACGACCTGAACCGCAACGCCTCGTTCAACGAGGTCACCAACGAGATAGCCAACGGGCGGCCGTTCGCGGTGCGCATCGGCTGGACCTCGGGCGGCGGGCACATGAACGTCATCTACGGCTACGACAGCACCAGCAACATGATCGCCGTGGGCGATCCGTGGCCCAGTACGCAGACGTACACCTGGTGGAACTTCAATACCTACGTCAGCAACGGCTCGTTCCGATGGACCCACTCGCGGGTCGGCATCCACGCGTGAGGAGACAACCAACCATGAGGACACTGAAGGTGGTTGCCCTCACCACCGCCGCACTCGTGAGCGTCGGTGCCGCCGCCACGACAGCCCGGGCCGACAGCGGGGGTGATGTCCCCGACTACGGCGCCGCTCAGCAGGTGCTGCGCTCCGGACAGACGCAGGACACCGTCTCCCGCTTCCTCGGCGCCGCGAGGACGGCGACCGCCCCCGGAGCCGGGACCGGCGCCGACGGTGGCAGTGCGGGCGGTCGGCCGAACACCCCGAACGCGGTCGCCGCGCCACCGTCGTTCCAGCTCAGGGACCCGGTTCCGATGTACGAGCTGTCGGTGGACTTCGTGGCGGGCAAGGCCCAGCCGACACCGCAGAGCGCGCTCAGGCTGTCCTACCTCGCCTCGCGGGTGAGCGCGGCCGACGGTCACCAGGCCGCCGTACTGCTCGCTCCGCCGGACAAGGCCAGCGGCTGGCGGCTGGCGGGCATCCAGGACGGTGACAACGAGCTCAAGCTCGCCGAACGCACTACCTCCGACGCCCGCACGTTCACCGAGCCGCAGATCCACGCCTGGTACCGGCTCACCGCGAGCGGCGACGTCGAGCCGCTCAACAGCGAGGCCACCACAGGCCTCGGCGGCAGACAGAGCCTCCCGCTGGCCGCCTACCAGAAACTGGTGACGGGCCGGTACGCGGACAAACTCCCCGGATCCGGCTACGACCGGAACGGGCTCGCCGGAGGGTTCGGGCTGTTCGACGGCACGGGGACAGCAGCCGGGTCACCGCCCGGAACGCCGCCCCAGGTCCTGCCTGAAGCGCGATCAGGGACGCAGAGTCCGACGACCTCGTCGACCTCTGCCGATCAGCCGTCCCCGACGTCATGGCAGCTGCCGGCGGTCGGCGCCGCCGTGCTGGCCGGTGCCGCGGGATTCTGCCTGCGCCTGCGCCGTCGCGGCCGCGGCGCACCGACGGACTGACACCCGAACGGCGGACACGAGGAACCGGGCGACGGACAACACGCCCTTGGGCGCCCGGCGCCTCGTGCTCCCCGAGCAGTAGAGGGTGCGCAGCTTCGAGAACCACGGCCCGGCCAGGGCCGACAGGCCTTCAGCCGAGTCCAGGCGTCCGCCGTCGTGCGGCAACGATGCCGGGAAGGGCACGGGTTGCCGCCCCCGGCTTGACCGTGGTCGCCCCAGGGCAGCGGCGCGATCACGACAGAACCGGCTCAGTCCGTCGAACGGGCTGTCATTCCAGCCACGCACCGACAGCTGCCCTCAACTCTCCTACAGGCAAGAGCTATTGGCCAATCTCGACGCACCTTGGCGCGACAGCGACCCCGACATTCAATGCCCGATGCGCCGCGCTCCACTCCCGGCACCACCCGTATCGACGCTTTCGGCATTCGGCGCCCAGCCGCTCAGCACCAACCGCTGGCCGCCAGCCGCGCTCGACCCCGTCAACCCGGTACAGCAGAATGGCGCGGGTACCCAGAACGGAGAGCACGGCGCCTTCGCTCTCCGAGGGCACCCGCAGGACCGCCCCGCGTACCGAACGCCACGCCGCAGGATTCGCCACACGTGCCATGAGCCCCACCATGCCCTACTGGTCAGCACGACGACCAGGCGCCCCTCCGCTTGGGCATCGTAAAGCTCCTCCGGTGGATCGTGCTTCTCCAGGACAAGGCGAACCAGGCCGCGTCATGCTGCTGTGGTACCGCTCGACACGTAGTTCCCGTCACTGTGGGCACCGTGGTGGGCGTCCCCGGAGTCATAGGGCGGTCCGCCCTCGCGTGAGCGGTCCGTGGCCGAACCACTGGCAATGGGCCGCGGACTTGTCGACCACGCTGCCATTTGCTCAGGAGCCGCGGCGCAGCTGCTGCGGACTGCCCCGTTCAGGCAGCCCTTCGAACGCTGCCAAGAGGTCATGCATGCCACAGCGGCTGGAGGCCAACTACCTTGAATGATGGGCCCGATGGGCGGCGATGAGGTCGCGGTACCAGGCATACGACGCCTTCGGCGTGCGGCACTGGGTCTTGAAGTCGACGTGGACGAGACCGAACCTTTGATAGAACCCCTCGGGCCGTCGAACAGGGCGTCATTTTCCCCAGAAGCCTGTTTTCCATCGTCAATCCTTTTGCTCACCAGAGCAGTTGGGACAACGGAAGTTCATGGCACCTCGGTGCAGGCGGCCTGCCCTCCTCAAGGAACAACGTCGAGGACGGCGAGCCGGCCGCCGCGGTCACAAAGGACGCGGGCAAAGCCGGTGCCATCGGGCTGCCGACCTCGGGTCACACCAGGTCGAGCAACCGCTCGTGGGAGCCGTAGCCGGGATTCGTGTCAGTTCGTTGCGTACTGGCTAGTCCGGACCAGCCGGCGCGTCGGGGAGACGCAGGAGTCGCGGATGGTGCCGTCCTCGCTGCCCACGCCATGGCCGTCTGTCGTGCGGGCCTTGGTCACCACTGGTCCACGGCCGGCGACAGGCCCGCGGTGCGCGCGGCAACGCCCGCCTGGACTGCGAAGAGGCGGTCCCGCGCGTCCTGGTCGAGCGCGTGGAAGTGGCCGTACGCCTCGAGGGTGACGAAGCCGTGCACGGTGGCCCAGGCCAGCATCAGGGCTTCCGCCGCGTCCGGCACCAGCGGGCTGCCGAGCCGGCCGCGTTCGGCCGTGTCGGCGACGAGTTCGACCATGTGCTCCATCGCCCGCCGGCCGGCCACCACGGTCGGTCCGTCCGGTGGGGCCGCGTACCCGGGCACGGGGGAGCCGAAGATGAGGGCGAAGCGCTCCGGATTCCGCTGCGCCCAGGTGCGGTAGCCGGTGCAGGTGGCCACGAAGCGTCCGTCCAGGTCGTCCAGCGGCACGGTCTCGCGGGTCGCCGTCAACGCGTCCGACAGGCTGTCGTACGAGTCGGCGACCAGGGCGGTGAGCAGCTCGTCCCGGTCGGCGAAGTAGCGGTACAGCGCGGGCGGGGTCATCCCCATGCTGCGGGCGATGTCGGTGAAGCGGAGGTTCGCGGCGCCGCGCTCGACGATCAGGCCCAGGGCCGCGTGCTTGATCTCCTCCACGGTGTCGGCGCGCAGCCGCTCACGGCGGCTCCGCCCCCCGCTCTCATCGGTCGACCCACCCGTCATCGCATCTCCATCGGCTCGCTGCGCCAGTCACCGCGTTGACAATCCGTACCCGTCGAGGGAAACGTTACGCTTCATAAGACGCGTTATGAAGCGTAACGCTTTGCCGGGGGCGGAGCCCCTGACGACGCACGGAGGACCACATGTCCCAGGGACTGCGCGAGGATCGGCGGACAGCCGCCGGGGAGAGCGGGCCGCACAGGCCCGGCCCGCTCGGCCGAATAGCCGGTTGGAGCTTCCGGAACCGGGGCCGCACGGTGCTGCTCTGGCTGCTCGCCGCCGGCGCGGCCTTCGGCCTCTCGGCCGGCCTCGGCGCCAAGTACAGCGCCGACTACACCGCGCCCGGCTCGGACTCCAAGCAGGCCCAGCAGCTGCTGGCACGGGACTTCCCCGGGCTGGGCGGTGAATCGATCAGCCTGGTACTGACCTCCGACGGCAGCGTGACCGACGCCGCCACCCGCGACCGGGTCAAGGACCTGCTGGCCCGGATGGCCGAGGTACCGCACGTCAGCGGCATCGACGACCCGTACGGCCCGCGCGGCAAGGTGTCGGCCGACGGCCGCACCGCCCTCGGCCAGATCCACCTGGACGTCGCCGTCGCCCCCGACATGCCGAAGGCGGACACCCAGCGGCTGCTCGACCTCGCCCGCCCCGTCGACGGCGGCGTGCGCGTCCACCTCGGCGGCATGACGGTCCAGCAGGCCGAGCAGGGCGCGATCGGCTCGGAGGGCATCGGCATTGCGGCCGCCGCCGTGATCCTGGTGATCACCTTCGGCTCGGTCGTGGCCGCCGGCCTGCCGATGCTCACCGCGCTCGGCGGGCTCGCGGTCAGCAGCGCCCTGCTGCCGGTCCTCGCCGCGATCATGCCGGTCCCGGACTGGTCGACCTCGCTCGCCGCGATGCTGGGCATCGGCGTCGGCATCGACTACGCGCTGCTGCTGGTCACCCGGTTCCGCGAGTGGCGCGCCGAGGGGCTCGAACCCGAGGCCGCCACGGTCGCCGCGCTGGACACCGCGGGCCGCGCGGTCGTGGTCGCCGGAATGACCGTGGTGGTCAGCATGCTCGGGCTGTTCGCGATGGGCCTGTCGTTCATGCGCGGCGCCGCGGTCTCGGCGATCCTCTCCGTGCTCGTCGTGATCGCCGCGTCCGCGACTCTCTTCCCCGCCCTGCTGGGCTACCTCGGCCGACACATCGAGCGCCTCCGGCTGCCGCTGCCCCAGCGCCGCGCCGTCCAGGGCGAGAGCTCGGTGGGCGCCGGCTGGCTGCGCTGGAGCAGGCTCGTCGAGCGTCACCGCGTCCTCGGTGCCGTCACCGGGGTCGTCGTCCTGCTGGCGCTCGCGGCGCCGTTCCTCGGCGTGCGCTTCGGCTTCCCCGACGCGGGCAACGACCCCGCCGGGCGCTCGAACCGGCTGGCGTACGACACGGTAGCCGCCGGCTTCGGACCGGGCAGCAACGGACCGCTGGTCCTGGTCGCCGAGTTGGCGCCGGGCACCCCCGCCGACGCGACAGCCTCGCTGCCCACCGCGCTGAAGGCGGTGCCCGGCGTCACGGCTGTGACCCCTCCGGTGCCCGGCTCCGACGGCCGCTCGCTGCTGCTCACCGTCGTCCCGGACAGCGGTCCGCAGTCCAGCGCCACCAAAACCCTGGTCCGCGACCTCCGCGATCACGTCATCCCGGCTGCGGTCGGCCCCGGCGTCCGGGTGCACGTCGGCGGGGCGACCGCCAGCGCGATCGACAGCACCGACAACATCGCCCGCCGCATCCCGCTGCTGGTCGGCGGCGTGGTCACGGTGTCGATGCTCCTGCTCCTGGTGGCCTTCCGTAGCCTCGCCGTCGCCCTCAAGGCCGCTGTGATGAACCTGCTCTCCGTCGGCGCCGCGTACGGCGTGGTCGCCCTCGTCCTCGAAGGCGGCACCGCCGGCCGACTGATCGGCATCGACAGCCCCACCCCGCTGCCGGCCTTTGTCCCGGTGCTGACCTTCGCCGTCCTGTTCGGCCTCTCGATGGACTACGAGGTCTTCCTGGTGAGTCGGATGCGTGAGGCCTGGCTGCGCACCAACGACAACGCGGAGTCCATCGTCAGCGGACTGGCGGGCACCGCGCGGGTGATCACCGCGGCGGCGGCCATCATGGTCGCCGTGTTCGCGGCCTTCGTCCCGTCGCCCGACCTGCCGATCAAGGTCATCGGCGTCGGCATGGGGTCGGCCATCCTGATCGACGCCACGCTGGTCCGACTGCTGCTGGTACCGGCCGTGATGCACCTGCTCGGCCGCGGCAACTGGTGGTTGCCCACCTGGCTGGACCGCCGCCTGCCCCACCTCCACGTCGAAGGACACACCGAGTTCTACCAGCCGGAGGCCGCCGCCGAGGCGCCCCGCTCCCCGGCGGTGGTCGGCTAGTCGCAACAGCGGACCGCGGGCGCCCCACGACGCCTGCGGTCCGGTGTTACGGAACGCGCCGCCCCGGTCTCTTCCTGTACGACGCCCGGCGGGAGCCGGCCTACCGCGGCGCGACGGACGAGTCCGCCCCTGGCAACCGACAGCCGGTCACCGGTGGGCTGCTGCGGCACGCCATCGGCCTGGTACTGGCGGGCGAGCCCGTGCCGGAGCCACACCGGGCGAGCATGGGCTGCTCCATCAAGTGGGCTTGACGGTAGCCGACCGAGAACACCCCGCCCGCCACCTCCGCCAACCCTCTGCCCGGCATCACCGACGTCGCCAACATCTAGCAGTTCATGCAACTGCGAACTCCTGAAGCGGACGGGGCCGAATTGCTGGTGACAGCACTCAGCAGCACGGGCGCTGGTGGGCGAGCCCGGCCGGCGGGTCATCCGTCGCCGCCCCCACCGGGGTCACTTCACGGATCCGGCCATGGCGCCCTGGATGAAGAACCGTTGGAAGCAGAGGAACACCACCACGGGGACCAGCAGGGACAGGAACGCGCCGGGTGCGAGGATGTCCATGTTGCTGCCGAACTGCCGCATCTGGGACTGCAGGTAGACGGTCAGCGGCTGCGAGTCGTTGCCGGCGAAGATCAGCGCGACCAGCATGTCGTTCCAGACCCAGAGGAACTGGAAGATGCACAGCGAGGCGACGGCCGGTGCGGCGAGCGGCAGGGCGAGGGTACGGAAGATCCGCCACTCCCCGCAGCCGTCCATCCGCGCCGCCTCCAGGAGTTCGGCGGGGATCTCCAGGAAGTGGTTGCGCATCAGGAACACGGCGAACGGCAGCCCGTAGCCGACGTGGAACAGCACGACGCCGGGGATGGTGCCGAACAGCCCGACGGCACCCTCCAGTTTGGCGACCGGGATGAGCCCGACCTGGACGGGGACGACCAGCAGTCCGACCACGCCGAGGAAGACGGCGTCCCGGCCGGGGAAGCGCATCCAGGCGAAGGCGTAGCCGGCGCCCGCGGCGAGGGCTACGGTCAGCAGGGTCGCCGGGACGCTGATGAGCACGGTGTTCCACAGCGCCTTGGGGACGTCGCCGCCGCCGAGCAGCGCGGTGTAGTTCTGCAGGGTGAGCTGGGCGGGCTCGGTCAGTGCCGTCCACCAGCCTCCGGTGGCGGCGACCTGCTTGGGGCGCAGTGAGGAGACCAGCAGGCCGACGGTGGGCACCAGCCAGGCAACGGCGGCCACGATCAGCGCGGCCTGGACGAGGCCGCTCCGGGTGAGGGCGGCGAGCCGGGTCGTGAGCGGCAGGGTGGGCCGGCCGGCAGGCACCGGTGCGGGCACGGTGGTGGGGGCGGACGGGGCCGCCTGGGTGGTGGTCATGCGCGGCTCCCTCGGAAGCGTCGGACGTTGAGAAGCATCACCGGCACGACCAGGAGCAGCAGCAGGACGCTGAGTGCGCTGCCGAGGCCCTGGTCGTTGCCGCCGCCGAAGGAGACCAGGTAGAGCCGGAGCGCGAGCACGCTCGCGTCCTGCTGCACCGGTCCGGGCGCGATGATGTACACGAGGTCGAAGATCTTCATCACGTTGATGACCATGGTGATGAACACGACGCCGAGGACCGGGGCGAGTTGGGGCACGGTGATGCGGCGGAGGATCTGCCATTCGCCGGCGCCGTCGATCCTGGCCGCCTCGATGGTCTCGCGGGGCAGGTTGGCGAGGCCCCCGGCGATGATGACCATGGCGAAGCCGGCCCAGATCCAGATGTAGGCGCCGATGACGGCCGGGGTGATGAACGCAGGGCCGAGCCAGTCGATGCCGCGGTAGGGGGCGGCGAAGTTCGCGGCCGGCATCACCACCGAGGTGGTGGCGGAGGGGGCTGCGCCGAAGCGGAAGGTTCCGTCGTCGGCCGTGGTCGTGGTGGCGACCGTCCTTCCACCGTCCCGGAGTTGGACGGTGACGCCGGGCAGGCCCTTCTTCCCGGCGTCGAGCCGGCCGGGGTGGCCGCCGCCGCCGGGAACGAAGTCCAGGAACACCGTGCCACTGACCCCGTCACCACCGGCCGGCTCCTGGGCCGTCCGGGCAGTGGCCGGGAGCGCGCCGGGCTGCACGCCGACCAGCGGCAGCAGCACGACGCGCGTGCTGGTGGGCGCCGTGACGTCGCCGTCCTGGGCTTGGTCGAGGCCCGTGCTGGGGCGTGGGTGGGCGCCCGGGTAGGTCGGCCGGTCGTTGAACGTGTCGTGGACGGCGACCGCGGCGGCGTTGAGCACGCCGCGGTGCGGGTCCGCGTCGTACACCGTGCGGAAGATGATCCCGGCGGCGAGGAAGGAGATCGCCATCGGCATGAAGACGAGCAGCTTGAACGCGGTGGCCCAGCGGATCTTCTCGGTGAGCACCGCGAACACCAGTCCGATGGCGGTCACCAGCGCCGGGGCGACGGCGACCCAGATCGCGTTGTTGCGCACGGCGGTGAGGGTGGCGTGGTCGGTGAAGGCGGTGCCGTAGTTGTCGAGTCCGACGAAGCGGTGGCCGGAGGCGTCGAAGAGGCTGCGGGCCACCGAATAGCCGATGGGGTAGACGACGAGGGCGCCGAGCAGCAGCAGGGCGGGCAGGACGAAGAGCAGGGCGAGGCCCCGGTGGCGCCGGACGGCGCCACCGGATGCCCGGCCGCTGCGGGGTGAGCGCAGAGACATGGTGGATCAGCCCTTGTAGGCCTTGGCCGCGTCGGCTTCGAGCTTGGCCGCGGCGCCCTGGACGTCGGAGGGGTTGGCGAGGAAGTCCTGGAGGTCCTTCCACTCGCCCTGGCCCGCGGTGCCGCCGAACGCGGCGGGGGCCTGGTCCGACATGTCGAAGCGGAAGGTGTCGCCGGCGTCGATCACCGACTTGGCGAACTGCCGGGTGGTGTCGTCGGGGTAGACGGACGGGTCGACCGACTTGTTGGGCGAGATGAAGCCGCCGGCCTTGGCCCAGACGGTCGCGGCCTCGGGGCCGGCCAGGAACTCGACGAACTTCTGCGCGGCCTCGGGGTGCTTGGCACCCTTGAGGACGACCGCCGCGTCGCCCGCGCCCATCACCGGGGCCTTGCCGCCGTCCACGGCGGGGAAGGGGAACACCTTGGCGTCGGTGCCGACCTGCTTCTTCAGTTCGGAGGCGATGACACCTCCCACGAAGTCGCCCTCATAGGTCATGGCGGCCTTGGGCTGTGCCCCGAAGACCTGCTGGACGGAGGTGGGGAAGTCGGTCTGCAGGGCGCCCTGCCCGCCACCGGCGACGAGTTGCTTGTCGCCGAAGACCTTGCCGAGGGTGGTCAGGGCCTTGAGGACCGACGGGTCGGTCCACGGGATCTCGTGCCGGGTGAGCTTGTCGTAGAGCTCCGGTCCGGCCTGGGAGAGGTAGACGTTCTCGAACCAGTCGGTCAGGGTCCAGCCGGCCTGGCCGCCGACGGTGAAGGCCGGAGTGCCGGAGTCGGCGAGCGTGCGGCCGGCCTTCAGCAGGTCGTCGAAGGTGGTCGGGGGCTGGACGCCGGCGTTCTCGAAGGCGGTGGGGCTGTACCAGACGGTCGACTTGTCGGCGGCCTTGAAGTAGAGGCCGTACTGGGTGCCGTTGACGGTGCCGAGGCTGGACCAGATGCCGGCGTAGTTCTTCTTCGCGGCGTCGGTGACGGGGGGTGAGAGCGGCGCCAGCCAGCCCTTGTCGGCGAACTGCTTGATCACGCCGGGCTGGGCGACCATGACCACGTCCATCGGGTCGCCACCCTCGATCTTGCTGCCGACCACGGTGGAGAGGTTGTCACCGGTGGAGGTGTAGCTGACGGTGGCGCCGGTCTTCGCGGTGAAGGCGTCCAGCACCTTCTTGAAGTTCTCCTGCTCGGTGCCGCTCCACACGGCGGCGACGGTCAGGGTCTGTCCCTTGAGTCCCTGGGTGGCGGAGTCGGCGGCGGCGCCGCCTCCTCCGCTGCCGCAGGCGGTTGCGGTGGCGGCCAGCACGACGGAGGCGGCCAGGGTGGGGAGAGCGCTACGGAGTCTCATCGTCGAGTCTTCTTCCGTGAGGCGGGTGGGGGTTTCGTGATGTGATGGTCAGTCAGATGGTGCTGGCAGCAGCGTGGTTGATCCACCAGGCGGCGGTGGCGGGCGGCAGGAGGCCGTCGGCGCACGGACCGCTTGCCAGCAGGGGCGGACCGGCGACCGGAGCCGGCGCTGGGGTGTCGCCGAAGTTGACGGCGCACACCAGGCCCTCGCCGCGGACGAACGCGAGGACCCCGGGCGGGGTCTCCAGCCACCGCAGCGTCCCCTCGCCCAGCTGCGGGAGTTCACGACGCAGTTGGAGGGCGGTTCGGTACAGGTGGAAGACGGATCCGGCGTCGGCCCGCTGCCGCTCGGCCGTGTGGGCGGCGAAGGAGTCCGGCTGCGGGAGCCAGGGGGCGGCCGGGCTGTCCGGCGGGCTGAACCCGAACGGGGCCCCGGTGCCCGACCACGGCAGCGGTATCCGGCAGCCGTCGCGGATCCCGGTGCGGCTACCGGTCCGGCGGAAGATCGGGTCGGTGATCAACTCGTCCGGCAGGTCGAGGACTTCGGGCAGCCCGAGCTCCTCGCCCTGGTAGATGTAGGCGGCTCCGGGCAGGGCCAGCATCAGCAGGGCGGCGGCCTTGGCCCGGGCGGGGCCGGAGGCCGGGTCCTCCCCCGCGAACCGGCTCACCGTGCGGACCTGGTCGTGGTTGTTGAGCACCCAGGTGACGGTCGACCCGGTGCCGGTGATGTCCCGTACGGCGTCGTCGATGACCCGGTGGAAGTGCGCGAGGTCCCACGGCGCGTGCAGCAGGTGGAAGAAGAAGGCTTGGTGCAGTTCGTCGGGCCGCACGTACAGCGCCTGCTCCGCCGGCGTGGGCACGGAGGCCTCGCCGACCAGCAGCCGTTCACGGCCGTCGCGGGCGGTGTACTGCTCGCAGATGGCACGCCACCGCCGCCAGATGTCGTGCACCTCCGGCTGGTTCCAGGCCAGTGGGTTGACCGAGTCGCGGGTGCGCTCGTCCGCGTCCGGGTCGGGCGAGTCCGGCAGTTCTGGGTGCTTGTACAGCCCGGCTGCCACGTCGATCCGGAAGCCGTCGACGCCGCGGTCGAGCCAGAACCGCAGCACCTCCTCGAAGTGGACGGCGACATCGGGGTTGCGCCAGTTGAAGTCGGGCTGCTCGGGGGTGAACAGGTGGAGGTACCACTGGCCGGGCCGGCCGTCGGCCTCGGTGATCCTGGTCCAGGCCGGGCCGCCGAACATGGCCCGCCAGTTGTTGGGCGGGAGTTCCCCGTCCTGGCCGCGCCCGTCGGCGAAGTGGAACCGCGCCCGCTCGGGACTGCCGGGGCCGTTGGCCAGAGCCTTCTGGAACCACGGGTGATCACTTGAGCAGTGGTTGGGGACGACGTCCAGGACCAGCTTGAGACCGAGCAGTCCGCAGTCCGCCATCAGGCGGTCGAACTCGGCGAGGTCGCCGTAGACGGGGTCGACGGCGCAGTGGTCGGCGATGTCGTAGCCGTGGTCGTGCTGGGGCGAGACGTAGAACGGGTTGAGCCAGACGCCGTCGGCGCCCAGCTGCCGCACGTGGTGCAGCTGTTCCCGGACGCCGGCGAGGTCGCCGACGCCGTCGCCGTCGGCGTCACGGAAGCTGCGCACGTAGATCTGGTAGATCACGGCGTCGCGCCACCAGGCACGGGCGGCGGGGGTGGTAGGGGCGTGCGAACGAGCGCGCGGCAGGGTGACCGCGTCGCCGTCGGGGAGGGTGGGGTTGAGCATCTCGCTACTCCAACGGTTATGCATTCGCGTTAGGTATAGCAGGCAGATGCCAGCACTGTTAAGCCCTTGTTTGATGGAGTTTCCCAGGAGTTACACGACGAGGCATCGAGTCAGGGATAGATACATGTTAGGTACTCACGGGTAAGGCCTCGCGAAACAGGGGCTGACCGCCCACGGGCCGTCGTCGGCGTCGACTCAGCCGACGACGGCGCGCAGCTCCGCAGCCAGCCGGGGCAGCGCCGCCCCGGCGGGCCGACGGCCCGACACGACCTCGAACGCCGTCTCGCTGAACGCGAGGCTCAGCTGCTGGTACTGCGGCACGCCGGGGCGCGCCCCGGCCGCCAGGATCGCCGTGCGCAGCACGGGCAGGTACGGGAACCGAGCCGTCAGGTCCGGGTCCGCGTAGAGGTCGGCCCAGACCGGCGGCAGCCCGCCCTCGGTCAGCACGCGGGACTGCGCCCGGCGGCTCGTCAGGTAGCCGATCAGTGCCCGCGCGGTGCGCTGGCGCCGGGAGAACCGGCTGACCGCCAGCCCCGAGCCGCCCAGCACACCGCTGCCGGGCCCGTTCGGGCCGGGCAGCGGCACCACGCCGAACCGCCCCTCCACGGGGGAACCGGCGGCGCCGACCGCGTGGTAGACGTACGGCCAGTTCCGCAGGAAGAGCAGGCCGCCCCGGCCGAAGGCCTCGCGGGACTCCTCCTCCTGGTAGCCGAGCGCCTCGCGCGGGATCCAGCCCTCGCGCACGCCGCCGGCCAGAAACTCCAGGCCGGCCCGGGCCTGCGGGCTGTCGACCACCACGGTTCCGTCTCCGGCGAGCAGGTCCCCGCCGGCCGAGCGGATCGCCTCCAGGGCGTTGACGGCGAGTCCCTCGTACGGGCTCAGCTGACCCGCGTACCCGGACAGCCCGTGCGCGGGGGCCAGTGTCCGTGCCTGCCGTGCCAGGTCGGCCCAGGTGGTGGGCGGTTGCTCGCCGGCGGCGTCCAGCACGTCGCTGCGGTAGTACAGCAGAGCGGCGTTGGCGACGAACGGTACCGCGTACAGCCGCCCGTCGAATTGACCGGTCCGGACGACCGGCGGCAGCAAGCTGCCCAGTGCGAAGTCCGACTCGTCCAGCGGCACGGTCCAGCGCCGGGCCGCGAACTCGGCCGTCCACACCACGTCGAGGTTGAGCACGTCGAAGCGGCTGCCGCCGGCCGACAGCTCTCCGGCGAGCTGGGCGTGCACCTCGTCCGCCGCCTCCGGCAGCTCGACCAGTTCGGCGGGCTGGTCCGGGTGCTCGGCGTTCCAGTCGGCCAGCAGCCCGCGCAGGTAGCGGGTGGTGTCCCGGCCGGTGGCGAGCGTGACCGGCCCGACGCCCTCCGGGTCGCCCATCGCCTGCGCACCGCCGACCAGGCCGTACCAGGCGGACGCGCCCCCGGCCGCGAGCACCGCCGCCCCGCCCACCAGCGCGCGCACCACGCGCCGACGGCCCGCGTCGGGCCCGGTGGGCGGCCGGTCTTCCATGGAGCTCCTTCGGTCCGCCGGCACGGGTGGGGGCCGACGCACGTCCCTTTATACGGCCTCCCTGCTGGTGGGGGCCCGCCTGCCCGTACTGTGTGACCGAGGTGTAACCAGCGAACAGGCACGAGAGGGAAGAGGTGACGCCCGGTGCGCCATCAGCTGCTGGCGCTGCTGGCCCGGCAGCCCGCCTACGGGTACGAGCTCAAGCAGGGGCTTGAGCAGACCTTCGGCGCGGCGTACCCTCAGCCGAACATCGGCCAGATCTACGTGACCCTGAGCCGACTGGAGAAGTCCGGACTGATCCGCGGCACCGAGGTGGCGCAGGAGGGCAGGCCGGACAAGAAGGTCTACGAGATCACGGAGAAGGGCACCGAGGAACTCGCCGGCTGGTTCGAGGCGCCCACCGAGGGGCCCCGAGTCAGGGACGAGTTCTTCATGAAGCTGATCCTGGCCGAAGACACCGACCTCGCCGACCAGCTGACGCTGATCAACAACCAGCGCCGGCACTGCATCAACACGATGCGCGGACTCAACAAGCTGGCCGCCACCGAGCGCGGCAACCGGACCTCGCTGCTGCTGATCGAGGGCGCCGTCCTGCACCTGCAGGCCGACCTCGACTGGCTGGAGCGTTGCCAGGAGGAGCTCACGTGACCGGCCCGGAGCCGATGCCGCCACCGATGCCGCCGCTGCTGGCCGCCGAGTCCGTGGTGCGCTCGCACCTGAGCGGCTCGACCCTGATACCCGCGGTCCGCGGCATCAGCCTGCGGATCGACCGGGGCGAGTTCGTCGCCGTCACCGGCCCCTCGGGCGCCGGCAAGTCCACCCTGCTGCACCTCCTCGCCGGCCTGCTCCGGCCCGACGAGGGCGAGCTGTGGCTCGACGGCCGCCGGGTCGACCGCCTGAGGGAGTCCGCCTGGGCCCGCCTGCGCCGCCGGCACTACGGCATCGTCTTCCAGAGCGGCAACCTGCTCCCCGACTTCTCCGTCGCTGACAACATCGAGCTGACCGCGGTGCTCGCGGGCATGTCCGGCCGAACCGCCCGCGAACGCCGCGAGGAACTCCTTCAGGACCTCGGCCTCGCCCACAAGGCCACCGCCGGGCCCGGCGAGCTCTCCGGCGGTGAGCGCCAGCGCGTCGCCCTGGCCCGCGCGCTGGTCAACCGGCCGCAGCTGCTCCTCGCCGACGAGCCCACCGGAAACCTCGACAGTCGCAGCACCCGCGACGTCCTCGCCCTGCTCAGCCGCTACCACGAACAGGGCACCACCATCGTGCTGGTCACCCACGACGCGCGGGCGGCGAGCACCGCCGACCGGGTCGTCAGCCTCTTCGACGGCCGGATCGCCGACGACGCCCGGGTGGAGGAGCCCCCGGCCGCGCGGCGCGCCGTCGGGGTCCGCGACATCATCGATTTCGGCGGGTGAGCCGGTGCGTGCCCTGCTCCGCTGGATCCGCGTCGACCTGCGCTCGCACCGCGTCCACGCGCTTCTGATCGTCCTCGCCACCGGCGGCACCACCGCCGCTCTCCTGCTTGCCGGCACGCTGCTCGGCGCCGCCGCCGACCCGTGGCAGCGGCAGTTCCAGGCCGCCGGATCACCCGACATCCGGATCGACCTGCGCCCGCCCACGGCCGCCCGGGGCGGCACCGACGAACCCTCCGCCGCCGTGCTCGCCCGCGAACCCGGCGTACTCGCCGTCTCACCACCCCAGCAGACCGCCGAGACCACACTGGTCGGCCGACGAGCAGACGGCGCGGCCGCCGCGGGCCCACCCGGCCGCACCGCGCTCGTGCTGCGCGGCGACACCCCGGGCGCAGCCCGCCCGCTGCTGCGCTCCGGCACCTGGCTCGACCCCGCCGACACCCGCGGCATCGTGCTCGAACAGTCCGCGGCCGACGCCGCCTGGGCCCACCCCGGGGACCACCTGACCGTCCTCGACAGCCACGGCGCGGCCGTCGAACTACAGGTCCTCGGCATCGCCGACAGCCCCGACCAGCTGCCCAGCCAGGCCGCAGGCTACGACCTCGGCTGGGCACTCCCCGACACCCTCGACCTGGTCCAGCCGGACCAGGCAGCCCGGGGTCTCACCCTCGGCCTGCGCCTGGCCCGTCCCTCCGACGCCGCGTACACGGCCCAGCGGGTGGTCAGCGTCCTCGGCGCCGGGCGGGTCTCCCGGATCACCACCTGGCTGGACGCGCGGGACGCGCGGCAGCAGGACAACCGGCTGGCCGGCCTGCTCCTCGGACTCAGCGGACTCGCCGCACTGCTCGCCGCTGCCCTGGCGGTGGCCGGCGGGGCAGGCTGGCGGATCAGGACCAGGACGGGCGACATCGCCCTCCTCAAGGCGCTCGGCTTCACCGCCGGCCAGGTCGCCTGGATGTTCATCGCCGAACAGCTCCTGCTGGCCGGCACCGGAGTCCTGCTCGGCTCCGGCGGTGCCGCGATCGCCGTCCACACCGTCCCGGCCCTCGGCGGCGGGACCGACGCGCTCCACGGACCCGTGCCCGGCGGCACGGCGACCACCGTCGCCGTCGCTGCCGCCGCACTCCTCGCCGTCGGGGCCGCCGCCGCACTGCCCGCACTGCGGGCCTCGCGGGTCACCCCCGTGCCCCCGACCGACGGCACCCGACCACCCGCCATGACGGCCCGACCGGTCCGGCTCGGCCCACTCCGACGGCTGCCCCCGGCACTCGCGCTCGGCCTCGGCAGCGTCCTGCGCCGACGCTCGGACCTGGTCGGCAGCGCCCTGCGGCTGACCGTCCCGGTCGTCGCCGCCACCCTGGCCCTGAGCACCTGGGCGACCCTCGACGCCGTCACCCGGCCCGATCGCGGCGCCACCGTCCCGTCCGTCACCGCCCGCCGCACCACCCCCGATCAGACACCCGGCGACGGGCGGCTCGCCGACGCCCTGGCCTCCGACGGCGCCGTGCAGGGCGTCTACCCGGGCACGGAGATGCAGGCCCTCGCGCCCGGCCAGTCCGCGACACTCACCCTGCGCGCCGTCGGCACCACCGACGCGCCGTACCCGTACACCGTCGTCGAGGGCCGGGCGATCCGCGCCACCGACGAAGCCGTCGCCGGGCAGGGCGCCCTCGACCTGCTCGGCGCCCGGGTCGGCCAGTGGGTGCGGCTCACCACCGGGAGCACCCCCCGCATCCTGCACATCGTCGGACGCAATCTCGAACCGGAACACGGCGGCCGCGTCCTGTCCACCGGGTTCGACACCCTCGACCGGCCCGGCGACCCCACCCACCCGGACTTCTGGCAACTGACCCTGCGCCCCGGCCAGGACCCGGCCGCCGTCCAGCGCGACCTCCCCGCCCGCGCCGGCCTCGCCGGGCAGACGGAGATCCGCCTCCCCACCGGCCCGGTCACCAGGCCCGGCGCCCTGCGGGCCAGCGTGGTCGGCCTCCTGCTCGTACTCGCCCTCATCGGCCTGGTCGACCTGCTCACCACCGCCACCGCAGGCTTCCACGAACGCCGCCGGGACCTCGGCCTGCTCAGGGCGATCGGCCTCACCCCGGGCCAGTCCGCCGTCGTACTCGCCGTCCGCGGGACGGTCATCGCCCTGAGCACCGTCGCCGTCGGATCGGTCGTCGCCATCCCGCTCGTCCGCCGGCTCATCGACCGGCAGGGCGAGCTGAGCGGAATCGGCGCGGGCATCGCCCGCGCCCCCTCCGCCCTGACGGTCCTCGCCCCGGCCCCCGTCTTCGCCCCAACAGCGGCTGCACTCCTCTCCCTCCCCGTGTTTTGCATCCCCC
>NZ_JBHTTU010000026.1:0-31122 GCF_042794375.1 Kitasatospora sp. NPDC056531 | reverse complement strand
CCAGAACCCCTTCTCTTCGGGGTTTTCCTCCCCCCCCCCTCTTTCCCTTTTCTCAGCCGACGGGGGGGGAGAGCGGAGCAGACTTACCCCGCCCCCCCCCCCCCCCCCGTCCGCCTGGACGGTCCTCGCCATGGCCGCCGTCTGCGCCACGACGGCGGCTGCACTCTGCGCACTCCCGGTGCTGCGCATCCCCCCGCCCACCCGGACCCCGGACGGCGCCGGCCGGTAGACGTCGCGGCCCGGGCCGCGAGGGCCTCGTACCGGCCGAGCTCACCGATGACCGTCTGCACGGCCCGCTGCCCAGCGGCATCGCCGGCCACCGCCTCAGCGACACGCTGCAGGTCGTTGTCGGCCTGGGTCGGCACCGCAGAGCAACCGTGTCAGCGGAACCCTCGCCGAGGCCGCAGGCTTCCGACCGGTACGGCGGGAGGTGGTGCACTGGGCCGACCCGGCGCTCCCCCTCTGACGAACACGTGTCCGGCGAGGCATCAGGGAGCTGTCAAGGAAGCTGCGCGGCAAGCCAATCCCCCGTCAAGACGCCCGTGCCGCGCGAAGATCGCGCAGGAACACAGTTTCCAGCTAGGCATATGAATTACTTATGGTCCAGGGATGGCCTTCGGCCTTCCGACATACCTTCCGAGGTGTGTCGATCCGCGCTGATCACACGACAGGGGCAACGACGCGGGACCACTGTGGGGCGTACACGTACCACCCGCCCGGAGTCAGGACGAAGCCCGCTCGTCCGCGCCGCACGGCACGATCGCGTCGAAGTCCTTCGCGTTCGACGGCCTTCGGCCCATCGAACAGGCTGTCATTATAGGGAATCCGTAACTGCCAGTCACGGTGTTTCCTGACTTGCCTTTACCACAAGAGAGTTAGCGAGGCCCCTACTTCGCACACCGTGCCCGATGGGCAGCGATCAGCGCGCGGTACCACGCATACGAGGCCTCAGGCGTGCGACGCTGCGTCTCGAAGTCAACATGGACTAGACCAAAACGCTGATTGAACCCCTCAGCCCGTCGAACAGGCTGTGATTGCAGCTGCGGCCGTCGGCAGCCCCACTACCGCCGCGAAACCCGCTCCTCGCAGTGTCCCCAGCGGCCCAGTCGCCCCGGCAATGTCGATCTCAGCCTGCCGTCGACAGGCCGCCCCCGCACAGGCCACGCACCCCTCCAGGGGGCTCACGCCCCTACTCCACCGCCCGTACTCGACCAGGCGGGCGTGTAAGCGATCGCGTGTTTCGGACACGCTCAGCCCCGAAAGCGGTCGGAGGACGCCGACTACGACGCCCCGCATACGGCTAGCGCGGTTCGTGCCAGGCCGCGCAGCCAGGCGTGGGCGTGGTCGGTGTCGTAGCGCTGATGCCACGACAGGCATATCGGTGCCGACGGCAGTTCGAGCGGGAGGGGGAGCACGACCAGGCCGAGGTCGGCGACTGCGGACCGCGTGGTGGCTTCGGGGACGGTGATCAGGAGATCGGAACCGCGTGCGAACTCCAGCGCGGCCGCTTCCGTGGGCGCGGTGGCCACCACGCGGCGGGTGAGGCCGAGCCGCGCGAGGGCGTCGTCGAGGGCGTTGCTGAGGTTTCCACGTCGCGAGGCGGTGACGTGCTCAGCGGCGGCGTACCGCTCTGCGGTGACGGTCCCGACACGGGTGAGGGGGTGCCCGTGCCTCACGACGACGACGAGGCGGGTCTCACCCACCTTCTCGGCACGGATGTCCGGTGCGCTCGGACGGTTGGCGTTGGCCTCCAGGTCGACCTCGCCGCGCCGCAACTCGGGGGTGTCGGTGCTCGATTCCGCGACGAAGCGCAATCGCACGCCCGGCGCCTGTTCGCGCACGGCCGCGAGCAGTGCGGGGCCGCTCAGGGCTACCAGGGAATCGTGCCAGCGGAGTGTGAAGGTGCGCTCCAGCGTTGCCAGATCGAGTTCACGGCTCGGTGCCAGCACCTCCTGGACCTGGTGCAGCAGCTCGTGCACCTGTTCCCGGACGGCGATCGCGTACGGCGTCGGGGTCATCGTGCGGCCGGTGCGCACCAGGATCTGATCCCCGGTCGTGCGCCGGATTCGGCCCAGGCTCCGGCTCATCGCGGGGGCGGTGACGTGCAGGCGTGCGGCCGCCCCGGCCACGCTGCCCTCCTCCAGCAGCGCGTCCAGCGCGGCGAGCAGGTTCAAATCCAATTGCATACGAGTAATCCTAGCCGTGCTTGACATGCACTTGAAGTTAATTACGGGGCTATCTACCGTTGAGGCGAAAGCGCAAGGAGTAACGCGCAGTTCGGCCCTCTACCGGCCTCATCCCCCTCCTCAGACGGGAGTACCACCATGTCCGAACCGCTTCAGACCATTGACGTCGCCGCCTTGGACTCCGACCTGCTCGCCCAGACCGCGAACGCCGTGCGCGAGGCGGGTTCGGCGCTGCGCGAGCGCTTCGGCGAGGTGGTTCGCTACCGGAACCGCGAAGAGCTGATGCGCGCGCTGGCCGCCAACGACGGGATGGCCCTCGACATCCTGCGCCCCCGACTCACGCGCCTGCGCCCGGACGCCGGCTGGGTGGAGGACGAGCTGGACGGCGGGGCGCTGCCGCCCGGCGAATGGTGGGTCGTGGATCCGGCCGAAGGCAACGTCAACCACCTGCACGCCCTGCCGGAGTGGGCGGTGACCGCCACCCTCGTGCGCGACAACCAGCCGGTGCTCACCGTGGTCCACCTGCCGTTGACCGGCGAGACCTACACCGCGCTCACCGGCGCGGGCGCCCACCTCGACGGCCGGCCGCTCAACGTCTCCCCCACTGCGGACCTCGGCCTGAGCATCGTGGCCACCAGCCAGGCCCGGCCGGACGAGGACGAGAAGGTCGTGCGGCGCGTCGGCTCCTCGATCACCGCGATGCTCTTCGACGCGCTGGTCGTCCGCACCGCCGTGCCCGCGACCCTGCACCTGGTGAACGTGGCCGCCGGCCGGATCGACGCCTTCTGGCAGTTCGCCGGCGCCCGCGCGGACCTGCTGCCCGGGGCGCTGCTCGTCACCGAGGCCGGCGGACGGATCTCCGACGCCGAGGGCCGCCCCTGGACCCCCCAGAGCGGAAGCTTCCTGGCTGCCGCGCCCGGTATCCACGCCGAAGCCGTCGCCACCCTCTCCCGCTGACCGCACCACAACCCGCACCCATGAAAGGACACCATCACCATGACCACGATCGCCGTTCTCGGAAACGGCCGCGTCGGCGGCAACCTGGCCGCGGCCCTCACCCGGGCAGGGCATGAGGTGACCGTGGCGGACCGCACGCCGGGCGCCGCCGCCGACGCCGCCCGAACAGCCCGGATCGTCATCAACGCCACCCCGGGCAACGGCTCGCTGGAGCGGCTCGCCGCCCTGCGCGAGGAACTGCGCGGCAAGATCCTCGTCGACGTCTCCAACGCCACCACCGACGGACCGGACGGACTGCCCGCCGACCTGCTCTACCCCGGATCAAGCCTCGCCGAGCAACTCCAGGAAGCACTCCCCGAAACGCGCGTCGTCAAGACCCTCAACACCATGCTCTTCCCGGTGATGACCGCACCGGCCACCCTCCCCCAGACACCGACCGCGTTCCTCTCCGGTGAGGACCCGCAGGCCAAGCAGACCGTCCGCGAACTGCTCACCGACCTCGGCTGGCACAAGGAGTGGATCACCGACCTCGGCGGGATCCGGACCGCCCGCGCCACCGAGGCCGCGATCCTCTTCGTCCCGCACGTCATCCGATCCACCGGCTTCACACCCTTCGCGGTCTCGATCGCCCGCTGACTGTCGAGCTGCGCCGGCTGGGCACTGCTCGTCGGCCAACGGTCCAGCCGGCTCGCTCCGGCTGGACCGGCCGGTACCCGCGTGCAGGTGCGCACCGGCGTTTGCGGGGTCGGGCGCTCCCCTTTCACCTCCGAACAGATGAGTCGAGCACCGCCGCGCGTCCGGCGATCGGGCCGAGCACTCCCTGTCGGGACATCGTCAAGGTCCAGGTGGTGTCTTCGGTCAGAACCGCTTCCAGCGCGGGCACCTTCAGCTCGTCCAGGGCGTGGGCGTAGTGCGCCACCGCCTGCTGGAGTTCGGCGATCACGAGACCACCGTCAGCACGATCTTGCCTTGGATGTGGCCCTGCGCGGCTCGCGTGTGTGCGCTGCCCGCCTCGGGCAGCGGGTAGGTGCTGTCCACCCCGACCTGCAGCTTGCCCTCGTCGAACAGGCGCCCGATCTCGGCGAGCTGGGGGCCGTTGGAACGCACCTGAATGTTCGAGACTGTGATGCCCAGACTCGCCGTCTCTTCCGGATCGTACTGGGCGAAGAACACCGGAAGCATGGTGCCGCCGCGATTGAGCACACTCAGGAAGCGTGAGCTGTCCGGGCCACCGACGGCGTCGATCACCAGGTCGACACCGCTGACTACGTCCGCAGCCTGCGTCCTGGTGTAGTCGATGAACTCATCGGCGCCGAGCTTGCGCAGGAACTGCTCGTGCCGCCCGGAGGCCACCGCGATGACGTGTGCCCCCTTCCATTTCGCCAGCTGCACCGCGAAGTGACCCACTCCACCGGCAGCACCGTTGACCAGCACGGTCATCCCTGGCGTGATCGGCACCGGCTGGTGCACCCGACCGGTGAAAACCGACGGCACGTCGTGGCCGAGATCCACCAGGTACTGCCAGGCCGTAAGCACGGCCATCGGCGCCCCGGCCGCCTGCACGTGGTCGATACCGGCCGGCTTGTGAGCCAGGTCCGAAGCCGGTGCGGCCACGTACTCGGCGTAGGTCCGGCCGTCGAATCCGGGGAACCGCAGCATGCCGAAGACCTCGTCACCGACGGCGAACCCCAACACGTCCGGAGCGACCGCCTGGACCACGCCCGACATGTCCGTTCCGGGGACCAGAGGGAACTCCAGGGCCGGCCTCATCTCGGCCGGCATGACCTTCATCCCCTCACGCAGGTACCAGTCCGGCGGGTTGATGCCCGCTGCGTGCACCCGGACGAGCACTTCGCCCGGGCCGATCTCGGGAACCGGCACCTCGTCATACTGCAAAACCTCGGGCCCGCCCGCTTCATGGAACTGGATCGCCTTCATCGCGTCTGTCGCCTTCTTGGGGAAACGTTGCTCCTTGAGTCAAGGCCCACCGCGGCATCGCCGTCCAAGACCAATTCGGCAACCTGCTCATTCCGAAACGGCATGACGCGTACGCTGCAAGGGTGAACGATCTCGGACAGGACCTGGAACTGCGGTTGGTGCGCTACTTCACCGTGGTCGCGGCGCACCAGCACTTCGGCCGGGCCGCCGCCGACTTGCACGTGGCCCAGCCTGCGCTGAGTCGCCAGATCCAACGGCTCGAGAAGTATCTCGGCACACGACTGCTGGACCGCGTACCCCAGGGCACCCGGCTCACTCCGGCAGGCCAGAGGTTCCTCCCCCGGGCCCAAGCCCTGCTGCAGGCCGCCCGCCAGGCCGAACTGGCCGTGCGCGGACAAGCCGAGATTGAACGAATCACCATCGGCTACGTTGAAGACCTGGTGATCACTGCCGCCGTGGGGGAACTGCGCCGCCGTTACCCGGAGGCCGAGATCACCACCCGGTACCTGAGCTGCCGCGACGTCGGGGCGCTGTCCGACAAGCACGTCGACGCCCTGATCGCGCGGGCCCCGCTGCCGCTCGCCGCCGACGTCTTCACCACCCCTTTGTACGAGGAGCCCCGGATGCTCGTGGTCCCACGCGGCCATCCCTTGGCCGACCGCCCGTCGGTGACCTCGGAAGAACTGGCCGGCGAGGAGGCGGCGCCATGCCCGTTCGAGACCGCGGACTGGACTTCCTACCGGATCCTCGGGGCCGACGTGCCGCCGATCGAGAGCTACGAGGACAAGCTGGAACTCGTCGCGAGTGGCAGGGCGATCGCCGTGCTACCGGTCGGCGACCGGCGTAGCTCACTACGCCCCAACCTCGTCACCATCCCGATCGAGGGCGCTCCTTCCAGCCAGGTCGTCCTGGTCAGCCGCAAGGGCGACCCGAATCCGATGATCAGGAATCTCCGACTGGTGGCCAGGGCCGTCCTGACCGCCCCGGCAGCCTGACCGGGCTCGCCTTCTCCTACAGCGGAGGGTCAGGAGGTGGGCATCCTGCGCAAGGACCTGGCCACCTGGTGCCGTGGACACCGTCGCTGGAGCAGACCGTCGCCGAGACCGCCGAGCTGACCAACAAGCAGATACGGCGAGGAGTCCACCGATCCGTGCAGTCCCTGGCAGGTCGCTTCGGGGAATCGCGTTGGGTCAGGGGTTCGGCGGGCGGAGGCTGGCGTCGGGGTATGGAGTTCCCCGATGAACCGCCAGGTGACGCTGCCGGATCGTCAGGACCGGACCGGGAGGTTGGCCTCCCATCCGTCGAGAAGTCGTTCGAGTCCCAGTTCGAACCCACGCTCGGCGCTGTCGGCCGCGTGGGGAAGTTCGGCATCACGAATGACCCGGGCGAGGAGCGGATGGCGCCCGCTCTTGACGACTCTGTCGAGGTAGGGCGCATGGGCGTCCATCCATTGCTGAATGCCGACTCCGGAGCGTCGGACGGCTTCCTGTTGGGCGAGCTCGCCGATGGCGTAGCCGCGGACGAAGGCCTGCAGCGTGTCGACAACGGTGATCATGACGTCGATATCAAAGCCGAGGGGATCGAGGGCGGCGAGTGCGTGTTCGATGACGTCGAGGGAGTTCGGTCCAAGTGATGGGCGCCCTGCTGCGAGGGAGGTCATCCAGGGATGCCGGTGGAAGGCGGCCCGGGAACGATGTGCCAGGCCTCGCAGGTCGCTGCGCCAGTCGCCGGTGGGGGCAGGCGGGCCGCCATCTTCGGCCGCTACGGCGTCGAGCATGAGGTCGAGCAAGTCGTCTTTGGATGCCAGGTAACGGTAGAGCGAGGCTGTGCCCGTTCCCAGTGCCTTGGCGACGCGCCGCATGGACAGCGCCTCGATGCCCTCGGCGTCGGCGATCGCGATAGCGGCGCTGGTGATCTCCGCCCGCGTGCGTGACGGCGCGGGGCCTTTCGCGGCCCGCTCCGGCCGGTTCCAGATCACTGTGTGAGCGTCGTCCATCAGCTTTCCTCCTCACTACTGCGCCCACTGTTCGCAGTAGTGCTATCGTGGCACCATTACTGCGAACACTGTACCCGAGTAGCGCGTGTCCAGCCGAAAGGGAAACCACCATGACCACTCCCGTCACGATCGTCGGCGCCGGGCTCGGCGGCCTGACCCTCGCGCGGGTCCTGCACCTGCACGGCATCCCCGCGACCATCTACGAAGCCGAGACATCGGCGGACGCCCGCACGCAGGGCGGTCAGCTCGACATCCACGAGTACAACGGGCAGCTCGCCCTCGAAGCGGCCGGCCTCACCGACGAGTTCCGCGCGATCATCCACGAAGGCGGCCAGGCCCTGCGCGTGCTCGACCAGCACGGCGCGGTACTGCTCGAACAGCCCGACGACGGCACAGGCGGGCGCCCGGAGGTACTCCGCGGAGACCTGCGTCGGATCCTGATCAACTCGCTGCCCGACGAGGTGATCCAGTGGGGACACAAGGTCACCGGCGTCCGCCCCCTCCGAGACGGGAGGCACGAGCTGACCTTCGCCGACGGGCCGACCGTGACGACCGGCCTCCTCGTCGGCGCGGACGGCGCCTGGTCGAGGATCCGGCCGTTGCTCTCCGACGCGAAGCCCGAGTACGTCGGCACGTCGTTCATCGAGACCTACCTGTACGACGCCGACCAGCGCCACCCCGCAGCGGCCAAGGCCGTCGGCGACGGTTCCCTGTTCGCCGTCACAGCCGGCAAGGGGATCCTTGGCCACCGAGAGGCCGACGCCGTTCTTCACACCTACGTCGCGCTCGACAAGCCGCAGGACTGGATCGCCACCATTGTCGCCAGTCCCGAGACGGCGGCGGCCCAGGTCGCAGCTGAATTCGCCGGATGGGCGCCTGAACTGACCGCACTCATCACTGACGGGGAAACAGCCCTCTCCCCGCGCCCGATCAGCGCCCTGCCGATCGGCCACCGCTGGGACCGCGTTCCCGGAGTGACGCTGCTGGGCGACGCCGCCCACCTCATGTCACCGTTCGCCGGGGAGGGCGCCAACCTCGCCATGTTCGACGGCGCCGAACTCGGCAAAGCCATCGCCGCACATCCCGACGATGTCGAAGCCGCCCTTGCGAAGTACGAGCAGGCCCTTTTTCCCCGCACTGCCCAGTTCGCCGCCGAATCCGACAAGAATCACCAGCTCATCTTCGGCGACAACGCCCCTGCCAGCCTGCTCGACCTGCTCCTCGGCCAGGAGTCGACCGAGTGAGCGAGATCGACGAGCCGAAGTCAGTAGTTTGATTAACCGTCCCCGCACCTGTAGACAACAGCTCGACCAAGTGCCTCGCACACGGTCCCTTGCCGCAGTGTTGACGGAAGTCCCATCGGGACGAACCCGCAAGGTGTGGGCGCGCGACTACGATCCCTTGTCGCCACGACAACCGGGCGCGGGGAAGTCACCGTTCACCGCTGCCTCGCCACGCTCTCCAGTGCCCTCGGCGACGCCGTCTGCCACCACCGGCTCCCCTGCATCCCGGCCCGCCCCACCGTCATCCCTCGCCCGGCCGCTGCCGAACGTCAGATCTGGACCGTGCAGGACGCCATCCGATTCCTGGATCGCTACCGAGCCACCGACCCGGCCTTCGCCGACCTCATCGAGATCCTCATAGGCACCGGCATACGCAAAGGCGAAGCCCTCACCCTGCACTGGACCGACGTTCACCTGCCCGACCGCGTCCTCTAGATCCGCCACACGCTGTCCGCTGTCGACAACAACCGGCTGGTCCTCACCCCGCCGAAGACCCGCTCCAGCAAGGGCTGGGTCGCCATTTCCCGGCGCGTCGCCACTGCCCTGCGCCACCGCGCGGCCGACAGAGGCCCCTCACAGCTCCGGGCGCCCCGCGACGGATACGTCTTCCACCGCCCCGACGGCCGCACCCTCCACCCCGCCTACGTCCTCAACCACTTCCACTACCTGTGCCGCGAGTTCGACCTCCCCCGCACCATCGTCCCTGATCTGCGCCACCTCGCCGCGACCATCTCCATCACCGCCGGCGTTCCCCTCACCGTGGTCTCCAAGACCCTGCGGCACTCCACCCTGTCCACCACTGCGAACATCTACGGTCACCTCACCACCCAGGCCGCCCGCGAGGCCGTCGGCATCATCGACCGCGCGCTCACCACCGCCGACCAGACATCTCCCGCCCGAATCCCCAGGTCGAGAACACCCCGCACTCACCCGGCCGGGAGCCCCGGGATGCTCACCTCACCCTGCACTCACCAGGCCCGGAGAACGCACGAAGGCCGTTCCCGCATTTACTACGGAAATGGCCTCTGACCTGCGAAAACTCTGGTCGGGACGACAGGATTTGAACCTGCGACCCCTTGACCCCCAGCCGCAGCGCATACCTTCACGGATGGACCGACGTCACGGACTCAAGGCAGGACGACTCGTTGGCCAGGCGGACTGCAGACGCCTTCACACGGAAGTCCCAAGGTGCGGGCTGACCCTGCCATGATCGTGCTACCGATGATGCGCTGGCTGAGCGGCGGATCCCTGACCTCCGTTCAGTACCCAGGGATCCGCCGCCTGCCTCTGCAGCCAAGCCGCGTGGGCCTTCGGCGGGAAGCCGGATGGTGTCGCGCAGGGCCTTGACCAGGATGGGCTGAGCACATGCTCCTCCAGGGCGAAGACATGATCGTCGGCCGGGGCGGCCGTCGTGGGCGGGTCGGTTACCAGGGCAGCGGGCCCTCGGCGTCGGTGTAGGTGCCGGTGGGACCGTCCGGGGTGAGGCTGGCCATGCGGACGATGATCTCGGCACCCTGTTCGACGGTCTGGATGCCGGTGTTGCCGTTGAGGTCCGTCTTGGTGAAGCCGGGCTCGACGGCGTTGATGCGCATGTTCGGGAACGCCTTGGCGTACTGCACGGTGACCATGTTGACGGCGGCCTTGGAGGCCGGGTAGGCGACGCCGGGGTACACGTAGGTGGGGGTGTCGGCGGTGGTGACGCGGGTGAGCGAGGCCAGGCCACTGCTGAGGTTGACGACGACGGGGGCGGCGGAGCGCTGCAGCAGCGGGAGGAACGCGTGGGTGACGCGTACCGTGCCGAAGACGTTGGTTTCGAACGTGCTCCGCATCAGGTCGGCGGTGACGTCCGCGGCGCCGATGATTCCGTTGTCCTCGGCCCGCTCCTCCACGCCGGCGTTGTTGACCAGCACGTCAAGGCCGCCGTCGGCCTCGACGGTCTTCGCCGCTGCGGCGACCGAGGCGTCGTCGGTGATGTCGATGACGACCAGCCGCGCGCCCAACTGCTCGGCGGCGCGACGCCCGCGCTCGGGGTCCCGGCTGCCGATGTACACGGTGTGGCCTGCGGCGATGAGTTGACGGGCGGTCTCGAAGCCGAGCCCCTTGTTCGCTCCGGTGATCAGTGTTGTGGTCATGCCTCCACGATGCTGCGCGGCGATGCCGTCAGCCAGGCGTCCGATCTTCCTGGGACTGCCAGTACCAGGCACCCGCGGGTGGGGTGGTGCACAGTGGTGGCATGGCGACCATGGAGTTCGGGCAGACGGTGCGGCGCTGGCGTGACCGGGTCCCGCCGGAGGCGGCCGGCCTGCCGGTGGGCGGCCATCGGCGCGCGGCCGGACTGCGCAGGGAGGAGCTGGCGCTGCTGGCCGGGGTCTCGGTCGACTATGTCACCCGCCTCGAACAGGGCCGGGCGACCAACCCGTCGGAGCAGGTCGTCGAGGCGCTGGGGCGGGCGCTGCGACTGAACGCGGAGGAGCGTGAGCATCTCTTCCGGGTCGCCGGGCTGGTAGCGCCGGGAATCGGCACGGTGCCCGGCTACATCACGCCCAGCGTGCAACGGATGCTGGACCGGCTGACCGGCACACCCGTCGCGGTCTCCGACGCGGCGTGGACGCTGCTGCTGGCCAATCCGCTCTACACCGCGCTGATGGGTGAGCGGCACGGCAAGGAGCGCAACGGGGCGTGGCGGAACTTCCTCGGCTCGGGCAGCCGGGTCCGCCACACGCCGGAGTCTCGGCGGGCGTTGGAGACCGCGGTCGTCTCCGACCTGCGGGCGACGGCGAGCCGCTACCCGGCGGATCTGCGGCTGCGGCGTCTGATCGCTGATCTGCGCGGCAACAGCGAGCGGTTCGCCAAGCTGTGGGACTCCGGCGCGGTGGGACACCAGGAGGCCTCGTGCAAGACCATCGACCACCCGCAGGTGGGACCGCTGACGCTGGACTGCGACGTGCTCAGCGTCGCGGGCAGCGATCTGCGGATCATGGTCTACACGGCCGAACCCGGCACCGAGGACGCCGAACGGCTGGCGCTGCTGGCGGTGATCGGCACGCAGGCACTGGTGAAAGTCGCCGGCGAGGGCGTCGGGTGAAACCGCCGCAGCGGGTCGGCTCAGCTGTCGAGCTCGGCGGCGCGGCGAGTGCGGGGGCGAAGAGGGCCTCGCGGCGTCCGGCGGTCCGGCCCGCACCCCGCGGACACTTGACCGCGCCCGGCGAGCAGTTACCGTCGACGTCACTCCGACGGGTGGCACTGCAATCCGCACAGGAGCAGTTCGACCAGGCGCCGGGGATCGTAGTGCGGGTCTCCGCCTCCGATGCACAGGTTGCCGATGCCGCGCATCAGTTCATAGGGATGGGTGCCCGCCCTGATCTCCCCCGCCTCGACCGCGGCGTCGAGCAGCCGCGCGCAGACCGGCAGCAGACGGTCGAGGAAGTAGCGGTGCAGTGCGGCAAAGCCGCTGCTGTCCGACTGCATCGCGTCGGCCAGCCCGTGTTTGGTGACCAGGAAGTCAACGAACAGGTCGATCCACTGGCGCAGCGCGATGAACGGGGAGTCGGCGTCGGCCAGCAGGACCGACCCCGCCTCCGCGCACTCCTCGATCTGGTGGCGGAACACGGCCGTGACGAGATCGGCCCGGGTCGGGAAGTGTCGGTAGATCGTTCCCGTCCCTACACCCGCCTTGGCAGCGATCTGGCGGATCGGCGCCTCCCACGGTCACGGCCCGTCGAACAACCTCTCCTCGCTGAACGGCTACGCGCCGCTCGCCAACGCCTGGGCGGCACAGGGATTCGTCGTCGTCCAGCCCACCCACCTCACCTCCCGGACACTGAGCCACCTGGTCGCCGACGCCGCCGGTGCACCGGACTTCTGGCGCTCCCGTGCCGAGGACATGAGCCACATCCTCGACCGGCTCGACGTGATCGAGCGCACCGTGCCGCGGCTCGCGGGACGGATCGACCACACCAAGGTCGCCCTCGCCGGACACTCCCTCGGCGGCTTCACCGCAGCTCTGCTCCTGGGCGCCGGACTCAACGACCCCGACACCGGGAACGTGGTGCACCTGGTCGAGCCGCGGATCAAGGCGGGCGTACTCCTCGCCGCGCCCGGCAGGGGTGGCGACGTCCTCAACGGGCCCATGGCCCAGCACTGGCCGATAGTCGGGGCCGTCGACTCTTGGACTGTCCGCTGCAGGGCCAGATGATCGCCTTCGTGCCGTTGGCGGTGCCCTTGCTGGCCCGAGGAGGTCGCGGTCCAGGTCTGGTTCGTCTCAGCCAGGATTGCCCAGCCCTGAGCTTCGCTCTGACGCACGACGCTCGCCAAGTTCCCCGTTGCGGGCCCCGGAACCGCAAGGCGGCCCGTCACCGCGCAACAGACCGACGGTTGAACCACTGGCCATGGGCTGTGGACCTGTCGAACACCCTGTCTTTTGCGCAGTGTCCGGGGTACGGCTGCCGCAGGCTGCGCCGTACGGATGGCCTCTCGACCGTTACCGAGAAGCCGTACATCCCACCGCGACCAAAGCCCCATTACCTTGGCTTGCGGACTCGATGATTGGAAATCATGTCGCGGTACCAGGCGTACGAGGCCCTCGGGGTGCGCTTCTGCGTCGCGAAGTCCACGTGGACGAGGCCGAAGCGCTGGTGGTAGCCCTCGGCCCATTCGAAGTTGTCGATCAGGGACCAGGTGTAGTAGCCGCGGACGTCTACGCCTTCGGCCACAGCGGCAGCGAGGGCGTCGAGGTGGGTGGCCATGTAGGCGATGCGGGGCTGGTCGGGGTTGGTGTCCTCGGTGACGGAGCAGCCGTTCTCGGTGATGGTGATGGGTGGGAGGGCGTCGCCGTACACGTCCCTCAGGTGGAGCAGGAGTTGGCGGAGGGCGTCGGGGACGACGGGCCAGCCGAAGGCGGTGTGGGGGACGTCGGGGATGTCGACGAGGTCGAAGGGCAGGCCCGGGTCGGTGGGGGCGGCGATGCGGGTGGGGTTGTAGAAGTTGAGGCCGAGGCCGTCGAGGCCGGGGGTGTGGATGAGGTCGGTGTCGCCGGGTTGGACGGCGCCGTAGATGTCGTCGGGGACGCCGAGGGCGGAGAGGTCGGGGTAGCGGCCGAGGAGGACGGGGTCGGTGAACAGCCGGTTGTGAAGGGCGTCGTAGGCCGCCGCGGCGGCCGCGTCCTCGGCGGAGTCGGTGGCCGGCTCGACCAGGGTGAGGTTGTTGGAGAGCATGACCTTCAGGCCTCGCTCGTGGAGGATCGCGGCAGCCAGGCCGTGGGCGAGGAGCTGGTGGTGGGCGGCGGGGAGGGCCTCGAACATCAGGGTACGGCCGGGGGCGTGGGTGCCGAGGGCGTAGCCGAAGACGGTGTGAACGAAGGGCTCGTTGAGGGTGATCCAGGCGGGGACGCGGTCGCCCAGCCGGTCCGCCATCACGCTCGCGTACTCGGCGAAGCGGTGGGCGGTGTCGCGGTTGAGCCAGCCGCCCTCGTCCTCCAGGGCCTGCGGGAGATCCCAGTGGAAGAGGGTGGGAAGCGGCGTGATGCCGGCGTCGAGGAGGGCGTCGACGAACCGGTCGTAGAAGGCGAGTCCGGCGGGGTTGACGGTGCCCGCGCCGGTGGGCAGGACGCGGGGCCAGGAAACGGAGAAGCGGTAGCCGTCCAGCCCGAGGTCCTTCATCAGGGCGATGTCCTCGGGGTACCGGTGGTAGTGGTCGCAGGCCACCGCACCGGTGTGCCCGTCGCGAACGGCGCCCGGGCGCGCCGAGAAGGTGTCCCAGACGGACGGGCCGCGGCCGTCCTCGTCCACCGCCCCCTCGATCTGATAGGCAGCGGTGGCGGCACCCCAGCGGAACCCCGCCGGCAGGTCGAAGCGATCCGGCATGGCAGCCTCCTGGCGGAAACGTGAGGAGTACTCATGTTACTGACGTCACGCCGAAACACCAGAGGTGACCGGCCACCGCCGCCGGCCCGATAAGGTGCAGGCCCGGGGGCGAGGACGGACGAGAGCACAGGAGCGGCGTGCGGATTCTGCTGCTGGGACCCTTGGAGCTGCGGACTGCCGAGGACACGACCGCCCACATCGGAGGCGCCCGGCGCCGCGCCGCACTGGCCGCGCTCGCCCTGGAGGCCAACCGCATCGTCCCGGTCGAGCGGCTGCTCGACCTCGCCCGGGACCACGCCCCACCGCCCACCGCCCGCGCCGCCCTGCAGGCCACATCGCCAGACTGCGCGCCACCCCGGCACCGGCCTCCAGGAGGCCCTGGCCCGGATCCGGTCCGTCCCTCGCGCGCGACCGGTCGCCGCCCCGGCGCGGCTGCCCCGCGAGCCCGGCCGCTTCGTCGGACGTGAGGCCGAACTGGCCTGGCTGGGCGAGCAGAGCGGCGCGGACAGCGGACCGGGCGCGGCGTCCGGCGACGGGCAGCGGCTGCTGCTGGTGACCGGCCCGGCCGGGGTCGGCAAGACGGCGCTGGTGCTGCGCCGGGCGCACCGCAACGCCACCGCGTTCCCGGACGGGCGGATCGGCGTCAACGTCGGCGGCGCGCCCGCCTACTACACGGTGGCCGGGGCCTCCGGCACCGACCTCGGCGCCTTCGGCGTCGAGCAGATCGGCCACCCCGGCAGCTGGGTCGACTGGCCGTGGGCGCGGCGGCGGCAACGGGGGTGGTCGCCGTCGCGCTGGGGCCAGTCGCTGACGACGGGCCGGCCGTCGTGGTGGGGGTGACCGTCGGCGACGGAGTGTCGGTCGTGGGGACGGGGCCGGGGTGCGGGTCGGGGTCGGCTGCTGCGGCGTCGGGCGCGCGGTGGTGGGCGCGCGGTGGTGGGCTGCCCGGTCGGTACCGGGGTCGCCCTGGCGCTCGGGGTGACCACCGGGCCGGCCGTCGAGCCGCAGTCCGCCGTGGGGGTCTGGGTGCCGGTCACGGGCGCACCGGTCGTGGTCGCCGTCGGCGAGGCGTGATGCTTCGTGGGCGAGCCGGGCGGCGCCGGGGCGGACGGCGATCCCGACTCCGACGAGGCGGGCGGGGTGGTGGGCTTGGGAGTCTTCTTCGGCTTGGCTGGCGACGGGCTCTCGGCCGGGTGGGAGCGCGCCCGGCTCGCCGGCGAGGTCCGCCAGGACATCACCGTCAACGGCCTGTTCACCCTCATCGCCTCGGCCGCCCGGGCCCGCGAACACGCCCCGGAGGACGCCGACCAGGTACTGACCGTCCTCATCGACGGCCTGCGGCCCCGCGTCTGACGGGGCCGCGGGCATCACCGCCCGGCGGTGTCCAGCAGGATCCGGGCCAGCTCGGCCGGCCGGGAGAACATCGGCCAGTGCCCGGTGTCCAGTTCGACCAACCGCCAGTGCCCGTCGGCCACCAGCTCGGCCACCTCCTCGTCGGGTTCCGCCGCGGCGAGCAGGCACAGCAGGTAAGTCGCGGGCAGCTCGGCCAACGGGCGGGTCAGCACGGCGGGTTCGGTCAGGGTGGCGCCCGGGTGCGGGGTCGAGCCGGCGACGATGCGGGCGATCTGCCCGTCGGTCAGGCCGTGGCCCTCGAAGTGGGCGGCGGTGGCGCTCGGCCAGAACCCGCCGTTCCCGGCGATCGCCGCCGTCAGCGCCACCCCGCCGTCCGGCCAACCCTCGGCGAACGACCGGCCGTCGACCGGAAGGCTGGCGTCGACGAGCACCAGGTGGGCCAGCCGGTCGCCGATCCGCGCCGCGGCCTGCCCCGCCGGAACGCCCGCGTAACTGTGACCGACCAGCACGACCTCGCGCAGGTCGAGGCGCTCGACCTCGGCCACGATGTCCTGGACGTGGGTCTGCTGCCCGGCCGGGACGCCCTGCCGGTCGGCGAGGCCGGAGAGGGTCAGCGGGTGGACGCCGTGCCCGGCCGCCCGCAGGCGCGCCACCACGTCGTCCCAGGCCCAGGCCCCGAGCCGCGCGCCCGCGACCAGTACGAAGTTCACCATGATCGTCACCGTAGCGGGCCGACTCCGCGACCGCCGAGGGCATTTCCACGCCCCGGACACGACACGTGGTCGGCACCCCGGGTCAGCCGAGAACGGCGTCGACCTCCACCTCGACCAGCCACTCCGGGTCGATGAACCGGGAGACCTCGACGAAGGTGCAGGCCGGTCGGATCTCGGCGAACCGCTCGCCGTGCGCCCGGGCGGCCTCCTCCCAGCGCGTGATGTCCGTGAGCATCATCCGGGTCCGCACGACATCCTGGAGCGACGAGCCCGCGGCCTTCAGTGCGGCCTCAACGATGTCCAGGCACCGGACCGTCTGGGCGTAGACGTCGTCCTTCCCGACGTTCCTGCCGTCCGCCCCGATGGGCGCGGTGCCGGCCACCGCGATGTACGAGCTCTTGCGTACCGCCCGGGACATGCCGATCCGGGGTTCCATGGGCGAGGCTGAACTGACCAACTGGCGACCTTGATCCATCGCGCCATGCTCCCACAGCACCGCACGGCTCGGCCCTGGCCGTCCAGGACTCGGACGGCCGCCAACCGCCCGGTGAGCGTGACGGTGTAGCCCGGCGGACCACGATGAGGCATCAGGGTGAAGCCCTGGTCGGAGGCCGTCAGCCCCTGCGGGGCGCCGTGCGCGTGGTGGGCGTGGCCCGCACGCTCAGCATTCGAGGCGTGGTGCTCATGGTGCCCGTGCTGCTCGTGGTGGTCATGGTGCTGATGTGCGGTCATACCGTCAACCATGAACCGAGCCAGCGCAGTTGATCAAGCGGTTCTGCCAGATACCCCCTCCCGGTGTCGCCACCGCACCGGTTCGGAGGCGGCGGCCCGGGGTGCCACCGAGCCCGGCGCCCGGTACCCGGCGCAGGAGAGCACCAGCATCTCGTTGCCCCCGGGCTGGAATTCGTACGCCACCCGGTCCACCCGGCTCCCGATCCCGACCCCCGCCAGCTCATCGCGCAGCCGGTCCAGCCCTTCATACCGTTCCCCGGTGTCGTACACCATCACCGGGAAGATCCTGACCTCCCGCCGCGCCACCCGGGCGAGTTCCAGCAGGGCGGCCCGGTGGAAGTCCTCGTCCAGCCGGTTGCCGTAGGAGAAGATCAGGTGCGAGCTGAGCACCAGGTCGAAGGATCCGTCGGCGAAGGGGAGTTCGGGCAGCGCCCCGGCGACGTAGCGATCCGGGCGGTCGGCGATGTCGGCCCGAAACGTCCGGGCGTTGGCGACCCACTGGCGGACCATGTCGTCCGCGTCGGCGTACCACGTCCGGGCGAAGCCCGCCGTCTCCTTCACCAGCGCCTCGCGCTTGAACAGCGTCTCCCGCTCGACCAGCAGCCCCAACTCCTCACGGTGCACGGCGTATTCACGGTCGACGGCGACCGCGTCGATGCCGCGCCGGCCGGCCTCGGCGACGAAACCCGCCGCGCCGCCGGGGCAGTCCAGGATGCGCTGCTCCAAGTCCCGGTCGGTGAGCGCGAACATCGCGCGGTACTCCGCGAAGGAGCGGGCGCTGACCAGCACGGCTCACCCCCTCCCCACGAACGGCATGGTGCTCGGCAGCACCACCAGGGACTGGATGGTGGTGTCGGGCGGCTGCGACGCCATCAGCACCAGGGCCTCGGTGAAGCGCTCCACCGGGATGGTCGCCTCGACCGCCATCGTGCCGTCAGCCTGCATCGCGGCGGGCTGCGGACCGCCGTCCGGCGGGGCGATGTTGCCGACGTCGATCTGCCCGCAGGAGATGCCGTACGGGCGGCCGTCCAGGGCGAGCACCTTGGTGAGGCCGAGAACGGCGTGCTTGGCGGCCGTGTAGGCCAGGGAGTTGGGGCGGGGCACGTGGGCCGAGGGCGCGCCGTTGTTGATGATCCGGCCGCCCTGCGGGGACTGGGTGCTCATCAGCCGGAAAGCCTCCCGGGCACACAGGAAGCTGCCGGTGGCGATGGTGTCCAGCACCCGGTTCCAGTCCTCGAACGGGGTCTCGACGATCGGCCGGCGCGGGGCGGCCGCGCCCGCGTTGTTGAACAGCAGGTCGAGCCGGCCGTAGCGGTCGCGGACGGCGTCGAAGAGCCGGGCGACCTCCTCGGGGCTGCGGATGTCGGTCGGTACGGTGAGGATCCGCGCCGGGTCGACCTCGGCGAGCGCGGCGGTCTCCTCCAGCGCGTCCTTGCGCCGCCCGGCCAGCACCACCGTCCAGCCCGCCGCCAGCAGGGCCAGCGAGGAGGCCCGGCCGAGGCCGCTGCCGCCGCCGGTGACCAGGGCGACCTTTCCGTGCGACTGAGTCACGGTGTCCACGCCTCCTCCTCGTTCAGCCAGATCCGCAGCATCCGCCGGGCGTGCGGCCCGGGTTCGTCCACGTACGGTGAACGCCCGTGCAGCACCCGGCTGTTGCGGATGATCAGCAGGTCCCCGGCGGCCATCGGCAGTCCGAAGGCGATCTCCGGCCGGTAGAGCACCTCGTCGAGCACGCCCAGCGCCTCCCATTGCCGGTCCGTCAGTTCCGGCCCACCCCGGTCGGGGGAGGAGCGGACGGTTCGGGTCTGGTAGTAGCAGCCGATAGTCCCGTCCTTCTGCGGGTGGAGGATCGGGGTGACCACGACCTGCGGGCCCGCCCGGCCGCTCCGGTCGAAGGTCCAGTCCTCGCCGAGGGTGGCCAGCGCGTCCGGCCGCTCCTGCCCGATCAGGTCGTGGACGTGCCGGGCGCTCGCCAGCTTGGTCAACCCGCCGCCGTGGTAGGCGGGTTGGATGCAGAGCAGGACGAGCAGGTCGCAGGTGTCGCAGTGGAAGCCGAGTTCGGTGTTGCCGTCGCCGTCCTGGTCGCGCAGCACCGAGGTGAGGTCGCCGCGCCCGTTCTGCGGCACGATCCGGCCGTAGTCCCGCAGCAGGAAGGAGACCACCTCGGTGATCTCCTGCTCCGGCTGCGCCGGGTCGACCAGCCGGCCGACGTGGGTGAGGCCGACGGAGGCGATGCTGTCCCGGACGAAGGTCCGCAACCGCTCGCGCACCGGTCCGGCCGCGCCCCAGCGCCCGACCCGCGCATCGGCCCAGAGCAGCCGCCGCTCCTGCTCGCCCAGCGGCAGCGACCACAGCTCCCGCCGAGCCTCCAACTCCAGACTGCTCCAGCCGATTTCGGCCACCGTGTGCTCGCTCATCAGACCTCCTCCTACCGGGCCCCGGCCGCGACGGCCTTGGACCAGAGCGCCAGTGCCTCGTCGATCTGCCCGGCCGTGACGACCAGGGCGGGGATCATCCGGACCACGTTGAGGTGGGTTCCGCAGAGCAGGAGCAGCAGGCCGAGGTCGGCCGCCGTCTGCTGGACCCGCCGGGCGGCGTCCGGGTCCGGCGAGCCGTCCGGGCGGCAGAACTCGCTTGCCACCATCAGCCCGAGGCCCCGGACGTCGGCGATGCCGGGCGCCTCGGCGGCGACCGCCCGCAGCCCGTCCAGCAGCCGTGCGCCCTGCTCCGCGGCGTTCTCGACCAGCCGCTCCTCACGCAGCACGTCCAGGGTGGCCAGGGCGGCGGCGCAGGCCACCGGGTTGCCGCCGTAGGTGCCGCCCTGCGAACCGGGCCAGGCGCGCCGCATCAGTTCGGTCGGCGCGGCGATCGCGGACAGCGGGAAGCCGCTGGCCAGGCCCTTGGCGGTGATCAGCACATCGGGCAGCACGCCGCGCTCGTACTGGTGGGCCCAGAACCGGCCGGTACGGCCGAAGCCGGTCTGCACCTCGTCCACGACCAGCAGGATGCCGTGCCGGTCGGCCCGCTCGCGCAGTCCGGCCAGGAACCCGGCCGGGGCGGGGACGTAGCCGCCCTCGCCGAGCACCGGCTCGACGAACATGGCCGCCGTCTCGGCGGGCGCGGAGACGGTGGCGAGCACCTCGTCCAGCCCGCGCAGGGCGTGCGCCACCGCCTCCTCCTCGGAGAGCCCCAGCGAGAGTCGCAGCCGGAACGCGGCCGGGAAGGGCGCCACCGCGACCCCGGGCACCAGCGGGCCGATGCCCGCCCGGAAGCGGGTCCCGGCGGTGGTGAGGGCGGCCGCGCCCATGGTGCGGCCGTGGAAGGAGCCCTCGAAGACGATCACGTTCTGCCGCCCGGTGGCGTGCCGGGCCAGCCGCAGCGCGGCCTCCACGGCCTCCGTCCCGGCGGTGGCGTAGAACAGCGAGTCCAGTCCGGCCGGCAGGACCTCGCCCAACCGCTCGGTGAGGGTAAGCAGTTGATCGTGCAGGACGGTGGTGTACTGGCCGTGGATCAGCCGGCCGGCCTGTTCACGGACGGCCTCGACCACCCGGGGGTGGCAGTGGCCGGTGCTGGTCACCCCCACGCCGGAGGTGAAGTCGAGGTAGCGGCGGCCGTCGGCGTCGTAGAGGTGGAGGCCTTCGCCGCGCACGGCGACGACCGGGGTGGCCTGCTTGAGCACCGGGGAGAGCTGGGGCAACGGAGTCTGCCTTCCGTGGGTCGAGTGGATCGGGTCAGCGGGGCGGGAGGTAGCCGGCCTCGGACGCCCAGGTGAGCACGGCCGACCACCACTGCGGGGTCGGCGCGGCGAAGCGGACGCCCAGCCGGTCGAGCACGGAGGTGGTGTAGGCGCTGTCCACCCGGACGTTGCGCTCCTCCTGCTGCGCCCAGGCGGCGGCCAGTCGGGCGGCCGTCGGGTGCCGGCGCTCGGCCCGGGCGATGGCGGCCGCGAAGGCCCCGTCGTCGCCGAGCCGGACGGGGTAGCCGAACTCGGCGAGCCGGCCCACGAGTTCGTCGTGCGGCACGGCGTACGGGTTCTCCACGTGGTAGGCGCCGGGCGCGGCGTACGGGTCGAGGGCGATCGCGGCGATCCCGGCGGCCACCGTGTCCACGTGCGAGAACGCGAAGGAGGTGTCCGGCCGGCTGGGGGCGGCGCCCGCCAGCAGGTAGCCGCGGATGAGCTGGTAGATCCGGTTGTCGCCGGCGTTGGCCTGGAAGGCGCCGGTCCGGCTGTGTGCGGCGATGTGCCCGCTGCGGTACAGGAAGGCGGCGTGCCCGGTGGCCGCCCAGGCCCGGACGGCCTGCTCGGCCCGGTACTTGGTGCGCTCGTACGGCGTGCGGAAGTGCTGGCCGATCCACAGGTCGGCCTCGCTGAAGCGGCGCGGCGGTCCGTCCACCCCGCCGGAGACGGCGAGGGTGGAGACGTGGTGGAGCGCGGCCGTCGGGGTGTGCTCCCCGATCCAGCCGAGCAGCCGGCGCACTGCCGTGTGGTTGGTGCGCTCCAGCTCGTCGGGCGAGGCGACCAGCCGGACGTCCGCCGCCGCGTGCACCACGATCCGGGCGGTGCGGGCGCGCTCCAGCGCGGCCGGGGAGAGGCCGAGGCCGTCCCGGTCGATGTCCCCGGCGACCGCCCGGGCCCGACCGACGCCCAGGCGGCGTAACGCCTCCGCCTCGTCCCCGGCCCGGACCAGGCAGGTGACCTCGGCGCCGCGCCGCAGGAAGGCGTCCAGCAGGTGCCGGCCGAGGTAGCCGGTGGCGCCGGTGAGCAGCACCCGGGCGGGTTCGCGGACGCCCACCCGGGCCGTGGGCGGCACCCGGGCGTGCAGCAGTTGGCCGGAGGTGGAGAGCGGCGCGCGGACGGGCTGCTCCGCCGACGGCCCGGCGAGCGCCTCGGCGAAGCGGGCGGCGATCCGCTCGGCGGCGGGATGGGGCACGCCGGGCCACCCGTACACCAGGTCGGCGACCAGCCGCTGCTCCACCACCCGTGTGGTGAGCCGCAGTCGGTACAGCGGGTCGCCTCCGGCGCAGCGGGCCAGGCCCGCCTGTTCGTCGGCGACGGTCCAGTCCAGCGCGGGCTCCTCGGGGAGCCGGAAGGTGCCGAGGAAGTTGAACCCGACGGCGGGGCGTTCGCCGGGTGCGTCCATCGGTCGGACGGGCGCCTCGCGCAGTCGCCGCGCGGCGGCCTCGGCGCCCGCCGAGGGGTCCAGCTCGACGTGCTTGACGGCGGTGAACCAGCCGACGGTGTCCAGGTATTCGCCCGGGTCGCCGACGCTGTCCCGGCCGTGGGTCTCCACCTCCACCGCGAGCCGGGGCTCACCCCGCCAGCGCGTGACGGCCCCGGCGAAGGCGGTGAGCAGGACGGCCTCCAGCCCGGCCCCGCCGCCGTACCGGGCGACCAGCCGGGCGGTGGCGTCCTCGTCCAGGGACCAGCTGAGCGCGGCCGGTCGGGCGGGCGGTACCGGAGCCGGAGCCTCCGGCGCAGTGGGCGGCGGCGGCGCGGCCGCCGCCCACTGGTAGAAGTCGGGGGTCGGCGGCAGGCCGGCCGGTCGTTGATCGGACACGGCCTGGTCGAGCACCGCGCGGTAGGCGTGGGCGAGGTCGTCCAGCAGGATCCGCCAGGACAGCCCGTCCACCACCAGGTGGTGGACGATCAAGGCCAGTCGGTCGTCGGTGCCGGGCGGGCCGGTGAAGAGGTGGGCGCGCAGCAGCCGTCCGGCCAGGGGGTCGAGGCTGCGGTGGAGTTCGGTGCAGACTCCGGCGACGGTGTCGGCGATCGCGCCCGCCGCGCGCGGGATCCGGGAGTGGGAGAGCGGATCGAGCTCGGTCACCGCCCGGGGTTCGCCGTACCCGTCCGGCGAGACGGGCCGACGCAGCACCGGGTGGCCTTCCAGTACGGCCGCGACCGCCGCCGAGAGCGCGGCCGGGTCGACGGCGGTGCGGCAGCGCAGCAGTACGGACTGGTTCCAGTGCCGCGGGTCCTCGACGGACCGCTGCCGGTACAGCCAGCGCTGGGCGGGCGCGAGTCGGCCGCCACCGACGGGTCGGGGCGGAGCCGGAACGGCAGCGGGGACCGGCACCGCCACCGCGGCCAGCCCGGCCGCCGTCGGGTGCCGGTAGAAGTCCTCGTAGGCGACCCGCAGCCCGGAGCGCCGCAGGAGGGCGATGGTGCGCATGGCGAGGATGGAGTCCCCGCCGAGGGCGAGCACGTCCGCCTGCGGCCCGACGCCGGACAGCCCGAGCGCGTCGGCCCAGAACCGGGCGATCTCCCCCGCCGGGCCGTCCCCGCCGGGCCCCGACGGCTCCGCCCTGACCTCGACCAGTTCGGCGACCAGCTCACCCAGCCGCGGCCGGTCCAGCTTGCCGTTCGGCCCGACCGGGAACTCAGCGAGCACCAGGATCGGCTGCGGCACCGAGTAGCCGGGCAGCCGGTCACGCAGATACGCGTCGAGGCCCCCGACGTCGGCGCCCTCCAACAGCCGGACGGCGCCGAGCAGTTGGTTCCCGACGGCGGTCTCCCGCAGCAGCGCCGCCGAGCCGGCGACGCCCGGGTACCCGTCCATGGCCCGCTCGACCTCGGCGAGGTCGACCCGGTAGCCCCGGACCTTCACCTGGCGGTCCACCCGCCCGAGGAAGACCAGTTCCCCGTCCGCCCGCCGACGGCACACGTCACCGGTCCGGTACATCAGTCGGCCGTCCCGCCGGACGAAGCTGCGGGCGGTCTCGGCCGGCCGCCCGAAGTAGCCGGCGCTGACGCCCCGCCCGCCGACCAGCAGCTCCCCCTCGGCCGCCGCCCGCCCCCGCTCGTCCACCAGGGTGAGCAGCACCTCGCCGATCCCGCTGCCGATCGGCACGGTCGGCTCCCCGGCGGGCAGGTCCCGGGCGGAGGCAGCGAGGAAGCAGCTGGCCCCGACGGTGGTCTCGGTCGGCCCGTAGTGGTTGACCAGCCGCTCGGTGACCTTGCCGTCCAGCAGCGCGGCCGCCAGCGGACGCGGCAGCGCCTCTCCGCCCAGCAGCAGGGTGCGCAGCGGCGGCGTGTCGGCCGGGCGCCCCTCCAGCAGGGCGGTCAGGTGCGAGGGCGTGGTCTTCAGCGTGTCGACCCCGGCCCGGCGCAGCGAGGCCCAGAAGGCCTCCGGGTCGCGCACCTCCCGGTCGGGGACGACGTGCACCGAGCCTCCGGTGGCCAGCGCGAGCAGCCAGGCGGTGTGCCCGAGGTCGGCGGCCAGCGTGGTGACGTGCGCCAGGCGGGGGGCGTCCGACGGGGTCAGGCCGAGCCGCGCGGCCAGCGACAGGGCGTAGTGCACGGCGTTGTCCTGGGTGACCGCCACCGCCTTGGGCTCACCGCTGGACCCGGACGTGAAGGACAGGTAGGCGAGGTCCTCCCCCGCCGCCTCACCGCCCGACCACGACGGGCCGGCCGCCTCGACGTCCACCACCTCCCCGCCGAGGCCGCCCCCGGTGGCGAGCACCCGGGACACCCGGACGGCCGCCAGCCGGCGGGCCAGGTCGGCCGCCGACCAGTCCGGGTCGGCCAGCACGGCCGCCGCGCCGGAGCGCAGCACCCCGTGCAGCAGCACCAGCATCCGGGCGTCCCGGGGTCCGAGCAGGGCGACGCGGTCGCCCCGCCCGGTGCCGCCGGCGGCCAGCCGGGCGGCGATCCGCCCGGCGGCGGAGTCGAGCGTGCGGTAGTCGTAGGCACGGACGGCGTCGGTGAGGGCGGGCCGGTCGGGGTGGGACCGCGCGAGCTGCGCCAGCAGTGCGGTCAGCGAGTTGGTGGCGGACGCGGAGCGGAGGTGCTGCGTCGCGGGGGTCACGCCGACTCGTCCCCCGCCCGTGCCGCTCCCACCGGCCGGGCGAGCACCCCGGGGTCGCCCACCAGGTACCCGTCCAGCCCGGCCCGTTCGGGCAGGCGCCCGGCCAACTCCCAGGCCAGCATGCGGTGCAGGCCGTCGATGTGGATCAGTCCCTCCCGGACCAGCAGGTCCGCGTAGTCGGGGTGGTCGACCGGCCCGGTGCTGAGGAACAGCGGCGTGAACGGCGCCCGGCGCAGCACCCGCAGCTTGCCCGCGCAGACCGGGTTGGCCGCCGCCCAGGCGGCGCCGCCGGAGCGGACGCGTTCGGCCGCCTGGGCCACGGTCAGCCCGGTGCGCGGGACGAGTTCGAGCGCGCCGCCCTCGCTGAGGTGCCAGGGCAGGACGACGCCGAGGAGGTCGGCCCGACTCAACCGGACCCGCCACCAGCCGCCGGGGATCCGATCGGCGCGTTCGACGTTCTCCTCGCCGTACAGGTTGCTGTTCGCCTCGTGGGCCCGCTCCACCGGGTGGTCCCGCAGGTAGGCGTCGTGGACCTCGGGGTAGGCGACGGCGGTGACGATCTCCACGGCTGTGCTCCTCAGAGGGTTGCGGTGTACTCGGTGAAGTGGTGTTCCGCGAACAGCTCGGGCCACTGGCCGTCGGCCAGGTCCAGTTCGCGGGCCCGGGCGAGCATCTGCCGCCAGTAGGGCTTCACCGGGCGCCAGCGCGCGCCCACCTGGCAGTACGAGGCGTCGATGAAGTACCGGGGCCTGCCCGGCCCGTCGGGTGCCGGTCTGCGGGTGTGGAACAGCGCCGAGTTGAGCAGCACGGTGGAGCCGGGCGGCAGCCGGTCGATGACCACCTCGCCGGGCAGTTCCGCGGTGCCGTGGTGGGCGTAGGCGGTCTTGCCGGCGGTGCTGTGGTGCGAGCCGGGCAGCACGGCCAGGCTGCCGACCTTCTCGTCCAGGCCGCCGAGGTAGTGCAGCGTGTGGACCATCAGCAGCGCCGGGTCGGGGCCGTCGTTGGGCTCGCAGTCGTGGTGCCAGGGCTTTCCGGGGATGCCCGGGGCCTGGCGGTCGCTGTGCAGGTGGTGGAAGACGAAGGAGGGCCCGATCAGCCCGGTCAGCGCCCGCATCAGCGGCGGGTGGGTGAGCAGCCGGCCGTGGGCGGGGAGCTCCAGTTCCAGCAGCGGGGGCGGCCCGTGCCGGACGGGGTCGGTGCAGGCTTCGATCGAGCGGGCCCGCAGGCCCTCGTCCACCCACCGGTCCACCTCGGGGACGAGGCGTTCGCGCAGTGTTTCGGGCAGCAGTGCGGGCAGGACCAGGTAGCCGGCCTCCAGGAACTGACGACGGTGCTCGGTGTCGAGGGCCTCACGCCCGATGGAGAACAAGGTCACCGAACCGATCCCCTCCTTCCGTTCGACGGGACGCATAACGGGACGCGGTACGGGAAAGGAGGCACACGGGTCCGTCCAGACTTCGGGTGGCGGCGGTGTCGTCCGTCGTCGCCACAGACAGCTGAGTTCGCGCGCGATCGGCACGAAGAGGCACGCCTTGATCACGCAAGGTGATCCGCCTCAGGAGTATGAACCGGCCATCGCGTCCACGACAAGACCAAAGCCAACCCGTGGACACCTTCCCGCCACCGTGCCGTTCAGCTCCGGCCACCAGTCGATTCCTCCCCCACCGGAAACACCGGTCCTTCCGCGCCCCGGTGATTCGCCGTCGGCACAGCGGATGCGGCAGAGTGGCGGCATGAGTTCGGACACTCGGAGTCACCAAACGCCCGGGCCGACCCGGCGGCGGCCGGTCCAGCAGCGCAGCCAGGAGCGGTACGGCCGCATCCTGGACGCCTGCGCCGGGCTACTGGACGAGGTCGGGGCGACCGCGCTCACCACCAAGGAGGTCGCCCAGCGCGCCCAGGTGCCGATCGGCACCCTGTACCAGTTCTTCGCCGGCAAGGAGGACCTGCTGGCCGCGCTCGCCACCCGCAACCTCGACCAGTACCTCCAGCGGCTGGACGCCCGGCTGGCCACCTCCGCGCCGGTCGGCCCGGCCGGCTTCACCGACCTCGCGGTGGAGGAGTTCGTGGCCATGAAGCGCGCGGTGCCCGGGTTCGGCCAGGTGGACTTCGGGCTGGCCGACACCGCGGTGCCGGCCGGGGTCCAGGACGAGACGCACCTGCTGGACGCGGGCGTTGACAACAACACCGCCGTCGCCCTGCGGCTGCAGGCGCTCGGCGGCGAACTGTTCGCCGCGGGCGACCCGGCGGCCACCACGCTCGCCCTGCGGGTCGCCCTGGAGGCGGCCGACGCGGTGCTCAAACTGGCCTTCCGGGGCGACCCGGACGGCGATCCGGCGCTGATCGCCGAGTGCAAGCGGCTGGTACGCGGTTACCTGGCGCAACAGCCGTCCAGCGGCTGACGCACGACCCACGGGCCGCGCGCATCCCGTCCGCCCGAGCCGTTGCGAGCCCGCCGCGCCCGCAGCACAGTGGAAAGCGGAACGGCCGCGGAGGCGGCCACCGCGACCCGAGGAGCACGACCATGCACGCAGCGGTAGGTGACCAGCTCCATATCCACAGCAGGTCGGTGGGCATGGTGGACCAGAAGGGCATCATCACGGAGGTGCGCGGCACCGACGGCGAGCCCCCGTACGTGGTCCGCTTCGAGGACGGCCACGAAGGCCTGATCTACCCCGGCCCCGACTGCAACATCGAGCACATCAAGTCCAGCCAGGCGGAACACTGACCGACTCCCCCACCGCCCCGTGCCCGACCCGCGCGAGGTGGTGAGGAGCGGTGTCCGCCTCCTCGACCCCGCTGCCCGGGGCGCTCGCCGGGCTCGCACCACTGCTGGACCACTACGGGTACCTCGCGGTGGCGCTGCTCGTCCTGCTCGACAACTGCGGCATCCCGGTGCCCGGGCAGACCATCCTGGTGCTCGCCTCGGTGTACGCCGGCACCGGGCACCTGGACTTCGCCGCCGTCCTGCTGATCGCGGCGGGCGCCGCCGCGATCGGCAACAGCCTCGGCTACCTGATCGGCCACACCGGCGGGCGCGCCTTCGTCCACCGCTGGGGCCGCTACGTGTTGCTCACCCCGGCCCGGATGGAACGCGCGGACGGCTTCTTCGCCCGGCACGGCGGCAAGGTCGTCGCGGTCGCCCGCTTCGTGGACGGGCTGCGCCAGTACAACGGCATCATCGCCGGGACCACCGAGATGCCGTGGCGCCGCTTCGCGGTCTTCAACCTGCTAGGCGCGGTGCTGTGGACCGCGGTGTGGGGCACCTTCGGCTATGTCGCCGGGGCCAACATCGGCACGGTCTACCGGACGGCGATCCGCTACCAGCTCTGGTTCGCGATCGGCCTCGGGGTGCTGGTCGCGGCCTTCCTGCTCCGGCAGGTGCTGCGCTACCGGCGCCGACTCCGCGAAGGCGCCGACGCCCGCTCGGACTCCGGCCCCGGCTCCGCCGAGCCTCCCGACTAGCGCAGCGGGAACACCTCGAACGGCACCGCGAAACGCGTCCCCATCCGGGTGCCCGCGCCGCCGCCGACCCCCTCCAGGAACTCCCGGGCGTCCGCCATCGCCCCGCCCAGCCCGGCCAGGTACGCCTTGTGCTCCTCCAGCGAGGCGACACCGGCGTCGAAGGTGTCGGTGGTGTCCACCGCGTGCTTCGCCTCCGGCGAGGCCGCCGCCCAGATCTGCCGCACCCCGTTCCACGGCTCGTGCCCCTCGTCCACCAGCTCGCGGAACACCCAGCGGTTCCCGGCGTCCCGGACGCCGTCCAGGGTGGCCCGGCCGACCGCGATGTGGTCCGCCTGGTTGAGGAACACCCCGCCGTAGGTCTCCCGGAAGTTGCTGGTGATCACGATGTCCGGCCGGTGCCGTCGCACCACCCGGGCGATGTCCCGGCGCAGCGGCAGCCCGTACTCCACCACCCCGTCCGGGTACCCGAGGAACTCCACGGTCTCCACCCCGACCACCCGCGCCGAGGCGATCTGCTCGGCCTCCCTCAGCGGCCCGCACTCCTCGGGGTTCATCGAGTCGATCCCGGCCTCGCCGCTGGTGACCATCACATAGATCACCCTCTTGCCCTGCGAGGTCCAGCGGGCGACGGCCGAGGCGCCGCCGTACTCCATGTCGTCGGGGTGGGCGACGATCACCACCGCGGTCTGCCAGTCCTCGTCGACGTGCTCGAAGGGCGCGGGGGCCTGCTCGGTCATGCTGTCCTTCCCTCGCACGCGGCTCGTGCTGCTCATGGTCGTACGGTCGTACCGCAGGCGACTCTAGAAGATCCGACTCTCCCACGCACCGTCAGATGCCTTTCCGACGGCCGCGCTTGCGTCAGGGGCGAGCCGAGGGGCAGCAGAGACAGGTTGCGGCCAGCGGATGCGGGTGGCGCAGAGGGAGACCACGGCGGCCGAGGCGGCGACGGCGGCCATGCCCCAGGCCAGGCCGGTGGCGCCGGCGATGAAGCCGATGGCGGCGGGGCCGGCGAGCAGGCCGGTGGTGCCCATGGCGGCGACCAGGGAGAGGGCGTCGGAGCCCTGGCGGGCGGCGGCGACGTAGACGCACGGGGTGACGGCGGCGACGCCGAGGCCGACGCAGGCGAAGCCGAGCAACGTGGGGACGACGCCGCCGACCAGCAGGGCGAGGGCCAGGCCCAGGCCGGCCAGCAGGCTTCCGGTGCGGACGATGCGGCCGTCGCCGAAGCGGGTGCGCCAGCCGTCGGCGAAGATCCGGGCACAGACCATCATCACCGACACCACGGCGATGCCCATCGGGGCGAGTCCGGCGCCGGCGTGCACCACGTCCTTGAGGTAGAGCGCGGACCAGTCGTTCATGGCGCCCTCGGTGACGGTGCCGAAGACCATCGCCAGGCCCATCCAGAGCGTCGCCACGGCGGGCAGCGTGACGCCGCGCCGCTCCTTCCGCTCCTTCCGCTCCTTCAGCGAGGCGGCTTCCTGCGGGCCGTCGGCCAGCAGCCCGGGCCGGGCCGCGACGACCAGCACCGCCAGCAGCAGCGCGGCCAGGCCGAAGTGGACGGCGAGGGTGCCGGTGAAGGCGTTGACGCCGGAGGCCAGCAGGGCGGCCAGCAGCGACCCGGCGCTGAAGGTGGCGTGCAGCCTGGACATCGTGGTCCGCTCGAAGCGGGCCTCCAGCGCGGCGCCCTGGGCGTTCATCGCGACGTTCAGGCAGCCGACCGCGACGCCGTCGCAGAACAGCACCAGCAGGGTGACCGGGTAGTTCGGCACCACGGAGAGCGCGAGCAGGATGACGCCCAGGGCGAGCGCGGACAGCACCGAGAGCAGGCGGGAGCCGAACCGCCGCATCAGCACCGCGACCAGCGGGAAGGACACCGCCGCGCCGATCCCGCAGGTCATCAGCAGCAGGCCGATCCGGGCCTCGCCCAGATCGAGCCGGGCCTTGAGCGCGGGCACCCGGGAGACCCAGGTCGCGTACTGGAATCCGAGGACGAAGAACAGTGCGCCGATGGCCAGTTGGGAGCGGCGGAACTCGTCGCGTGCGGAGGACATGTGCATCAGCCCACTTCGGCTCTGGAGGGGGACGGGACGGGATCGGCCGGGGCGGTTTCCAGGGCCTTGGCCATGTAGACCGCCTCGGCGCCGTAGCTCGCGGGGAGCCCGATCTCGGGCCGGGCGCGGTAGCCGAGCGGGGTCCACAGCACCTGCGAGCCGCGTACCGCGACCAGCGAGAGCGTCCGGTAGCCGGCCGCCCGTCCGGTCTCCTCCAGGTGCCGCAGCATCCGGTGGGCCAGGCCCCGGCCGCGCGCCCGCTCGGCGATCACCAGGTCGTGGGCGTGCAGGTTGCTCGTCCGCGCGCCGTCCCCGGACTCGGCCAGGCTGAGGTCCGGGCAGCGGAACAGCGGGTACGGCAGGGCGAGCAGGTAGCCGCCGAATCCGCCGGCGTGCTCCAGGACGAAGCAGGTGGAGGGCGAGGCGCGGTGCCGGGAGCGCAGGGCCTCGCCGCCCTCGGACAGGCCGCTGGCGGCATAGGCGTGTTCCTCCAGCGCGACCACGTCGTCCCAGTCGTCATCCCGGAGCAGCCGGATCGCGGTCATGCCACGCCTCCGTCCGGACCGTCGCCGCCGACGCAGGTGTGCGGCAGCGGCGTGAAGCCGTTGAACCCCCGGGTGGCGTAGGCGGTGGAGTAGGCGCCGCAGGAGTGGATCCACACCGGGTCGCCGGAGGCGACCGCGTGCGGGACCCGTACCAGGCCGTCCTCCTGGGCGTACGCGTCGTCGCTGTCGCAGGTCGGGCCGGCCACCACGGCGTTGACGAACTGCCCGCCGGGG
>NZ_JBHTTU010000025.1:88346-105790 GCF_042794375.1 Kitasatospora sp. NPDC056531 | reverse complement strand
TGGGAGACACCCGAAACCTCGGGGGGGGACACGGGAAAAAAAAAAACCCCCCCGAAGAAAAAAGGGGGGGGAGGAAAGAAGAACAAAAAAAGGTGGGGGGGGCGCCCCTCTTGGGGGGGGGCCCCCCCCCACCGGCGTTCGCACTAGCGGAGCGTCACTCGCCGTGGCTGCCCAGGCGGTGCACCTGCACCATGTTGGTGGTGCCGGGGATGCCGACCGGGACACCGGCGGTGACGATGACGGTGTCGCCCTCGCGCAGGGCGCCCATCTTCAGCAGCTCGCGGTCGACCTGCGCGACCATCGCGTCGGTGGTGGCCACCTGCTCGGTGACGTACGACTCGACGCCCCAGCTCAGCGAGAGCTGGTTGCGGGTGGCCGCGTCCGGGGTGAACGCGATCACCGGGATCGGCGAGCGGTAGCGGGACAGCCGACGCGCGGTGTCACCGGACTTGGTGAACGCGATCAGCGCCTTGCCGTTCAGGAAGTCGCCCAGCTCGCACGCGGCGCGGGCGACCGAGCCGCCCTGGGTGCGCGGCTTGCGGCCCGGGTTGAGCGGCTGGAGGCCCTGGGAGACCAGCTCCTCCTCGGCCTTCTCGCAGATCCGGCTCATGGTGCGGACGGTCTCGACCGGGTACTTGCCGACGCTGGACTCGGCGGAGAGCATCACCGCGTCGGTGCCGTCCAGGATGGCGTTCGCGACGTCGGAGACCTCGGCGCGGGTCGGGCGACTGGCGTGGATCATCGACTCCATCATCTGGGTGGCGACGATGACCGGCTTGGCGTTGCGGCGGGCCAGCGTGATCAGCTGCTTCTGGACCAGCGGGACCCGCTCCAGCGGGTACTCCACGGCCAGGTCGCCGCGGGCGACCATGATGGCGTCGAAGGCGAGGACGATCTCCTCCATGGCCTCGACGGCCTGCGGCTTCTCGATCTTGGCGATGACCGGCACCCGGATGCCGACCTCGTCCATGACCTCGTGGACGTCCTTGATGTCGTCCGCGTTGCGGACGAAGGACAGGGCGACCATGTCGACGCCCAGACGCAGCGCGAAGCGCAGGTCCTCCTTGTCCTTCTCGGACAGGGCGGGCACGTTCACGGCCGCGCCGGGCAGGTTGATGCCCTTGTTGTTCGAGAGCACGCCGCCCTCGACCACTACGGTCTTCACCCGCGGGCCGTCGACGCTGACGACCTCCAGGGCGATGACGCCGTCGTTGATCAGGATCGGGTCGCCGGGCTTCACGTCGCCGGGCAGGCCCTTGTAGGTGGTACCGCAGATGTGCTGGTCACCGGGGACGTCCTCGGTGGTGATGGTGAACTCGTCGCCGTTGTCGACGGTCACCGGACCGTTGGCGAAGGTCGCCAGACGGATCTTGGGACCCTGGAGGTCGGCCAGGACGCCGATGGCCTTGCCGGTGTCCTCCGAGACCTGGCGGACCTTTCGGTACCGCTCCTCGTGGTCCGCGTGGTTGCCGTGGCTCATGTTCAGTCGGGCGACGTTCATGCCCGCCTCGACGATGGCCTTCAGCTGTTCGTAGGAGTCCGTCGCCGGACCCAGGGTGCAGACAATTTTCGCTCGGCGCATATGGATCAGTCTATCCGTTCGTGTTATAGGTGCATTCGGCACGAATCGTGGGGAATCGCCGACGAAGGATTCCGAGGAGCGAGACGACGGTGTGTCAGTCCTCGGACTTCTCCCTCTCCCGGTGCACCAGGGCGAAGGCCTGCCGGGCGATCTCCAGCTCCTCGTCGGTGGGCACCACCGCGACCGCCACCCGGGCGTACGCGGGCGAGATGATCCGGGGCTCGCCGGAGCGCACCGAGTTCAGCTCCGGGTCCACGGCGATGCCCAGCTCGTCCAGCCCGGCGGTGGCCGCCGCGCGCACCGGCGCCGCGTTCTCCCCGACGCCCGCGGTGAACGCGATCGCGTCCACCCGGCCGAGCACCGCGTAGTAGCCGCCGATGTACTTGCGCAGTCGGTGGACGTAGCTGTCGAAGGCGAGCTTCGCGTCCGCGTCCCCCTCGTCGGCCCGGCGCATGATCTCGCGCATGTCGTTCTCGCCGCACAGGCCGCGCAGGCCGCTGCGGCGGTTGAGCAGGTCGTCGATCTCGTCGACGGACAGCCCGCCGACCCGGTGCAGGTGGAACACCACGCCGGCGTCGATGTCACCCGAACGGGTGCCCATGACCAGACCCTCCAGCGGGGTCAGGCCCATCGAGGTGTCCACGCAGCGCCCGCCGCTGACCGCCGAGGCGGAGGCGCCGTTGCCCAGGTGCAGCACGATCACGTTGACCTCGGCCGGGTCCTTGCCGAGCAGCCGGGCGGTGGCCCGCGAGACGTACTGGTGCGAGGTGCCGTGGAAGCCGTAGCGGCGCACCCGGTGCTCGTCGGCGACGGCCTTGTCGATCGCGTACCGGGCCGAGTACTCGGGCATCGACGCGTGGAAGGCGGTGTCGAAGACGGCCACCTGCGGCAGGTCGGGCCGCAGCGCGCGGGCCACCTCGATGCCGGTGATGTTGGCCGGGTTGTGCAGCGGCGCGACCGGGATCAGCCGGCGGATCTCCTTGAGCACCTCGTCGGTGATCACGGTCGGCTCGGCGAACCGCTTGCCGCCGTGCACCACCCGGTGGCCGATCGCGGCCAGCTCGGGGGAGTCCAGCCCGAGGCCGTCGGCCGCCAGCTCCTCGGCGACGGCCTTCAGCGCGGCCGAGTGGTCCGGGAAGACCTGCAGCACCTCGCGCCGCTCGCCCGCGCGCGGGGTGTGCGCCAGCCGGCCGCTGGACTCGCCGATCCGCTCGACCAGCCCGGAGGCCAGCTTGGCGCCGTCCAGCATGTCGATCAGCTGGTACTTCACCGACGAGGAGCCGGCGTTGAGAACCAGAACTCGCGTTCCTTCACTCATGCGCCCACCTCGCTGCGCTCGGCGGTCGCTTCGCGAAACACGCACCTTCTGATGGTTCGCTCGCTGCGCTCGCTCACGTGCCCACCTCGCTGCGCTCGGCGGTCGCTTCGCGAAACACGCACCTTCTGGTGGTTCGCTCGCTGCGCTCGCTCACGCGCCCACCTCGCTGCGCTCGCTCATGCGGCAGGCTCCTTGTCGTCCTGGGACTGGATGGCGGTGATCGCGACGGTGTTGACGATGTCCTGCACCAGCGCCCCGCGCGAGAGGTCGTTGACGGGCTTGCGCAGCCCCTGCAGCACCGGGCCGACCGCGACCGCGCCGGCCGAGCGCTGGACGGCCTTGTAGGTGTTGTTGCCGGTGTTGAGGTCCGGGAAGATCAGCACGGTCGCCCGCCCGGCCACCGGCGAGCCCGGCAGCTTGGTGGCGGCGACGAGCTCGTCCACCGCCGCGTCGTACTGGATCGGGCCCTCGACCAGGATGTCCGGGCGCAGCTCGCGGACCAGCTCGGTGGCCTTGCGGACCTTGTCGACGTCCGCGCCCGAGCCGGAGGTGCCGGTGGAGTAGGAGAGCATCGCGACCCGCGGCTCCACCCCGAACTGGGCGGCGGTGGCGGCGGACTGGATCGCGATGTCGGCCAGCTGCTGGGCGTCCGGGTCGGGGTTGACCGCGCAGTCGCCGTACACCAGCACCTTGTCGGCCAGGCACATGAAGAAGACTGAGGAGACGATCGAGGCGCCCGGCGAGGTCTTGATCACCTCGAAGGCGGGCCGGATGGTCGCCGCGGTGGAGTGCACCGCGCCGGAGACCATGCCGTCGGCGATGCCCTCCTGGACCATCAGGGTGCCGAAGTAGGAGACGTCGGTGACCACGTCCAGGGCCAGTTCGACGGTCATCCCCTTGTGGGCGCGCAGCCGGGCGTACAGCTCGGCGAACTGCCGGCGCAGCGGGCTGGTGGCCGGGTCGACGATCCGGAGCTGGGCGCGGTCGGTGTCCGGCTCTCCCCCGGCCTGCGGCAGGTCGATGCCCAGGCTCGCGGCCTTGCGGCGCACCGCGTCGATCTCGCCGAGCAGGGTGAGGTCGCAGATGTTGCGGCGCAGCAGGATCTCGGCCGCGCGCAGCACCCGCTCCTCGGCTCCCTCGGGCAGGACGACGTGCCGGCGGCCGGCCCGGGCGCGCTCCAGCAGCTCGTGCTCGAACATCATCGGGGTGACCCGCTCGGACCGGTCGACCTCGATCCGGTTCGTCAACTCGGCGGTGTCGACGTGCAGTTCGAACAGGCCGAGGGCGGTCTCGGCCTTCCGGGGGCTGGCCGCGGTGAGCTTGCCCTCCAGGTGGGTCAGGGTGGCGGCGGTGGGCCAGCTGCCCTCGGGGACGACCGCGACCGGGGTGCCGGGGGCGAGTCGGGCAGCCAGCGCCATGACGTTGGGGCCGGGGTGCTGGCCGAGGGTCAGCAGCACGCCGGCGATCGGCGGGGCGCCGGCCGCGTGGGCGGCCAGCGAGCCGACCACCAGGTCGGCGCGGTCCCCGGGGGTGACCACCAGGGCGCCCTCGGTCAGCGCGTCCAGGAAGGTGGGCAGCATGGCGCCGCCGAAGACGAAGCCGCGCACGTCCCGGGCCAGGCCCGCGGCGTCGCCGAGCAGCACCTCGGCCCCGGTCGCCTCGACCAGCTGGGCGACGGTCGGCGCGGCCAGCGCCGGCTCCTCCGGGATGACGTAGGCGGGGATCGGCAGCTTGTCGGTGAGGGTGCGCTGGATCCGCTGCTTGGCGCTCGGGGCGGTCCGGTTGGCGATCACGGCCAGGGTCTCGCAGCCGAGGTCGGTGTACGCCCGGTGGGCGCCCAGGACCTCGGTGATCACGGCCTCCGGGTCCTTGCCCTGGCCGCCGACCACCGGCAGCACGGCAGCGCCGAACTCGTTGGCGAGGCGGGCGTTGAAGGCCAGTTCGTCCGGGATGTTGGTGTCGGCGAAGTCGGTGCCGAGTACCAGGACGGCCTGGCAGCGCCGCTCCAGCGCGCGGAAGCGGTCGACCAGGGTGGAGACCAGCTCGTCCTGCCCCCGGGCGGCCTGCAGCGCGGCGGCCTCCTCGTAGGTGAGCCCGTACAGCTCGGAGCCGGGCAGCTCGATCCGGTAGCGGCCGCGCAGCAGCTCGACCACGTGGTCCGAGCCCGACTCGCCGGGGGCGGCCGCGTGCACCAGCGGACGGAACACCCCGACCCGGTCCACCTGGCGGGTGAGCAGTTCCATGACCCCGAGTTCGACCGCCTGTCGGCCGTCCCCCCGGTCGATGCCGGTCACGTACACGCTGCGCGCCACGTGGGTGTCTCCGTCCCGTCGTCTCGGAAGGTGGTCGTCTCGACCATACCTTCGCACCCCGAACAGCCGTCCGCGAGCAGAGGGCGCCCGGGGCGGCAAGGGTCGGAGGCTTGGCCCGGCTCGCCCCCGGGCGCCTGCGGGAGGGGCGCCCGGAGGGACGGGGGTCAGCGTGCCGGGCGGAGCCAGATGGTGGCGAGCGGGGGGAGGACCAGTTCGGCGGAGCGGGGCTGGCCGTTCCACTCGGCCGGCTCGGCCTTGACCGGGTGGGAGTTGCCGATGCCGCTGCCGCCGTAGGTCTCGGCGTCGGTGTTCAGCACCTCCTCCCAGAGCTGCTCGCGGCCGTCCAGGGCGGGCAGGCCGACCCGGTGGCCGTGCCGGACGACGGGGGAGAAGTTGCAGACGGCGACCAGCGGAGTGCCGTCGGCGGCGAAGCGGACGAAGGAGAGCAGGTTGTCCTCGGCGGCGCCGCCGTCCAGCCAGCGGAAGCCGTCCGGGGTGGTGTCGAGCTCCCAGAGGGCGGGGGTGTCCCGGTAGATCCGGTTGAGGTCGCGGACCAGGCGGCGCGCGCCCAGGTGCTCCCGGTGCGCCGGCCACTTCTCGTCGAGCACCCACCACTGCGGGCCCTGCTCGTGGTGCCATTCCGCGCCCTGGGCGAACTCCTGTCCCATGAACAGCAGTTGCTTGCCCGGGTGGGACCACATGAAGCCCAGGTAGGCGCGGTGGTTGGCGCGCTGCTGCCACCAGTCGCCGGGCATCTTGGAGACCAGGGCCTGCTTGCCGTGGACGACCTCGTCGTGCGAGATCGGCAGGATGTAGTTCTCGGAGTAGGCGTACACCATCGAGAAGGTGATCTCGTTGTGGTGGTACTTGCGGTGCACCGGCTCCTTGGACATGTAGACCAGCGAGTCGTGCATCCAGCCCATGTTCCACTTCAGTCCGAAGCCGAGGCCTCCGGCGTCGGTGGGCCGGGTGACGCCGTCCCAGGCGGTGGACTCCTCGGCGACGGTGAGTACGCCGGGGCAGCGGCGGTAGACGGTCGCGTTCATCTCCTGGAGGAACGCGGCCGCGTCCAGGTTCTCCCGGCCGCCGTACTGGTTGGGCGTCCAGTCGCCGCCCTCGCGGGAGTAGTCGAGGTAGAGCATCGAGGCGACCGCGTCCACCCGCAGGCCGTCGACGTGGAACTCCTCGCACCAGTAGACGGCGTTGGCGACCAGGAAGTTGCGCACCTCCTTGCGGCCGTAGTCGAACTCCAGCGTCCCCCAGTCCGGGTGCTCGGCGCGCAGCGGGTCGGCCGGCTCGTACAGCGGCTCGCCGTCGAAGCGGGCGAGCGCGAAGTCGTCCTTGGGGAAGTGCGCGGGCACCCAGTCGACGATCACGCCGATGCCGTGGCGGTGCAGGGTGTCCACCAGGTACCGGAAGTCGTCGGGGCCGCCGAGCCGGGCGGTGGGGGCGTAGTAGCCGGAGACCTGGTAGCCCCAGGAGCCGCCGAAGGGGTGCTCCATCACCGGCATGAACTCCACGTGGGTGAAGTTCAACTCCTTGATGTAGCGCGGCAGTTCCTCGGCGATCTCGCGGTAGGTGGTGAGCTCGGGCCGCCAGGAGGCCAGGTGCAGCTCGTACACCGACATCGGCGCGCGGTGGTGCGCGGCGCGGGCCCGGCGGGCCATCCACTCGCCGTCCTGCCACGCGTACGCGGAGGAGGTGACCACCGAGGCGGTGCCGGGCGGGCACTGGGCGGCCCGGGCCAGCGGGTCGGCCTTGTCGAGCACCCAGCCCTGCCGGGTGTGGATCTCGTACTTGTACGTGGTGCCCTCGGCGAGGCCGGGGACGAACAGCTCCCAGATCCCGGAGGAGCCGAGCGAGCGCATGGGGTGGCCGGTGCCGTCCCAGTGGTTGAAGTCGCCGATCAGCCGGACCCCGGCGGCGTTCGGCGCCCAGACCGCGAAGGCGGTGCCGGGGACGCCGCCGACGGTGCGCACGTGCGAGCCGAGCGCCTGCCACAGCTGCTCGTGCCGGCCCTCGGAGATCAGGTGCAGGTCGAGCTCGCCGAGGGTGGGCGGGGTGCGGTAGCCGTCGTGCTGGCGCAGCGGCTCGCCGCCGGGGTAGGTCACCAGCAGGGTGTAGTCCGGGAGTTCGCCGCCCACCAGTAGGCCGGTGAACAACCCGCCCTGCTGGTGGGTGAGTTCGGCCGGGCCCTGGGCGGTCTCCACCACCACGCGCTCGGCGAACGGGCGCAGCACCCGGATCGCCGTCCCGCCGTGCACCGGGTGCGCGCCGAGCAGCGCGTGCGGGTCGTGGTGCTGCCCGCCCACCAGCCGCTCCACCTCGGCCGGCGGCAGCGGTGCCTCGGGGAGGCGCAGGGCGCCCGTCGGAAGGTCCGTCGGAGGATCCGTCACGAGGGGGGCCTCGGGTGGTGTGACCCGCCCGCTCGCCTCCGGGCGCTCTGACCCGGTGCCGACGTTCCTCGCTCCGGCACTCCCTCCTTCGTCGGTCGCTTGTCGCTCCTCGCTTTCGGCACCGGCGCGCCCTTCGGCTCGGGGCGTGTCGGGGGCCCCGGCCGAGAAGGTGGCCGGAACGGGGCGGGTGGGGCGGCCGGTCGGGTCGAGCGGCGTCACGGCGTGGTCCTCCTGCGGCGGGGGGTGGGCGAACTCGTGGCGGGCGGGACGGGGAGGGCGGGGTCAGACGGAGAGGGCGAGCCGGTTGATCGCGGCCAGGGGGATCGGCAGCCAGCTGGGCCGGTGCCGGGCTTCGTACACCACCTCGTACACCGCCTTGTCGATCTCCAGCGCCCGCATCAGCTCCGGCGAGGCCGCCGGGTCGGCGCCGCCCCCGGCGGTGTAGCCGGCGCAGAAGGCGGTGCGGTTGCGCTGGGCCCAGGCGGCGGCGAGGTGGGCCAGCTCCGGGTCGACCGGGCCGCCGGCCAGCAGGTGGGCGGCCGCGTAGTCGAAGGAGCGCAGCATCGCGGCGACGTCGCGCAGGGCCGGCTGCGGCTCGCGGCGCTCGTTGACGGACTTGGCCGGCTCGCCCTCGAAGTCCAGCAGCACCCAGCCGTGCGGGGTGCGCATGGCCTGCCCGAGGTGCAGGTCGCCGTGGATGCGCTGGACCGGCAGGCCGTCCGGGTGGGCGTCGGCGAGCTGCTGGAAGGCGGTGCGCAGGGTGGCCCGGAAGCGCAGCAGTCCGGGGACGGCGGCGACGGCGCTGTCCAGCCGGTCGGCCATCGCGGTGGCGAGCCGTCCGGTCTGGGTGCGGTCGAGCCGGGCGACCGGCATCGAGCGGGCCAGTACCCGGTGCACCTCGGCGGTGGCCCGGCCGAGCCGGTGGGCCTCGATGGCGAAGTTGCCGGGGGAGCGGTCGCCCTTGAGCCGGCCGACCTGGTCGAGGGCGAGTTCCCAGCCGTCCTCGGCGTCCGGCAGGTAGCGCTGCAGCAGCCCGAGGGTGGCGGGCTCGGCGCGTTCCATCCGGCTCTCGAACCAGGCGGCGACCCGGGGGATGCGGGTGGAGCCGGCCCGGGAGAGCGCGAGCGAGAGCTCCAGGTCGGGGTTGGTGCCGGGGTGGATGCGGCGGAACAGCTTGAGGATGTAGGAGGTGCCGTAGATGACCGAGCTGTTGGACTGCTCGGCGGTGGAGGCGCGGCCGGGGATGTCGGCGGGCAGTCCGGAGCCGGGGGTGCGGCGGAAGGACAGCGAGCCGAAGCGGTCGCCGGTGGCCAGGTGTTCCAGCAGGCGGCCGGTGAGCTCGGGGTCGTGCACCGCGTCGTAGAGGGTGGCGCCGTCGTAGGGGCCCTGGCTGAGCCGGCCGAGCACCGCGCTGGGCTCGATGCCCGTGGGGCCCTGCGAGCGGATGCCGAGCAGGAGTTGGTAGATGTCGCCGTGCGGGGCGCCGGCCGTGGTGGCGTGTTCGACCCGTAGCAGCAGGTGCAGCAGGGCCGGGTCGCCGACCTGGAGCGGGGTTCCGACCACCGGGGTGAGCCCGGTGATGGGCCGTCCCTTCCCGGCGTACCAGCGCTGGGTGGGGAGCCACTCGGCGATCAGCGGCAGGGCCGCCTGGACGAGCTCGCTGACCCCCAGGGCGGTTCTCCGGGGCCCGGTGCCCCGCACGCCCGCCGGCGCGGCGGAACCGGCCGGGGCGTCGTGCTGCACATGGGCTTGAGAACGGGAGGTTTCGGACATGACTCCCTTTCCCCGGAAGCACGCGGACTGCCCGACGGGTCGTGGCCGGGTCCGTCAGTCTTCCGGATTTCGGCGGCGCGGCGGTCGCGGCACGCGAGCACGGCTCGGGTGTCACGCCTTCGTGTGGGTGGCCGTTGGGCTGTTCTCCGTACGCGGTGGTGCAGAGAACTCCGGGGGCGCGGGGGTTCAACTCGCGCCCCCGGAGGGTCAGGTGGTGCTGTGCGGACCGGGGTGCCGTGGAGCGCGGCGGATCGTTACTTCGGCCGCCTGGTCCCGCTCAGGCGCGGGGGCTGCCGGAGCTGGAACCAGTAGAAGCCGTGCCCGGCCAGCGTGAGCAGGTAGGGCCACTCACCGATCGACGGGAAGCGCACCCCGCCGATCAGCTCGACCGGGTACCGCCCGCCGTACTGCCGCAGGTCCAGCTCGGTCGGCTGCGCGAACCGCGAGAAGTTGTTCACGCACATGACCAGGTCCCCCTCGTACTCGCGCACGAAGGCCAGCACGGCGGGGTTGCTGGACGGCAGTTCGGTGTAGGTGCCGAGGCCGAACGCCGGATTGAGCTTGCGGATCTCGATCATGCGACGCGTCCAGTGCAGCAGCGAACTCGAACTGCTCTGCTGTGCCTCGACGTTGGTCACCTGGTAGCCGTACACCGGGTCCATGATGGGCGGCAGACTGAGCCTGCCCGGGTCGGCCGAGGAGAAACCCGCGTTGCGGTCCGGGGTCCACTGCATCGGCGTGCGCACGCCATCCCGGTCGCCCAGCCAGATGTTGTCGCCCATGCCGATCTCGTCCCCGTAGTAGAGCACCGGCGAGCCGGGCAGGGAGAGCAGCAGGGCGGTGAACAGCTCGATCTGGTTGCGGTCGTTCTCCAGCAGCGGGGCGAGCCGGCGCCGGATGCCCACGTTGGCGCGCATCCGGGGGTCCTTGGCGTACTCCGCGTACATGTAGTCGCGCTCCTCGTCGGTGACCATCTCCAGGGTCAGCTCGTCGTGGTTGCGCAGGAAGATGCCCCACTGGCAGCCGGCGGGGATCTGCGGGGTCTTGGCGAGGATCTCGGACACCGGGTAGCGGGACTCCCGGCGCACCGCCATGAAGATCCGCGGCATCACCGGGAAGTGGAACGCCATGTGGCACTCGTCGCCGCCCCCGGTGAAGTCGCCGAAGTAGTCGACCACGTCCTCCGGCCACTGGTTGGCCTCGGCGAGCAGCACGGTGTCCGGGTAGTCGGCGTCGATCTCCTTGCGGACCCGCCTGAGGAACTCGTGGGTCTCCGGCAGGTTCTCGCAGTTGGTGCCCTCGCGGGCGAACAGGTACGGCACCGCGTCCAGCCGGAAGCCGTCGATGCCGAGGTCCAGCCAGAACCGCAGCCCGGCGACCATCTCGTCCTGGACCCGGGGGTTGTCGTAGTTGAGGTCCGGCTGGTGCGAGAAGAACCGGTGCCAGTAGTACTGCTTGCGGACCGGGTCGTAGGTCCAGTTGGAGGTCTCGGTGTCGACGAAGATGATCCGGGCGTCCGGGTACTGCTTGTCGTCGTCGGCCCACATGTAGAAGTCGCCGTACGGCCCGTCCGGGTCCGCGCGGGAGGCCTGGAACCACGGATGCTGGTCGCTGGTGTGGTTCATGACGAAGTCGATGATCACGCGCATGCCGCGGGCGTGCGCGGCGTCGACGAACTCCATGAAGTCGGCGACGTCGCCGAACTCCGGCAGCACCGACTTGTAGTCGGCCACGTCGTACCCGCCGTCGCGCAGCGGCGAGGCGAAGAACGGCGGGAGCCAGAGGCAGTCGATGCCGAGCCACTGGAGGTAGTCGAGCCTGGCGGTGAGCCCCTTGAGGTCCCCGACCCCGTCGCCGTTGCTGTCCTGGAAGGACCGCACCAGCACCTCGTAGAAGACCGCACGCTTGAACCACTCCGGGTCCAGGTTCTTCTTCGAGGTCTCGGGGAAGGTGTCGGGGACGGGCTCGTTCACTGTCACGCTGGGTTCCTCCGAACCGTGAGGAGGTGAGCCGGCTCGGCTGAGGGATCGAGCCGGACGTAGTTGTGCCGGCCCCAGGTGTAGACGGCGCCGGTGAGCTCGTCGTGCACCGCGAACGGGCCGTCGCCGTCGAGCGTGACGGTGGCCTCCTGGACGTGGTGCGGGTCGAGGTTGACCACCGTGATCACGTGGTCGGTCAGGCCCTCGGGGGTGGTCGCGGTCTTGGAGTAGGCGAGCACCTGTTCGTTGTCGGTGTGGTGGAAGCGCAGGTCGCGCAGCTGCTGCAGGGCGGGGTGGCGCCGGCGCAGCCGGTTCAGCACGGTGAGCAGCGGGGCGAGGGTGTCGGTGCGGTTCCAGTCGCGCGGGCGCAGCTCGTACTTCTCCGAGTGCAGGTACTCCTCGGAGCCCGGGTGGGCCGGCTCGTTCTCGTACAGCTCGTAGCCGGCGTAGACGCCGTAGCTGGGGGAGAGGGTGGCGGCGAGCACCGCGCGGATCGCGAAGGCGGCGCGGCCGCCGTGCTGGAGGAAGGCGTGCAGGATGTCCGGGGTGTTGGCGAAGAAGTTGGGGCGCATGTACGCCGCCGTTTCACCGGTGAGTTCGGTGAGGTACTCGGTGAGTTCGGTTTTGGTGTTGCGCCAGGTGAAGTACGTGTACGACTGGTGGAAGCCGATCTTCGCGAGGGTGTGCATCATCGCCGGGCGGGTGAATGCCTCTGCCAGGAACACGACATCCGGGTCGGTGCGGGCGATGTCGCCGAGCACCGTCTCCCAGAACACCACCGGCTTGGTGTGGGGGTTGTCGACCCGGAAGATCCGGACGCCGTGGGACATCCAGAACCGGAGGGTTCGGATGGTTTCCTTGACGATTCCATCCATGTCCTGATCGAAGTTGATCGGATAGATGTCCTGATACTTCTTCGGTGGGTTCTCGGCGTACGCGATGGTGCCGTCCGCGCGGTGGCTGAACCATTCCGGATGCTTGTTCACCCACGGGTGGTCCGGGGAGCACTGGAGGGCGAAGTCCAGCGCCACCTCCAGGCGCAGGGCCCGGGCCTCGGCGACGAAGTGGTCGAAGTCCTCGATCGTGCCGAGGTCCGGGTGGACCGCGTCGTGGCCGCCCTCGGGCGAGCCGATCGCCCAGGGTGAGCCGACGTCGTGCGGACCGGCCGTCAGGGTGTTGTCCGGGCCCTTGCGGAAGGCTCGTCCGATCGGGTGCACCGGCGGCAGGTAGACCACGTCGAAGTCCATCGCGGCCACCGCCGGCAGCCGCTCGGCGGCGCTGCGCAGGGTGCCCGAGAGCGGCGGCTCGACCCCGTTCGGGTCCACCACCGCGCCCTCCGAACGGGGGAAGAACTCGTACCAGGAGCCGAACAGCGCGCGCTCGCGGTCCACCTGGAGCGGCAGCGGACGGGAGGCGGTGAGCAGCTCGCGCAGCGGGTAGCGGGCCAGCAGCTCCAGCACCTCGGGGGCGAGCGCGGCGGCCAGCCGGGACAGCGGCGGCAGCCCCGGGTCGCGCAGCGCGTCGGCGGCGGCCAGCACGTGCGCCCGGCCCTCCTTCTTCGGCACCCCGGCGGCGGCCTGCTCCAGCAGCCGGGCGCCCTCCTCCAGCACCAGCGCGGTGTCGATCCCGGCCGGCAGCTTGATCGAGGCGGCCTTGCGCCAGGTGGCGATCGGGTCGCTCCACGCCTCCACCAGGTACGACCAGCGGCCGGGCGCGGTCGGGGTGACGTACGCGCCCCAGCGGTCGGTGCCCTCGGCGAGCTCGCGCATCGGCGTCCACGGGCCGCTGCGGCCGCGCGGGTCGCGCAGCACCACGTTGGCGTTGACGGCGTCGTGGCCCTCGCGGAAGACGGTCGCGGTGACCGCGAAGGTCTCGCCGACGACGGCCTTGGCCGGGCGGCGGCCGGCGTCGACGGTGGGGCTGACGTCCAGGACGGGGATGCGGCCGATCACGGTGTCGCTCTCTGTCGTCTTGCGGGCGGAGGGCTTGGTGGCGGTCTTGGTCGTGCTCTTGGTGGGGCTCTTGGCCGCGCCCTTCGCGCCGCTCCTGCGGGCAGGGGCGGTCGCGGCGGCAGCGGTCGGGGCGCCGGCCCCGGGGTCGGCGGCCGGACGGGTGGTGGCCGTCGCGGCGGCGGTGGTGCGGCGCGTGGTGGTGGTGCGCCTGCGCGGTGCCGCGGTCCGGCCCTCCTCGACCCCGGGTTGTCGGGTCGCTGCGGAGGGCTGTGCTGTGGAGGCCGGGGATTCGGAGGATTCGGTCCGGTCCGCCCCGGACACCCTGGGCGACGGCATCGCCGGGTCTGTCCGAGTGTCAGAATCCATCCGCGCGGCGGATTCCGCGACCGCTGCGTCGAGGGTTTCGGCCACCGGTGTGGACTGGTCCCGCGTGTCGCCGTGCATGCCAAACTCCTGCCCGAGATCGGCGGCAGCTCCCGCGGGCCGAGGGGTCGGGCCAGGGGAGTGCCGGGAGGACTGCTGGGTGGGGAGGACGTGCGACCGGAGCCTGCCCGCGCCGCTGTCCCCGGCAACCTGCCCGGCGCCCGCCGTGGCGGTGGCTGGACGCCCCGGAGCCCGCGCGTGTCCCGGCGCACGCCTCCGGGGGGCACGCCCCTGGCGGCTCGGTCGACCCGTGAACGAGCGGACCGGTGTCGAGGACACGCGTCGGTGCGCGGGGCGCGCCGAACGGGCTAAGGGAGAAGGGGAACGATCAACGCGAAAAGGATTCGGACGTGCTGCTTCACGGCGACGGGAGGCGCCCCCGCAGCATCCACGACCTTCGGTCATCCTCGCATCGGGGACAAGGTTTTCGCAGCGGTACGACAGTAGTTTCGGGCTTGTCCGGAGTAGATGAGCAGCCGGAAATGGATCTGTTCCGCAGAGTTCATGCATTGGTAGCGCGACGCCCCGGAATGTGCGCCTCGCGCGCCCCCCGTGCAGACCAATGCGCCGAATGCGATCTCATCAATAGGCCGAACGGATGCCCAATAGCCCACTTGAGCCACTGTCATGGCGACCTCGAAGGCTACGCTTCACGCCTGTGAAGGCAATCCGCAGATTCACCGTCCGCACCGTCCTGCCCGAACAACTCCAGCCGTTGCACGAGCTGGCCCTCAACCTGCGCTGGTCCTGGCACCCCGAGACCAGGGACCTCTTCCGGTCCGTGGACCCGGAGGTCTGGGCCGCGACCGGCGAGGACCCGGTGCGGCTGCTCGGGGAGGTCCCGGCCGTCCGGCTCGCCGCGCTCGCCGCCGACCGGCGGTTCCTGCGCAGACTCGGCGACCTCGCCGACGACCTGCGCGAGTACCTCACCGGGCCGCGCTGGTACCAGACCCAGCTGGAGGCCGGGGCCACTCCGCCACCCGCCGCGATCGCCTACTTCTCGCCCGAGTACGGCATCGCCGCCACACTGCCCCAGTACTCCGGCGGCCTCGGCATCCTGGCCGGCGACCACCTCAAGGCGGCCAGCGACCTCGGCGTGCCGATCATCGGCGTCGGGCTGTTCTACCGGCACGGCTACTTCCGCCAGTCGCTCAACCGGGACGGCTGGCAGCAGGAGCGCTACCCGCTGCTGGACCCGGACGAGCTCGCCGTCAGCCTGCTCCGCGAGCCCGACGGCACCCCCTGCCGGGTCGACCTCGCCCTGCCCGGCGGCCGCACCCTGGCCGCCCACATCTGGAAGGCCCAGGTCGGGCGGGTCCCGCTGCTGCTGCTCGACTCCGACATCGAGACCAACTCACCCGCCGAACGGGACGTCACCGACCGGCTCTACGGCGGCGGCAGCGAGCACCGGCTGCTCCAGGAGATGCTGCTCGGCATCGGCGGTGTCCGGGCCGTACGCGCCTACTGCCGGCTCACCGGGCACCCCGCCCCCGAGGTCTTCCACACCAACGAGGGCCACGCCGGCTTCCTCGGCGTCGAACGGATCCGCGAACTGGTCGCCGCCGGCCCAGCCGGAACCGACACCGCGGGCCTGGACTTCGCCGCCGCCCTGGAGTCCGTCCGGGCCGGCACCCTGTTCACCACCCACACCCCCGTCCCGGCCGGCATCGACCGCTTCGACCGCGAGCTGGTCGCCCGCCACTTCGGCGGCGACGTCGCGCTGCCCGGCGTCCCGGTCGAGTCGGTGCTCGGGCTCGGCGCCGAGACCTGGCACGGCGGGGACCCGAAGCTGTTCAACATGGCCGCCATGGGCCTGCGGCTCGCCCAGCGCGCCAACGGGGTCTCCACCCTGCACGGCGAGGTCAGCCGCTCGATGTTCAACGGCCTCTGGCCCGGCTTCGACCCCGCCGAGGTGCCGATCACCTCGGTCACCAACGGCGTCCACGCCGCCACCTGGATCGACCCGGCCGTGGTCCGCCTCGGCACCGCCGAGATCGGCGTCGACCGCGCCGAGGAGGCGATGACCACCGGCGAGACCCAGCGTTGGACCGGCCTGGAGCGGATCGGCAACACCGAGATCTGGGACCTGCGCCGCAGCCTGCGGGCCCAGCTGGTGGACGAGGCCCGCCGCCGGCTGCGCGCCTCCTGGCGCCAGCGCGGGGCCGGCGAGGCCGAACTCGGCTGGGTCTCCTCGGTGCTCGACCCCGACGTGCTCACCATCGGCTTCGCCCGCCGGGTGCCCTCGTACAAGCGGCTCACCCTGATGCTGCGCGACCCGGACCGGCTGCGCGGCCTGCTGCTGCACCCCACCCGGCCGGTGCAGATCGTGGTGGCCGGCAAGGCCCACCCGGCCGACGACGGCGGCAAGCGGCTGATCCAGCAGATGGTCGCCTTCGCCGACGACCCGACGGTGCGGCACCGGATCGTCTTCCTGCCGGACTACGACATGGCGATGGCCCGGCACCTCTACCCGGGCTGCGACGTCTGGCTGAACAACCCGCTGCGCCCGCTGGAGGCCTGCGGCACCTCCGGGATGAAGGCCGCGCTCAACGGCTGCCTCAACCTGTCCGTCCTGGACGGCTGGTGGGACGAGTGGTACGACGGCCAGAACGGCTGGGCGATCCCCACCGCCGACGAGGCCGCCGGCGTGCTCGACCCGGAGAGCAGCGAGGCCGAGCGGCGCGACGACATCGAGGCCGCCGCGCTGTACGACCTGATCGAGGAGCAGGTCGCCGCCCGGTTCTACGACCGGGGCACGGACGGGCTGCCGCACCGCTGGATCGCCATGGTCCGGCACACCCTGGTCACCCTCGGGCCCAAGGTGCTGGCCGGGCGGATGGTGCGCGAGTACGTCGAGCGGCTGTACGCCCCGGCGGCGCTGGCCGAGCGGGAGCTGAGGGTGGAGCTCCCGCCCGAAGGGAGCGTCGGCGCCGGGTCCGAGCGCCCGGAGGCGAGCGGGCGGTTCACCGCCGCCCGTGAGCTGGCGCTGTGGAAGGCGAAGGTCCGGGACGGCTGGCCGGTCGTGCGGGTCGAGCACGTCGAGGCCGACTGCCCGGCCGAGGCCCAGGAGCTGGGCAGCTCGCTGGCGCTGCGGGTGCAGGTCGCGCTCGGGTCGCTGGAACCGGGCGACGTCGAGGTGCAGGTGGTCTCCGGCCGGGTGGACGAGACCGACGGCATCTCGGACGCCTCGGTGCTCGCCCTCAAGCCGGTCGGCGGTCCGGACCTGGACGGCCGCACCCGCTACGAGGGCTCGCTGGAGCTCGGCCGCACCGGTCCGTTCGGTTACACCGTCCGGGTGCTGCCCGCCCACCCCCGGCTGGCCTCCCCGGCCGAGCTGGGGCTGGTCGCCCTCCCGGCGGAGTCGGCGGGGATGGACGCGGGGCTGCTGCGCTGACACCCGCGGGCGCCGACACCGCCCGCTGCGGCTGCCGTCCGGTGTGCTACGGACGGCAGCCGTCCGCTTGCCCGGGGTGTCGGGCGGCGAACTCCTGGTGGTCGTGCGCTTCCCCTCGCCGGGCGCGGTGGAGTCGGCGGACCCGCCGGTCACCCTGACCTACACCGTCCCTCGCCGGACCGGCACACCGACTTCGCGGTGACGGTGGACTGACGTGCCCGCAGGGGCCGAGCGGCCCGGGGGGGGGGGGGGGGGGGAGTCCCAGGGGGGCAAAACGGGGGGCCGCCTGACAAGGACGTGCCTAGAAGGAACGGT
>NZ_JBHTTU010000025.1:49070-88336 GCF_042794375.1 Kitasatospora sp. NPDC056531 | reverse complement strand
GGTTCTCTTCGCTCCCACCCGTCTTCGTCAGGACAGCAACACCGATTTGTTGGGGGGGGGGGATGGGCGTCCCTGAGGGGGCTGGGCTACCGGGCCGGGTCCGGAACGCCCCCCCGGCCCGGCCACAACTGTGGGCCTCCTAGACGAGGCTGTCCCGCCAGGCCCGGTGGAGGGCGGCGAAGCGGCCGGAGCCGTCGATCAGGTCCTGCGGGGAGCCGTCCTCGACGATCCGGCCCTGGTCCATCACCAGGACGCGGTCGGCGATCTCCACCGTGGAGAGCCGGTGCGCGATGATCACCGCCGTCCGGCCGGCCAGCACGGTGCGCATCGCCCGCTGGACCGCCTGCTCGCCGGGGACGTCCAGGGAGCTGGTGGCCTCGTCCAGGATCAGCACGGCCGGGTCGGCCAGCAGGGCGCGGGCGAAGGCGACCAGCTGGCGCTGGCCGGCGGAGATCCGGCCGCCGCGCTTGCGCACGTCGGTGTCGAAGCCGTCCGGGAGCGCGGTGATGAACGCGTGGGCGCCGATGTCGCGGGCGGCCTGCTCGACCTCCGCGCGGGTGGCGCCGGGGCGGCCGATCGCGATGTTCTCCGCGACGGTGCCGGAGAACAGGAAGGACTCCTGGGTCACCATCACCACTGCGCGCCGCAGCTCGGGGGTGGCGAGGTCGCGCAGGTCCACCCCGTCCAGCCGGATCCGGCCGTCGGTGGGGTCGTAGAAGCGGGCCAGCAGCTTGGCGACCGTCGACTTGCCCGCGCCGGTCGCCCCGACCACCGCGACCGTCTGCCCGGCCGGGATCAGCAGGTCGAAGGGCGGCAGCACCTCCTTGCCGGTGCGGTAGGCGAAGCGGGTCCGCTCGAAGGAGACCTCGCGGGCTGTGACTCGCCCGCTCGCTGGGACTCGCCCGCTCGCCTCCGGGCGCTCGGACCCGGTGCCGACGCTCTTCGCTTCGGCACTCCCTCCTTCGGCTCGGGGCGGGAGCCGTTTCGGCGCGGCCGGTTCGGCGACGGTCGGCTCGTGGGCCAGCAGGCCGGCGATCTTCTCCAGCGCCGCGGCGGCGGCCTGGTAGCTGTTCAGGAACATCGCCAGCTGGTCGATCGGGTCGAACAGGCGGCGCAGGTAGAGCACGAAGGCGGTGAGCACGCCCAGCTCCAGCGCGTCGTCCACCACCAGGTAGGCCCCGAACAGCACGATGCCGGTGGTCCAGAGGTTGGCGGTGGCGCGGGAGAGGCCGACGTAGCGGGCGAGCTCCAGGAAACCCTCCGCGTTGGCCGTGGAGGACTGCGAGTTGACCACCGCGAAGGCGGCGTCGTTGGTCTTCTCGCGGCGGAAGGCCTGCACCGGACGGATGCCGTTCATGGTCTCGGTGAAGCGCACGATCATCGAGGCCGCGGCGGTCCGTGAGCGGCGGTAGACCCGGCGGGAGCGGGTGCGGAAGGAACGGGCGATCAGGGCCAGCGGAAGGAAGGCGAGCAGCGAGGCCAGGCCGAGCCGCCAGTCCAGCACCACCAGCAGCACCGAGATGTAACAGGCCGACAGGAAGACGGTCAGCAGTTCCTGGAGCCCTTCGGAGAGCAGCTCGCGCAGCGCGTCGATGTCGCTGGTGGCGCGGGAGATGATCCGGCCCGAGGTGTAGCGCTCGTGGAAGTCCAGACTGAGTCGCTGGGCGTGTTGGAAGATCCGGCCGCGCAGCTCCAGCAGGACGTCCTGGTTGACCCGGGCGCTGATCTTGATGAACGCCCACTGGAGCAGCGGGCTGAGCAGGGTGCAGCACAGGTAGCCGGCCACCACCGCGACCAGCGGGCCGGAGTCGTGCTCGCGCAGCGCCGGGATGCCGCGGTCCATCGCCACCGCGACCAGCAGCGGGCCGGACTGCAGCGCGGCCTGCTGGACCAGGATCACCACCATCGCGACGGCGATCCGGGCCCGGTGCGGGCCGAGCAGCGAGCGCAGCAGCGCCCTCGGCGCGCCGGGCGGGACGGGGATGTCCTCCTCGTCGGCCGGGGGCGGGGGCAGCTCCTCCTCGACCGGCTCGACCGGCTCGGCCGGTTCGACCGGCTCGGGCTGGGAGGGCTGGGCGGGTTGGACGGTGGTGGTCATCGGGCGGGCTCCCTGTCCGGGACGAAGGGGCCGTCCGACCCGAGGGCGGTCTCGCCCGACATCAGTTCGCGGTAGTGCGCGCAGTCGCGCAGCAGTTCCTGGTGGGTGCCGACGGCTTCGATCCGGCCGTCCGCGAGCACCGCGACCCGGTCGGCGAGCAGCACGGTGCTCGGGCGGTGGGCGACCACCAGGGCGGTGGTGGAGCCGAGCACCTCGCGCAGCGCCTGTTCGACCAGGGCCTCGGTGTGCACGTCGAGGGCGGAGAGCGGGTCGTCCAGCACCAGGAAGGCCGGGCCGCCGACCACCGCGCGGGCCAGCGCGAGGCGCTGGCGCTGGCCGCCGGACAGGCTCAGGCCCTGCTCGCCGACCTCGGTCTCCACCCCGGCCGGGAGCTGGTCGACGAAGCCGGCCTGGGCGGTGGCGAGGGCCGAGCGCAGCTGCCGCTCGTCCGCGCCGGGGGCGCCCATCAGCACGTTCTCCCGGACGGTGGCGGAGAACAGGGTGGGCTCCTCGAAGGCCACCGCGACCAGTTCGCGCAGCTTCTCCCGGGGCAGCTCGCGGATGTCCCGGCCGTCCAGGGTGATGGTGCCGGCGGTGGCCTCGTACAGCCGGGGGAGCAGCGCGGTGAGCGTCGTCTTGCCGCTGCCGGTGGTGCCGACCAGGGCCATCGTCTCGCCGCTGCGGACGTGCAGGTCGATGCCGGCCAGCAGGTCGGGGCTGTCGGCGGGGGCGTCGGGGAAGCGGAAGCGGACGTCGGTGAAGCGGATGCCGTCCGGGGCGCCGAGGCGGGTGGCGGTGCCCGGGTCCTCGGTCTCGGGTTCGTCCAGGACCTCGAAGAACCGGTCGGTGGCGGTGGCGGCCTCGTTGGCGTAGGCGAGCAGCCAGCCGAGCGACTCGACCGGCCAGCGCAGCGCGAGCGCGGTGGAGAGGAAGGCGACCAGGGTGCCGGCGCTCAGTTCGTCGTGGGCGACCAGGTAGGCGCCGGCGGCCAGGGCACAGCCGAGGGCGATCTCCGGCAGGCCGACGATCACCGCCCACAGGTTGGCGAGCAGGTGGGCCTTGCGCAGTTCGGTGCGGCGCAGCCGGTGCGACTGTTCGCGGAAGTGCTCGGCCATCGAGCGGTGGCGGCCGAAGGCCTTGAGGATGCGGATGCCGAGGATGGACTCCTCGACCACGGTGGCGAGGTCGCCGTTCTGGTCCTGGGCGAGTCGGGCGGCGCCGGAGTAGCCGGACTCGAAGCGCCGGGTGAGTACGAACAGCGGCACGGAGGGCAGCAGGACGATCAGGGCGAGCCGCCAGTCCTGGGTGAACATCAGCACCGTGCCGGCCAGGAAGGTCACCGAGTTGACGACCAGGAACACCAGCGGGAAGGCCAGGAAGAGCCGCATGGCGTTCATGTCGGTGGTGGCCCTGGAGAGCAGCTGGCCGGAGCCCCAGCGGTCGTGGAAGGAAACCGGCAGCCGCTGGAGCTTGGCGTAGAGGTCCCCGCGCATGGCGGCCTCCAGCCGGCCCAGCGGGCGGGAGAGGACCACCCGGCGGGTGTAGAACAGTGCGGACTCGACCAGGCCGAGGAGCAGCAGCAGGCCGACCGGCGGCCAGAGGCCGGCCAGGTCGTGTGAGGCGAGCGGGCCGTCGACGATCCGGCCGAGCACCATCGGGACGGCGAGGGTGCTGAGCATGGCGAGCGAGGCGGCCGACACCGAGACGGCGAGGCGGCCGCGCACGGCCCGGGCGTAGGGCCACAGGCGCAGCAGGGAGCGGACCGTGGAGCGGTGGCTTCCGGTCGCGGGGGCGTCGTCTTGTCTGTTCTCGGCCATCGCGGTGAGGGTAGGCAGAGAGTCCGTCACTTCTCATCCGGTTTTTCGCCCCTGTCGGTGGCACCCGGCGAGAACCGGCCATCCGGACGGGCGGGGCGCGGGCGGAGCTCAGGGCGTGCGGTGCCGTTCGTGCAGGGAGGAGTGCGCCGCGCGCCTCTTGCGAGCCCCTGCCGATCGGCCGATGACACCTCCTGACGGATGTTCATTGGTGCGCGTGTGACAGGAGTGTGCAGATGACGGTCGAGACCGAAACCACCCCGGGCCCCGGCTCCGCAACCGTGCAGGTACGGGCCCAGCTCTCCCTCAGCACGACCGCCGCGCGGAACCTGGCGACGACGACCAAGTCGAAGCCGCAGATGCAGGGGATCACATCCCGCTGGCTGCTCAAGATGCTGCCGTGGGTGCAGGTCAGCGCGGGCACCTACCGGGTGAACCGCCGTCTGAGCTACGCCACCGGGCGCGGCCGGGCGAGCTTCACCAAGACCGGTTCCGCGGTGGCGGTGATCGCCCCGTCGCTGGCCGAGTTGCCGGTGCTGCGCGGCTTCGAGGACCAGGATGTGCTGGCCGAGCTGGCCCGCCGGTTCGTCCAGCGGGACTTCGCGCCGGGCGACGTCCTGGTGCGGGAGGGGGCGCCGATCGAGGAGGTGCTCCTGATCGCGCACGGCAAGGTCGACCGGATCGGCACCGGCAAGTACGGTGACCCGACCGTGCTCGGCTCGCTCGCGGACGGCGACCACGTCGGCGACGAGGCGATCACCGACGGCGGCGGCACCTGGCAGTACACCGTGAAGGCGACCACCGCCGGGGTCGCGATGGCGCTGTCCTGGCCGGTGCTGCAGGAGCTGATCGGCCGCTCCGAGGCGCTGCGCGAGCAGCTGCTGGGCTACGCCGCCGACGCCGCCCAGGCGCAGAACGCGCACGGCGAGGCGGAGATCGACCTCTCGGCCGGCCGCGAGGGCGAGTACGAGCTGGCCACCACCTTCGTGGACTACGAGCTGGAGCCGCGCGAGTACGAGCTGAGCGTCGCGCAGACCGTCCTCAAGGTCCACACCCGGGTCGCGGACCTCTACAACAAGCCGATGAACCAGACCGAGGAGCAGCTGCGGCTGACCGTCGAGGCGCTGCGCGAGCGGCAGGAGCACGAGCTCATCAACAACCCGGAGTTCGGCCTGCTCGGCAACACCGACTTCGACCAGCGGATCCAGACCCACGCCGGCGCGCCCACCCCGGACGACCTGGACGAGCTGCTCAGCATGCGCCGTGACACCGACTACCTGTTCGCCCACCCGCGGGCGATCGCGGCCTTCGAGCGGGAGTGCAGCAAGCGCGGCGTCTACCCCGGCACGGTCGACGTCCTCGGCAAGCACCGGCCGGTCTGGCGCGGGGTGCCGATCTTCCCGTGCAACAAGATCCCGGTGACCGAGGACCGGACCAGCTCCTTCATCGCGATGCGGGTCGGCGAGGACAGCCAGGGCGTGGTCGGCCTCACCCAGGTCGGCATCCCGGACGAGGTCGAGCCCGGCCTGAACGTGCGCTTCATGGGCATCGACGAGAAGGCGATCGCCTCCTACCTGGTCAGCGCCTACTACTCGGCGGCGGTGTTGGTGCCGGACGCGATCGGCATCCTGGAGAACGTCGAGGTCGGTCACGCCCTGGCCTGATCACCCCACGTGGGCGGGCGCCCGCAGCAGCTGCAGCGAGCGCCCGCCCAGCGCCACCGCGCCCCGCGGGTACGGCTCGCCCGTGCCCGCGGCGACCGTGTCCACCACTGTCTCGTACGCGGCCTCCGGCGCCGCCCAGGGCTCCCCGGGCAGGGTGAACACCACCGGTTCACGGCCCGCGTTGAGCAGCAGCAGGAAGCTGTCGTCCGCAGTCGGCCGACCGGTGCCGTCCCGTTCGGACATCGCGCTGCCGGAGAGCAGCATGCCGAGGCAGGCGGTGGGGGCGAACCAGTCCGCTTCGGTCATCTCCTTGCCGAGCGGGGTGAACCAGGCGAGGTCGGGCTGACCGCCGGGGGCGGCGGCCCGGCCGGAGAAGAACGCCCGTTGGCGCAGCACAGGGTGGGCGCGGCGCAGCCGGATCAGCCGGGCGGTCAGGTCGCACAGCTCGCGCCAGCCGGGCTGCTCCAGCAGCGACCAGTCGAGCCAACTGACCTCGCCGTCCTGGCAGTAGGCGTTGTTGTTGCCGCCCTGGGTGCGGCCGAGCTCGTCCCCGGCGGTGATCATCGGGACTCCGGCGGAGAGCAGCACCGTGGCCGTCAGGTTGCGCAGTTGGCGCAGCCGCAGCGCGTTGACCGCGCTGTCGGTGGTCTCGCCCTCGGTGCCGTGGTTCCAGGAGCGGTTGTCGTCGGTGCCGTCCCGGTTGGCCTCGCCGTTGGCCTCGTTGTGCTTGCGGTCGTAGGAGACGAGGTCCCGCAGGGTGAAACCGTCGTGCGCGGTCACGTAGTTGACGGAGGCGTACGGGCGGCGGCCGCCGCGCTGGTAGAGGTCGGAGGAGCCGGAGAGCCGGTAGCCGAGCTCGCGCACGTCCGGGCGGGCGCCGCGCCAGAAGTCCCGTACGGTGTCGCGGTACTTGTCGTTCCACTCGGCCCACAGCGGGGGGAAACCGCCGACCTGGTAGCCGCCCGGGCCGACGTCCCAGGGCTCGGCGATCAGCTTCACCCGGCTGAGCACGGGGTCCTGGGAGACGGCGGCGAGGAAGGGGTGTTCCATGTCGACCCCGTCCGTGCCCCGGGCCAGGGCGGCCGCGAGGTCGAAGCGGAAGCCGTCCACGCCCATCTCGGTGACCCAGTAGCGCAGTGCGTCGGTGATCAGCCGGATCACCTGCGGGCGGCGGGTGTCCAGGGTGTTGCCGCAGCCGGTGTAGTCGGCGTAGCCGCGCGGGCGGTGCGGGGCGAGGCGGTAGTAGGCGGCGTTGTCGATGCCGCGCAGCGAGAGCGCCGGGCCGAGTTCGGCGCCCTCGGCGGTGTGGTTGAACACCACGTCGAGGATCACCTCGATCCCGGCGGAGTGCAGGGCGCGGACCATCCGCTTGAACTCGCCGACCTGGCCGCCGCGCGAGCCGGAGGCGGAGTAGCCGGCGTGCGGGGCGAAGTAGCCGATCGTGTTGTAGCCCCAGTAGTTGACCAGGCCGCGGGCCTGCAGGTGGTCCTCGCTGGCGTACTGGTGCACCGGCAGCAGCTCGACGGCGGTGACGCCGAGGCGGGTGAGGTGGGCGATCGCGGCGGGGTGGGCCAGGCCGGCGTAGGTGCCGCGCAGGTCGGGCGGGATGTCGGGGTGGCGCATGGTGAAGCCGCGGACGTGGAGCTCGTAGAGCACCGTCTCGGCCCACGGGGTCTTCGGGCGGTGGTCGTCGTACCAGTCGTCGTCATCGTGGACGACCACGGACCTGGGCACGTAGGGGGCGGAGTCGCGGTTGTCCCGGACGGTGTCGGCGACGTCGGCCTCCGGCCAGTTGCGGACGGCGGAGCAGGCGGCGTCGTGCGAGGTGTAACAGCCGTCGACGGCGCGGGCGTACGGGTCGAGCAGCAGCTTCGCCGGGTTCCAGCGCGCGCCGGTCCACGGGTCCCAGCGGCCGTGCACCCGGAAGCCGTAGCGGGTGCCGGGGCGTACGCCGGGCAGGAAGCCGTGCCAGATCTGGAAGTCCTGCTCGGTCAGGCGGTGCCGGCTCTCCCGGCCGTCCTCGTCGAACAGGCACAGGTCGACGGCCTCGGCGCCGGCCGCCCAGAGCGCGAAGTTGGTGCCCGAGCCGCCGAGTTGACCGGTCCGGAAGCGGGCGCCGAGCGGCTGCCAGCTGCCGGGCCACGGTGGCTCGGCGGGGTGCGGGGCGCCGTCCGGCCGTACCCCGGCTTCCAGCTCCTGCCCTGACGCCATGGCCGTCCCTCCCTGAACGGGGTGTCCCGGAACCCGTTCACCTTCTCTTTCCCGGATTGCGGGGGGAGGAAGCCGCTGAACGGGGGCTTACCGGCGGATGGCGGGTGGGGGTGCTGGGGGTGGGCTGGTGCGGGGTGGGGTGGCGTGGGCGCGCGGGGCGGAGCCCGCGCCCACGGGGGTGGGGGACTGGCGTGTCCCCGCTGGGACGGTCCTCGTTGTTCCCGACGTCGGACGCTCCGGATGGCGGAGCCGAGTGGTGGGAGGCCCCGGGATGCGGCGCCGAGTCGAGGTGTGGGCGCGGCGGGTGGGGGTGGCGGGCTGGTGCCTGCTGCTGCTCACGGGGTGTGGTGGCGGCGGCTCGCCGGGCGCGCCCGCCGAGGACGCGGTCGGAGCGGCCGGCGCCTCGTACACCCCGCCCCCGCCGCCGTCCCGGGCGGTGCTCACCGCGCTGCCCGCGGACGGCGCCCAGGACGTCCCTCCGGAGGGCCCGGTGCGGGTGAACGCCGCCCAGGGGCGGCTGGTGTCGGTCCGGCTGGCCGACGGCAGGGGCGCCGAGCTGCCCGGCACGATCAGCCCGGACGGTGCCGCCTGGGCGCCGGACGGTCCGCTGCCGCTCGGTACCGCCTTCACCCTGGACGCCGTCGCCGAGGACGACCAGGGCCAGCGGGCGGCCCAGCACTCGGCGTTCTCGACCGTCGCCCGGGCGCACACCTTCGTCGCCTTCTTCACCCCGGAGGACGGCTCCACGGTCGGCGTCGGGATGCCGGTCTCGCTGCGTTTCAGCCGTCCGATCGCCGACCGGGCCGCGGTGGAGAAGGCCGTCCAGGTCACCGCCGACCCGCCGGTGCCGGTGGCCGCGCACTGGTTCGGCAACCAGCGGCTGGACGTCCGCCCGCGGCAGTACTGGGCGGCCGGCACCAAGGTCACCGTGGCGTTGCGGCTCAAGGACGTGCAGGGCGCGCCGGGCGTGTTCGGCTCCCAGACCCGGGACCTGCACTTCACCGTCGGCCGGGCGCAGGTCTCCACCGTCGACCTGGACGCGCACACCCTGACCGTCCGGGCCGGGCAGGGCGGCAAGGTGGTCCGGGTGCTCAAGGTGTCGGGCGGCAGCCCCGACCACCCCACCTACCGGGGCGTGATGGTGGTGTCGGAGAAGTACAAGGTGACCCGGATGAACTCGCAGACCGTCGGGATGGGCAACGAGTACGACATCAAGGACGTCCCGCACGCGATGCGGCTGACCGCCTCCGGCACCTTCCTGCACGGCAACTACTGGGCCGACCCGGGGGTGTTCGGCACCGCCAACACCAGCCACGGCTGCATCGGCCTGGCCGACGCCAAGGGCGGCACGAGCAAGGACACCCCGGCGGGCTGGCTGTTCGAGCACACCGTCCCGGGGGACGTGGTGGAGGTGAAGGCCTCGGCCGGGGACTTCGTGCCACCGTCGAACGGGCTGGGCGACTGGAACGTGCCGTGGGACCAGTGGGTGGCCGGGAGCGCCCTGCGCTAGCCGCCGGCCGTCTTCACCCGTGGTTCACCCCCGTTACACCCACCTCCCCTGACCTTTCACTCAGACGGCCCAGTTATCCTGCTCCGGCGCGTCGGCGCCGGGTCCCAGTGTCCGGAGGCGAGCGGGCGAACAACAGCGCGAAAGATCGGCACCCGGTGCAACTCATGGGGGCTCTCGACGCGTCAAGAGAGTGAACACCGGGAGGGGAGAATCCGTGAAGACGGGTAAGGCGGCCGGCGCCGCGATACGCACCAGCAACCGCTACGGGCGCAGGGCTGCGATGGCGTTGGTCATGGGTGGGGTGCTGCTGCTCACGGCGGCGTGCAACGACGACAAGGGCGGCAGTTCAGGGGACGCCGCCGCGACCGCGTCCGCGGACGCGAACGGGACGGCCGCCCCGGGGGGCAACGCGGCCACGCCGAAGGCCTCGGCGGCACAGCTCGCGGTCGAGCCGAAGGACGGCGCCCACGACGTCGCGCCGAACGCGTTGCAGGTGTCCGTCTCCAACGGCAAGCTCACCACGGTCGAGGTGACCGACAAGAACGGCAAGCCGGTCGAGGGCGCGATCACCCCGGACGGCACCGGCTGGAAGCCCTCGGCGGCGCTCGCCGTCGGCATGGCGTACAAGGTGAACGCGCAGGCCAAGGACGACGCCGGGCTGGTGTCCGCGTCGACCACCTCGTTCACCACGCTGACGCCGGAGAAGAAGGTCTCCACCAACGACAACATCAGCGACGGCGCCACCTACGGCGTCGGCATGATCGTCTCGGTGAACTTCAGCAAGGGCGTCAAGAACAAGGACGCGGTCGTGAAGGGGATCACCGTCGAGGCCAGCGACGGCACCACGGTCAAGGGCCACTGGTTCGGTGACGACCGGCTGGACTTCCGCCCGGAGAACTACTGGAAGCCGGGCACCAAGGTGACGGTGCACTACCGGCTGAAGAGCGTCGAGGTCGCGCCGGGCATCTACGGCGACGTGGACAAGGACGAGCCGTTCACCATCGGCCGCTCGATGATCTCCACCGCGGACTCCAAGTCGCACCAGATGACCGTCGAGCGGGACGGCAAGAGCACCACCGTGCCGGTCACCCTGGGCGCGGACGCGACGCCGTCCTGGGGCGGGACGATGGTGATCATGGAGAAGGACAAGGTCACCCACATGGACTCGCACACCGTCGGCCTCGGCGGCGAGTACGACATCAAGGACGTCCCGCACGCGATGCGGCTGACCTCCTCCGGCACCTTCGTGCACGGCAACTACTGGGCCGACCCCGCCCCCTTCGGCAAGGTCAACAAGAGTCACGGCTGCATCTCGATGGCGGACGAGAAGGGTGGCAGTGACAGCTCGGTCGCGGGCAAGTTCTTCAACGACTCGATGGTCGGCGACGTCGTGAAGATCGTGAACACCAAGGAGAAGACCGTCTCGCCGTCCAACGGGCTGGGCGGCTGGAACGTCGACTGGGCCAGCTGGTAGGACAGGCAGGTTTATCGCCGAGCGGCCCGATCCTCACCCGTTGGGGTTCGGGCCGCTCGGTTTTCGGGGCAAGAAGCCCCTCGAATGGCGCAACCTTTCCGGTGGCCGGGCGCGTATACGGGTCGGGTCCGCCGGTGCGTCGGGTCCGCCGGTCCGTCGGGTGCGTCGGGTCCACGGGGAGTTCTGAGGGAGGGAGTCGACGTGAGGTCGATACGCAGGGTGGTGGCCGCCGGTCTGGTCGGCGGGGCGATGGCGTTGACCGCGGCCTGTGGCGGTGGCGGGGGCGGGAGCGCCGCGAAGGCCGATCTGGGGGCCGGCGCGGCCGCCTCCAAGCCCGCTTCGGCTCCGAGCAGCTCGGCGCCGAAGGTTTCGGCGGCCACGGTGAGCATCGAGCCGAAGAGCGGCGCGGTGGACGTGGCGCCGGGCGCGCTCAAGATCGGGGCGACCGGCGGCAAGCTCACCACCGTCAAGGTGAGCGACAAGACCGGCAAGGAGGTCGCCGGCACCATCGCCGCGGACGGCTCCAGCTGGACCCCGTCCACCGGCCTCTCGGTGGGCACCGCCTACCAGGTCAGCGCGATGGCCGCGGACGCCGACGGCGTGGTCGCCACGGCGGACAGCAGCTTCACCACGCTGACCCCGGAGGCGCTGGCCAAGGCCTCCGACAACGTGGACGACAACGCCACGTACGGCGTCGGCATGATCGTCTCGGTGGACTTCAGCAAGGACGTGAAGAACAAGGACGCGGTCGCGAAGGGGATCACCTTCGAGGCCAGCGACGGCACCGCGGTCAAGGGCCACTGGTTCGACGACCGCCGGCTGGACTTCCGCCCGGAGCAGTACTGGAAGCCGGGCACCAAGGTGACGGTGCACTACCGGCTCAAGAGCGTGGAGATCGCCCCCGGGGTGTACGGCAGTGACCGGGACGAGCCCTTCACGATCGGGCGATCCCAGGTTTCGACGGTTGACGCGGCCGCGCACAAGATGACGGTGGTCCGGGACGGGCAGTCGAGCGACATCGACATCACCTCCGGCTCGTCCGAACACCCCACCTGGAACGGGACGATGGTGGTCATGGCCAAGGAGGGCACGGTGCGGATGCAGTCCAGCACCCTGCCCGGCATGACCGGCTCGCCGTACGACCTGCAGGTGCCGCACTCGATGCGGCTGACCACCAGCGGGACGTACGTACACGGCAATTACTGGAGCGACGCCTTCGGGGAGGACAACGTCAGCCACGGCTGCGTGGGCCTCAAGGACGTCAAGGGCGGCGGGGACGGCACCTCGATGGGCAAGTTCTACGACGGCTCGATGGTCGGGGACGTGGTGATCGTGAAGAACTCCACCAAGAAGGAGACGCTCGACCCGTCGAACGGGCTGAGCGGCTGGAACGTGCCGTGGAGCCAGTGGTAATCGCCAGGTAGGGGCCGTTTGCTGTCAACCCGGGCTTGACGAGTTCAGGCCCGGGTCGTCGCTTTCCTGCCCCGGGCATATGCCGACTCTGGGGAGATCCTTTGCTCATTGTCCGTACGCGGCCGCTTGCGTTCCGCAATGATGGTCCGCATGGCGGGTTGGGGCGAAACAGATCAGTCATCGGTTCCCGGGGCCGGCGTGGTGGCCGAAGCGCCCTGGATCGACGTCCAGGGAGCGCTCTCGGCGCTGGAGCGGCTCAGTTCCGAGGAGCTGCAGGAGATGTATTCGGGCAGGCTGTGCGATCAGTCCGCGCCGAGCGAGGTGAGGTTGCCGTCCCGGCCGGAGTCGGGCCCGGTGGCCCGCAAGCTGGTGTTGGACGTCCTGGAGTCCTGGGAGCTCCACCAGCACCTGGAGGCGGGGGAGTTGCTCACCAGTGAGCTGGTGTCCAACGCGGTGCGGCACGCCGCCGGGCGGACCATCGGCCTCCACGTCAGCCGCAAGCCCGGATGGCTGCGGGTCGAGGTCCGCGACTCCTCCCGGGCGCTGCCCTGCATGATCCTCGCCGAGGCCAGGCCGGTGAACGAGCGCGGCCGCGGGCTGAAGATCGTCGACGACCTCGCCGACCGCTGGGGCGCGGACCTGCTGCCGCGCGGCAAGGGCGTCTGGTTCGAGCTGCGGATCCGCGAGCGGCACTGAGTCGCGCTTTCGGGTCCGGATACGCGCAGGGCCCCCGGGCTCGCCGTGTTCCGGCGGATGGGGGCCCCTGCAAGTCATCGCGCCGGCCAAGGGGGTGCGTGCCGCGCGATGGGCGTCGGCAGTGCCAGGTCGGGCCCGCCGAAGTCGATGCCTTGACTATCGCACGAATCTCAGCATATGGGCAAACCGGGCGTCTTGGATTGCAAGGTTTGTAACCTACTTCACCTTTAGATTTTGCATAGGTTAACGCCGCCACCTGTGAATATTCATGATCCCTGGCGCGGTCGGCCTACTCGGCCGTCCGCCAGGGGTTCCGCAGCGAGAGCATCGGGGTGTCGACGCCGAGCCTCGTCGCGGTGCTGTGCAGCGACTCCCGCAGGTACGGGTAGAGGACGGTGATCCCGATCTGCTCGATGAACCGCTGTTGGAGGCCCGGTGTCAGTTCGAACGGCCCACCGGCGGAGAATGCGGCCACGGCATCGACGGCGAAGTCCGCCTGGGTGTTGCCCACCTCCAGGCGGCACCGCACCTCCAGCACGGTCCCGTCGTCCCCCTCGCGGAGCCATGTGAGGAGCGATGTCCGACCGTCCTCCTCCGGCCGCGCCTCCTGCTGATCGAAGAGGCGGCGGCCAGAGACCTCCAGGAACGTGACGTCCAGGAGTTCGGCGGCCTCGGCGATCTCGTCGAGGGATGCGAACCGCCGAACCTGCCTTCGCGTGGACGGGCCCGCCATCACGCGGTCACCGGCCTCTGGCTGCCCGGCCCCCAGGCCGCGGGCCGGGGCTTGGACCCCCGCTCGCGCACGGCCACGTGGACCTCGACCTCGACGGGGGCCGGTTGCCAGGCGGGCACGACGGCCGAGCAGGTGTGATCGACCATGCTGTGGAGTTGGGCGCCGACCGCCCGCGCGTAGCGCTGCAAGGTGGAGTAGCGGGCGTCGCCCCCGACGCGTTCGAACTCGGAGATCGTCGACTGGGACGTTCCCATGCGCTGCGCGACTTCGCGCTGGGTGAGGCCGCGCTTCATGCGGGCCACGACCAGCGTCTCCACCAACTCGGCGTATGCCTGGGCGTCTTCCAGGCTCGCTGCGGTGTGGGGAGCGTTCGGATCGATGCCGAGTAGATCATGCAGTGTGGAAGCCATGCTCTCCCTCCTCCTCCCGTTGTTTCAACAGTATCGCCCAAAGCCGATACCGAGGGCTGGGTCTTCACTCATTCGGGTTACGGTTCCGCCACTCCTTGAGGCGCCTCTCGGCCGTGCCGCGCTCGTTCGACGGGGTTTTCTGGGACTTCTTCTGGAAGAAGGACAGTGCCAGGAGTACGAGGCCATCGGCCTCCTCGGCGTACAGGAGCCGGAAGATCCGATGGCTGCCGGTGAGCCGGACCTCAAGGAGGTCGTTCCCGAGATCCTTGACGTCGCCCGGCAGGGTCTGCCGGTCCTTGACCCGCTGCATCAGGACGTAGAGCTTGGCCTGCTCGTGAGGGGCGAGCCGAGCCCTGTCTAGCTCCTTGCGTACTGGCGTCGATCCGTCCGCGCCCTCGTAGAAGGCCCACTCACGTTCGTTCAACGCCCACCCGCCATGCGTCTCGCCTAATGCGCTTATAGGAAGTCTAGGGGCGGTTGGGGCTGCCTCCGGTTCGGCGCTCCGTCAACGAGCTTGAAGGGGTTGGGCGTTGTCACACCTGAGTTCTTGGCGGATGCGGTCGGCATGGCGGTGGACGGCGATGGGGGAGAGGCGGGACGGGGGCGGCGCGGTCCGGTTGATGCCGTCGGGGGAGCGGCAGGCGCGGCAGAGGCCGCCGAGGAGGGCGTGCGGGCGGCAGGGAGTGCGGCAGTCGGTGCACTCGGCGATGCGGGTGACGGGCGAGGCCGTGGGGCGTTCCGGGGGCATCTTGTCGATCAGGCGGCGGCGGGTGAAGGCCGCCGGGCTGTGGACCGGGGTCGGCAGGCCTGCCGTGAGGGCCGCCGTGAAGAGGGCCGGGGTGGTGCCCCGGGCCAGCCACTCGGCGGCGAGCGGTTCGAGGGCCTCGCAGTCGGCGGCGGAGAGGGCCAGGCGGGTGTCCGCGACGCCGAGGCCGGCGAGGGCGGCGTAAGCGGGGGACACCGGGGAAAGCGGGGTAGCGCTTCGCTCCTCCGGGGGATCGGGTGCGTTTTCCGTTGACTCGCGCGCCTCGCCGGTGGCGAGGAAGTGATTCCACCAGGCGTCACTGCGAGGCGTCCGGGAGAAGTAGGTGCGGAACACCCACTGGGGGCGGTCGGCGCTCACGCGCTCGCGGACGCGGCGCAGGTGACCGGCGGTGGAAAGCCTGTTGAGGGCCGTACGGACGGCCATCTGCCCGAAGAGGGGCTGGTAGGCGGCGAGGGTCTTGACGTCCATGGCGGCGCCATCGGGGAGGTTGTTGATCAGGCTGGCGAGGTACGCCTCGCGGACCGGGAGGTGTGTGAAGTCGTCGGCAGCCGGAGGGAGTTCCCCCGGGGCGGTCTGCTTGCCGTATCCGGGCGAGGCCATGGGGAAGGTAGAGTCGTGGGTAGCCACAGGATCGAGCTCGATTCGATCGTGATGGTCAGACCCCCGTTCGGTGTTGGAGCACCGGCCGGGGGTTGATTCGTTAGTGGGCACGCTACACGGCGCGACGGGCCATGGTGAAGTTGTGACGATTAGTCATATCTGCTGCGCACAGGGGTGGTTGGAAGGTGGTTACCCACCCATTCCACTAAGGGGTCACTCGGGCTTGGCGGCTTGAGCTTCGGTCGCGAAGGCGACGAAGGCGGACCAGGCGTCGGGGGAGAAGGCGAGGGTCGGGCCGGCCTTGTCCTTGGAGTCGCGGACGTGGATGGTGGCGGGGGAGGAGGCCACCTCGACGCACTCGCCTCCGTCGCTAGTGCTATAGCTGGACTTGAACCACTGGAGACTGGTGCTCATAGCTCCTCCGCCATCTCTCTGATGAGCGCTTTCGACTCCTCAATGCTGAGGGCCTGCGTGCGGATCATGCCATGGCGCTGCGACAGCGTGTTCACCTGCGCCACGTCGGCGTAGAGGATGCCTGTCTTCTGGCCCTCCACATAGGCAAATTGCTCGTGCTCCGGAGTCTCCAGGAGGATCATCGGCCCGTCCAGGGCCGCGTAGGCTGCGCGGTTGAGTGGGAGTACCTGGACCGAGACGTTGCGCAGTCGGCCGACCTCTAGAAGATGTTCGAGCTGGCGCTTCATGACGCCTTTGTTGCCGACGACTGCGCGGAATGCGGCTTCGTTGATCACGAAGCCGAACAGTGTGGTCGGCGAGTTCCGCAGTCGTTCCTGCCTCTGCATCCGACCGGACACGCGCGACGCGACGGTCTCGTCGTCCAGCGGTGGGTAGGTGTTGCCGATCAGCTCGCGCGCGTACTCCTCGGTTTGCAGCAAGCCGGGGATGAGTAGAGCTGTGTACACCTGAATCGCGATCGCTTCGCGCTCGGCATGCGTGTAGCTCTGCGAGTAGGGCGAGAACTTCTCGGGCTTCAGGTAGTCGACCGCCCCCAGCAGCATCCCCCGCGCATTGCACAACTCATCAGCCACCGTGAGCAACTTGAGCGACGGCTTCCGCCTCCCCGCCTCCATCGACCGCACGCTCTCGTAGTCGTAGCAGGATGCCTTGCACAACTCCTCGCGCGTGACCCCGGCCTGCTCCCGCCACCGCTTGATCTGATCGCCGCAGTACTTCCAGGCCATCGGGTTCTGCTTCGGCGTGGTCATCCCGGCCCCCTCATCGTCCCTGGTCATCCAGCGGTCGACTCTCACGCTGTACCGACGGTGTGACTACTGAGGGTATGCCTGGCTCCCGACTCTTGAAGGGTGAAATGGCCGAACTCAGTCCTTGTGAGTGAAGCCTTCCTTGCCTCTCCCCTCAAGGACTCTGATGATCACTCAGCCCGTCGACGCCGTCGAGTGGATGCTCCCCCGCCACCCCCGCAGTGCGAGCCGCGCCCGGATCCGGCTCCTCCGGCAGGCCTTCGACTGGCAGATCGACGTCGAGTCCACCGAGACCGCCCTGATCCTCCTCAGCGAACTCGTCACCAACGCCTGCCGTCACGCCCGCGCCCCGCGCGATCGCCTGATCGGCGTCCGTCTCCTCCTGCCCACCCACTCCACCCTTCGCGTCGAGGTCTCCGACACCAGCGACGACCTCCCCGTCCCCCGCCACGCGGCCCCCGACGACGAGTCCGGCCGGGGCCTCGAACTCGTCGCCGCCCTCGCCACCTCCTGGGGCGCCCACCCGCGCGGCGAGGGCTACATCGGCAAAACCGTATGGTTCACGCTCGCCCTCCCCTCGCCGGCCAACCCGCCCGCCCCGGATGAAGCCTTCGCGGAAGATGTGGCCTCCGCTCGCGCCCTGCTCGATGGCGAGGCGACGGAGTGGCCGGCCACCTGAAAGCGTCCTGGCCTGCGGAGGAAGTCGGGCCCGTCGACTTCCTGCGCAGGCCAGATACCATCGGGCCTGTGAACTCGTACTGGCGCGTCGCGCTGCCACCGCTCAGCGCCTGATCGGGCGCGCGCTTCGGTGGCTTGATCCCTGAGGCCCCGGTTCAGCTTGGTGTGGCTCTGACGTGCGCCCGTTCTCGAAACCAGTTCCTCTGACGGTCTTCGACGACGGAAGTTCACGACTGTGCCGAATCGTTTGTCTGCACCTGCCCGCCCGATTCCTGCTGCGCGCCGTACCCGCCGCCCGGTCGACGGCTCGCTGCCGATCCTGGCCTCCGCGTTGCTGTGGGGCACCACCGGGACCGCCAGTTCGCTGGCGCCCGCCGGCGCCCCGGCGACCGGGATCGGCTCCGCCGCGCTGGTGCTCGGCGGGCTGCTGCTGTTCCTCACCGACCGCGCCGCCTGGTCGCTGCCCCGGCGGTCCGGGGCGGGTGAGCGGTGGCTGCTGGCGGTGGGGGCCGTGGCGGTGACTGGGTACCCGCTCACCTTCTACCCGGCGGTGACCCGCACCGGGGTGGCGGTGGCCACCGTGATCGCCCTGGGAAGCGCGCCGGTGTTCACCGGGCTGCTCGTCTGGCTCGCCCGGCAGGGTCGCCCCGGTGGGCGCTGGGCCGGGGCCACGGCGCTGGCCGTGCTCGGTTGTGCCGTGCTGGTGCTCGGGCCCGAACTCGCCGGTGGCGGCGCAGCGGTGGACCCCGTCGGGGTGCTGCTGGCGGCGCTCTCGGGGCTCTCGTACGCGGTGTACTCGCTGATCGCCGGCCGGCTGATCGCGGCCGGGCACCCGTCCGGCGGGGTGATGGGCGCGATGTTCGGCGGGGCGGCGGTGCTGGTGCTGCCGGTGCTGCTGGGCGGCCCGGTGCAGTGGCTGGCCTCGGCGCGGGGCGCGGGGGTGGTGCTGCACCTCGGGGTGATCACCACCTTCCTCGCCTACCGGCTCTTCGGCCACGGCCTGCGCCACACCTCGGCCCAGACCGCCACCACGCTGACCCTCGCCGAACCCGCCGTCGCCGCCGTCCTCGGCGTCGCGGCGCTGGGGGAGCGGCTGCCGGCGGTGTCCTGGTGCGGGCTCGCGGTGCTCGCGGGCGGGCTGGCGTTCCTCACCCTCCCGGGCCGCCGGTAGTTCAGCTGCCGCGCAGGAAGTCGGACCGGCCGACTTCCTGCGCAGCAACTGCCCGGTGGCTAGGGTGAGGTGATCGTGTGATCGTCGGGGGCCGTGTCGCTCGTGGTGCAGGGCTCTTGGCGTTCCGGCTTGTCTACGACGGGGGACTGGTCATGTCGGAGTTCGCGGGTCCGTTGGAGGTGCTCGCCCGGTACCGACGGGCGATGCTCGACCTCGACGCCGATGCGCTGGCCGAGTTGTACGCCGAGGACGGGGTGCACGAGTTCCCGTTCCTGTTCCCGGGGATGCCCGAGCGGTACCGGGGGCGGGAGGAGGTCCGGGCCGGGTACCGGGCGGCGTGGGGTGCGAGCACCGCGCGGCCGCAGGAGATCCGGGAGGTCGCCGTCCACCCGAGCACCGATCCCGAGGTGCTCACCGTCGAGCAGTGCGTGATCGGTACCGATGCCGCCACCGGCAGGCCGTTCAGCCTGCCAGGGCTGCTGGTCCTCCGGGTCCGGGACGGCCGGCTGGTACACGTCCGGGACTACATGGACGGCCTGGCCGTGGCCCGTGCCATGGGGCGGCTGGCCGCAGTGGCGGCGCGGCTGGAGGAGCGGGGCTGACGGGTGGTCGGACGGCGCCGTTCCGCGATCTTGACCGTGTTCGGGTGGCTACGATCAGCGGATATGACGACGCCGCCCGATGAAGGCATCCACCCGTTCCGCATCGCCGTTCCGGAGAGCGACCTGGAGGACCTCCGCCAGCGTCTCGACCGGACGCGCTGGCCGGACGAGCTGCCGGGGGTCGGCTGGGCCTACGGGATCCCGCGCGACTACCTGATGGAGCTGGCGGACTACTGGCGGCACGAGTACGACTGGCGGGCCGCCGAGGCTCGGCTCAACCAGTGGCCGCAGTTCACCACGACGATCGACGGCGCGAACATCCACTTCCTGCACGTCCGTTCGCCGGAGCCGGACGCGGTGCCGCTGCTGCTGTCGCACGGCTGGCCCGGTTCGATCGTCGAGTTCGCCGAGCTCATCGGGCCGCTCACCGACCCCCGGGCGCACGGGGCGGCCCCCTTGCCGGCCTTCCACCTGGTGATCCCGAGCCTGCCCGGTTTCGGCTTCTCCGGTCCGACCCGGGAGGCCGGCTGGGAGTACCGGCGGGTGGCGGCGGCCTTCGCCGAGCTGATGCGACGGCTGGGCTACGAGTCGTACGGGGTGCAGGGCGGCGACTGGGGCTCCGCGATCTCGCGGGAGCTGGGCCGGGTGCACCCCGAACGGGTGATCGGGGTGCACCTGAACCTGATCCCGGGGGGTGCGGCGGAGAGCGAGCCCACCGAGGAGGAGCTCGCCGGGCTCTCCGCGCCAGAGCGGGCGCGGACGCTGGCCTCCTGGGAGCGGATGCGCGAGTGGAACCGGGAGCGCAAGGGCTACGCGGACATCCAGGCCACCCGGCCGCAGACCCTCGCGTACGCCCTCACCGACTCGCCGGTCGGTCAACTGGCCTGGATCGCCGAGAAGTTCAAGGAGTGGACGGACTCCGCGGAGCGCCCCGAGGACGCCGTCGGCCGGGACCAGCTGCTCACCAACGTGATGCTCTACTGGCTCACCGGGACGGCCGGGTCCTCGGCCCGGCTCTACTACGAGCGCACCCACGCCGACTACCGGGGCCGGCCGGCCGAGCCGTCGACCGCCCCGACCGCCGTGGCGCTGTTCCCGGAGGAGAACTTCCTGGTCCTGCGGCACATCGCGGAGCGGACCAACAACATCGTGCGCTGGACGGAGCTGGACCGGGGCGGCCACTTCGCCGCGATGGAGGAGCCGGACCTGCTGGCCGCCGACATCAGGGCCTTCTTCGGGCGGCTGCGCGCGGCGGGCGCGTAGCCGCGGCGGTGCGCCGCCACGAGGCCATGTCTGACAATGACGACCGGCTGAACGCGAAGGCCCCCGGGCGGAGGGGAATCCGCCCGGGGGCCCGCTCGGACCGCCGTGATCAGCACTCGATGACGTTCACGGCGAGGCCGCCGCGCGAGGTCTCCTTGTACTTGATCTTCATGTCGGCGCCGGTCTCCTTCATCGTCTTGATCGCCTTGTCCAGCGAGACGTGGTGCCGCCCGTCGCCGCGCAGCGCCATCCGGGCCGCGGTGACGGCCTTGACCGAGGCCATGCCGTTGCGCTCGATGCAGGGGATCTGGACCAGGCCGCCGACCGGGTCGCAGGTGAGGCCGAGGTTGTGCTCGATGCCGATCTCGGCGGCGTTCTCGACCTGCTCGGGGGTGCCGCCGAGGACCTCGGCGAGGCCGCCCGCGGCCATCGAGCAGGCGGAGCCGACCTCGCCCTGGCAACCGACCTCGGCGCCGGAGATGGAGGCGTTCTCCTTGAAGAGCATGCCGATGGCGCCGGCCGCGAGCAGGAAGCGGACGATGCCCTCGTCGTCGGCGCCCGGGATGAAGTTCAGGTAGTAGTGCAGGACGGCGGGGATGATCCCGGCGGCGCCGTTGGTGGGCGCGGTGACCACCCGGCGGCCGGAGGCGTTCTCCTCGTTGACCGCCATCGCGTAGAGGGTCACCCACTCCATCGCGTTGGCCGGGCCGATGCCCTCGGCGCGCAGCGCGCGGGCACCGGACGCGGCCCGGCGGCGGACCTTCAGGCCCCCCGGCAGGATGCCCTCACGGGACATACCGGCCCGCACGCACTCCTGCATCACGGACCAGATCTCCAGCAGCCCGGTGCGGATCTCCTCCTCGCTGCGCCAGGCCTTCTCGTTCTCCAGCATCAGGCCGGAGATCGACAGCCCGGTCTCCCGGGTGAGCCGCAGCAGCTCCTCACCGGTGCGGAAGGGGTAGCGCAGCGCGGTGTCGTCGGGCTTGACCCGGTCCGCGCCGATCGCGTCCTCGTCGACGACGAAGCCGCCGCCGACCGAGTAGTAGGTCTTCTCCAGCAGCGTGGAGCCGTCCGCCGCGTACGCCCACAGGGTCATGCCGTTGGCGTGGTACGGCAGCGAGCGGCGCCGGTGCAGGACCAGCTGGCTGTCGGGGTCGAAGTCGATGGCGTGCTCGCCGAGCAGGTTGAGCCGCTTCTCGGCGGTGATCCGCTCCACGTCCTTGTCGGCCTGGTCGACGTCGACGGTGCGGGGCGAGTTGTTCTCCAGGCCGAGCAGGACGGCCTTCGGGGTGCCGTGGCCGTGGCCGGTGGCGCCCAGCGAGCCGTACAGCTCGGCGCGGACGGACGTCACCTGCGTCAGCAGGCCTTCGGACCGCAGGCGGCGGGCGAACATCCGGGCGGCACGCATCGGGCCGACGGTGTGGGAGCTCGACGGGCCGATGCCGATGGAGAAGAGGTCGAAGACGCTGATGGCCACGGGGACGTCCTTGTCTGGTCTCGTGGAAGGACTTGCGGTCGGGGCGGGCACGGAACGGGGCACCCCGCACACTGTCCAGTGTGCGGGGTGCCCCGGAGTCCCCTGTACGTTCCAGGGGTGAGGCCGGTCACCCTACCGGTCAGTAACTTACCGGCGGGTCACCTACTGGCCGGCCACTTACTCCTGGTTGCCCAGGTTCGGGTAGAGCGGGTACTTCTCGGCCAGCGCGGTGACGCGGGCCTTGAGCGCGGCGGCGACGGTCTCGTCGAAGGCGGGCTTGAGCGCCTCGGCGATGATGTCGGCGACCTCGCGGAAGTCCTCGGCCCGGAAGCCGCGGGTGGCCAGGGCCGGGGTGCCGATGCGCAGGCCCGAGGTGACCATCGGCGGGCGCGGGTCGTTCGGGATGGCGTTGCGGTTGACCGTGATGCCGACCTCGTGCAGCCGGTCCTCGGCCTGCTGGCCGTCGAGCTGGCTGTTGCGCAGGTCGACCAGGACCAGGTGGACGTCGGTGCCGCCGGACAGCACGCTGGCGCCGGCCTCGGCGACGTCGTCCTGCAGCAGGCGCTCGGCGAGGATGCGGGCACCCTCCAGGGTGCGCTCCTGGCGCTCCTTGAACTCCTCCGAGGCGGCGATCTTGAAGGCGACGGCCTTGCCCGCGATCACGTGCTCCAGCGGACCGCCCTGCTGGCCGGGGAAGACCGCGGAGTTGATCTTCTTGGCGAACTCGGCCTTGGACAGGATGACGCCGCCGCGCGGGCCGCCCAGGGTCTTGTGGGTGGTGGTGGTGACCACGTCCGCGTAGGGCACCGGGTTCGGGTGCAGCCCGGCGGCCACCAGGCCGGCGAAGTGCGCCATGTCCACCATGAGCAGGGCGCCGACCTCGTCGGCGATCCGGCGGAACTCGGCGAAGTCCAGCTGGCGCGGGTAGGCGGACCAGCCGGCGATGATCAGCTTCGGCTGGTGCTCCTTGGCCAGGCGCTCGACCTCGGCCATGTCGACCTGGCCGGTCTTCTCGTCCACGTGGTACGCGGCCACGTTGTAGAGCTTGCCGGAGAAGTTGATCTTCATGCCGTGGGTCAGGTGACCGCCGTGGGCCAGGCTCAGGCCCAGGATGGTGTCGCCCGGCTGGATCAGCGCGAACATCGCGGCGGCGTTGGCCTGCGCGCCGGAGTGCGGCTGGACGTTGGCGTGCTCGGCGCCGAACAGGGCCTTGATGCGGTCGATCGCGATCTGCTCGACCACGTCGACGTGCTCGCAGCCGCCGTAGTAGCGGCGGCCGGGGTAGCCCTCGGCGTACTTGTTGGTGAGCACCGAGCCCTGGGCCTCCATGACCGCCACCGGGGCGAAGTTCTCGGAGGCGATCATCTCCAGGGTGGTCTGCTGGCGGTGCAGCTCGGCGTCGACCGCGGCGGCGATCTCCGGGTCGAGGGCGTGCAGGGACTGGTTGAGAACCGTCATGGTGTGGTCTTCCCGGGAGGAGGAGAGCGGAGGGACGGTGAGGGCGGGACGGACCGCCGTGCTGCGGCCCGTCCCGGCGGGTGGCTCAGCCCTGGGCGTGGGTGAGCGCGTCGTACTCGTCGGCGCTGAGCAGCTCGTCGGTGGACTCCACCCGGACCTTGAACAGCCAGCCACCCTCGAAGGGGGCGCTGTTGACGAGGGCGTTGTCCTCCAGGACGTCCTGGTTGACCTCGACGACCTCGCCGGTCACCGGGGAGTACAGGTCGCTGACCGACTTGGTGGACTCCAGCTCGCCGCAGGTCTCGCCGGCGGTCACCTCGTCGCCGACCTCGGGCAGCTGCACGTAGACGATGTCACCGAGCGCGTCCGCGGCGTGCTTGGTGATGCCGACCGTGGAGACACCGTCCTCGGCGGCCGTCAGCCACTCGTGCTCCTTGGTGTACTTCAGGTGCTGGGGGTTGCTCATGGCGTCATTCTCCAGGATGGGAAGCGGGTACGACGAAGCGGGCCGCCGCGCGGACGGCTTCGACGTGCGGGTACGGGAGGAGCAGGGGCCGGCCGGGCCCGCGGGGGACTTGGCCGGACCGCGTCAGCGGGCGCGCTTGTAGAACGGCAGCGCCACGACCTGGACCGGCTCGTGCTTGCCGCGCACGTCCACCGCGACGGTGCTGCCGGGGGCGGCGTGGGCCGCGTCGACGTAGGCCATCGCGATCGGCTTGCCCAGGGTCGGGGACGGCGCGCCGGAGGTGATCCGGCCGATCGGGGCGCCCTCGGTGGAGACCACGGTGTACTCGGCGCGCGGCACCCGCTTGCCCTCGGAGACCAGGCCGACCAGCACCTTCGGGGGGTTGGTCTCGGCCGCGGCGGCGGCCTGCTCCAGGGCCTTGCGGCCGATGAAGGCGCCCTCGTTGGTGGTCTTGTCGAAGCGGACGACCCGGCCCAGGCCCGCGTCGAACGGGGTGAGGTCGGTGGACAGCTCGTGCCCGTACAGCGGCATGCCCGCCTCCAGGCGCAGGGTGTCGCGGCAGGACAGGCCGCACGGGACCAGGTCGTGGCCCTCGCCGGCGGCGGTCAGGGCCTGCCAGATCTGCTCGGCGTCGCCCGGGTGGCAGAAGATCTCGAAGCCGTCCTCGCCGGTGTAGCCGGTGCGGGCCAGCAGCACGTCACGGTCGGCCACCCGGGCCGGGAGGATCGCGTAGTACTTCAGACCGGGCAGGTCGGCCTCGGTGGTCTTGGCCAGGATCGCGGTGGACTCCGGGCCCTGGACGGCGATCAGCGCGTAGGTGTCGCGGTCGTCGGTGACGACGGCGTCGAAGCCCTTGGCGCGGGCGATCAGCTCGTCCAGGACCAGCTGCGCGTTGGAGGCGTTGGCGACCACCAGGAAGGCGTCCTCGCGCAGGCGGTAGACGATCAGGTCGTCCAGGATGCCGCCGTCCTCGGCGCAGATCATGGTGTAGCGGGCACGCAGCACACCGAGCGCGGAGACGAAGCCGACCAGCGCGTGGTCCAGCATCTCGCCGGCCTGCGGGCCGGTCACGGTGATCTCGCCCATGTGCGAGAGGTCGAACAGGCCGGCCTTGGTGCGGACGGCGAGGTGCTCCTCGCGCTCGCTGCCGTAGCGCAGCGGCATGTCCCAGCCGGCGAAGTCGGTCATGGTCGCGCCGAGGGCGCGGTGCAGCGCGTCGAGCGCGGTCAGGCGGAGGGACGACATGGCCAGGAACTCCTCGGTCGGGGCACTCAGGGGTGCACGCGCCGGGACCGGACCCGCTCGGGGACCGACCCTGCGCGCGGGCATGCGGCGGCGTGGGTCTCCCCATCTGTCGTCGGACCTGAGAGCTTCACCGCGGCCGCCCGCAGCTGTTTCCAGCATCCAGGACAGCATGGCGGCTTGCACCGTGGGTGGGCGCGCGACAGGGCCGTGCGCCGCTTTCCAGATGTGCCTAATCCGTGCGGTAGGGGGGCCTGAGAGATTCCGGGGAGGACTTGCTCCTTCGGCGCCGGCTGTACCGCCTGAGCGGCACTCCGGGCTCTCCCGCGCGGGTTCGAGCGGCCGGTGTGGAGTTGTGGGGGCCCGCGGCGCATGCCGTCGGACGCGCACATCATGGCACGTCCACGCGTACGAGGGGAGGGGGGACCCGGTCACACGGCCCGGGACCGGACCCGTGCCCTAGCCGGGCTCTAGAATCTGCGCGTCGGCACAGCAGTGGGCGGCCGACCGGCAGAGGGCGGTTCAGGCGCGCATGGGGTACCCGGTGGAGCAGCAGCAGGGGTGGGACGGGCCGCAGGCGGCGCCGCCCGGCGGTGCGTGGCCGGCCAACGAGCTGGAGCAGGTGCTGACCGCCGCGCTCGGCGACCCGGGCGCGACGGCGCGGGTGATCGAGGTGTTGGCCCGCAGTCAGGTGTGGATCCCGCTGCCGGCCGGGGGCGATCCGGGCGGGCAGTCGCTGGACCTGCCGACCATCGAGCTGGCCGGGGCCCCGTACGTGCCGGTGTTCTCCTCGCAGGAGGTGTTCCTGCAGCACGCGCCGGGGATGGCCTTCGCGATCGCGCCGGCCTGGGAGTTCGCCCGCGGACTGCCGCTGGGCGTGGGCATCGCGGTCAACCCCGAGGCCGCGGTGGGCATCCCGGTGCCGCCGCAGGGCGTGGCGGAGCTGCGCCGCGGGCCACGTGATGGCCGCCGCTGGGAGCACACTGAGGACGCTGCGGAGGCGCCGACCGGCGGCCGGGTGGCGCTGCGCGAGCCGGTGCCGGGCGAGGACCCGGAGTACTTCCTGGCCGCCTGCCGGGCCGAACTCATCGCCCTGCCCGGGGTGTTGACCGCGCGCCGGGCGCTGGCCAGCATCGAGGGCGAACCGACCGTGATGTTCGTGGGCGTCCAGTTGGATCCGGGCGCCCCGGCCGACCCGGGCGCGGTGAACGAGGCGCTCGGCCGGGCACTGGGAACCGCGCCGCTGCCGGGTGGCGTCCACCTCGTACTGCTCGACCTCGCCGAGGACCCGGTGGTCGAGTGGCTGCTCACCCGGGTACTGCCTTTCTACACGCGGGCGTGAGCGGGGGTTCGTATCAAGGGCACGTCGCCGTGGCGGTGGCCGGTGCCGCGCCATAGGGTGCGTGCAGACGGTCGACGGGCCGGCTGGGTTGAGGAAAGAGGCGCGGCGAGGTGGGCGCATGAGTGCGGGAGCGGGAACGGGCGGTGTGCCGGGGCCCTGGGGCCAGGCTCCGGCCGGGCGCCCGGCGGCGGATCCGGGCGCGATGGAGCACGCCCTGCGCGAGGTCGCGCCGGAGCGCTACGACGCGTACGAGCGGCTGCTGCACGCGCTGGCCGACGGCCAGGTCTGGATGCTGCTCTGGCACGGTACGCCGGGCAGTCCGGACGCGCAGTACGGGAACATGGAGATCAGCGGCCACGGCTACGCGCCGGCCGTGACCTCGCCCGAGCAGCTGACGGCCTCCGGCTGGGCCCGGGCCCACGAGGTCATCTCCGGGCGGGAGATCGCCGCCTCGCTGTACCGCACCCGCTGGGGCCTGTGGCTCAACCCGCACGCCCCCGGCGGCGGGGTCGGCGTGCCCTGGGCGGACCTGCGGCGGATCGCCGCGGGCCTGGACCGGCTGCCGGCCGGTCCGTTGAAGCTGAGTGAGCCGCAGGTGAACGCCCAGCAGTTCTTCGCGCTGCTGGAGCGGCAGGCCGGTGAGGTGCGCGCGGTCCGGGCGCTGCGCCGGGCCTGGGTGCAGCCGGCGGTGGGGGAGCCGTACCTGGCGATCGGCCTGGACCTGTACGAGAGTTCGCCGCCGGCCGTGGAGGCGGTGCGGGCGCTGATGCAGCGGGCGATCGCGGTGGCCCCGGAGGGGCTCGCGGTGTCCACGGTGGCGATGGCGGACGAGTACGACCCGGTGGCGCTGTGGATGCGCGCCAACGCGCGGCCGTTCTTCGACCGGGAGGCGGGCCGCCCGCCGGCCGGCCCGTACCCGACGGCGGCGCCGTACCCGGGTCGGTCGATGCCGGGGCAGCCGGCATCGGGATGGGCCTACGGCACCCAGCCGCCCGCGCCGGGCTGGGGGCAGCAGCCCCCGCAGTCCTGGCCCGGATACCCCGGCCGCTGATTGCCAAAACCCGTTCCAGCTAAAACCTTTACCGCGAAGCCGACTTGATTCACCATCAGGTCGGCTTCGGTGTTTTCCGGACGAATTACCCCTTCGCCGGAGTCCGCACATCTTGGCATGGCTGTTACAGCCGTGTGAAGAGGGATATGCCAATGACCTGGGAGGTGCATGCACGCAGATCACAGTTGGGCATCTGTCGCTTGTCAGGGCTGGCGCAAGCCTGTTCGGATGGCAGAGAGTTCTGCGCAACGCACCGCGCGTACTGGAAACCCCACAAAGGTGAGCGCGCACGCCGACCGCTCCACCACGCGACGCCCATCCCGCGTGGCGGCAGTACCTGTGCACGAAGCACTGCCGCGAACACCCGCTCCTCCTAAGCACCTCCGCACGTCCGCAGCCGCACCGCCGAAGCCGGCGCCCGGCACCCGTGGGCCGGCCACCGTCGGCGAGGGGACCCAACTGACCATGACCGCATCCGTGACCACCGCCGGGAACGAACCGGAGGCACCAGCCACCGCGAGCCCGGCCAAGACGATCGAGGGCCGCTCCCTCGGTCGGATCGCCTGGACCCGCTTCAAGCGGGACAAGGCCGCCGTCGCCGGCGGCATCGTGGTGATCCTGCTGATCCTGCTCGCCGTGCTGTCCGGGCCGATCGAGTCCCTGTTCGGGCTCGACCCCGACAACCCGAACCCGGACCTGCTGGACGCCAACCTCGGCGGCCTGCCGCTCGGGGACTGGGGCGGCATGAGCGCGGACCACCCGCTCGGCATCGACCCCCTGCAGGGCCGTGACCTGCTCGCCCGCGTGGTCGACGGCTCCTGGGTCTCCCTGTTGGTCGCCTTCGGCGCGACCGTCCTGTCCAACACCATCGGCAGCGTGCTCGGCGTGATGGCCGGCTACTACGGCGGCTGGGTGGACACCCTGATCAGCCGGTTGATGGACGTCTTCCTGGCGTTCCCGCTGCTGCTCTTCGCCATCGCGATCTCCGCCTCGCTCCAGGGCGGCGCGTTCGGCCTGCACGGCCTCCCGCTGCACATCATGGTGCTGATCTTCGTGATCGGCTTCTTCAACTGGCCCTACATGGGCCGGATCGTGCGCGGACAGACGCTGTCGCTGCGCGAGCGGGAGTTCGTCCACGCGGCCCGCAGCCTCGGCGCCCGCGGCCCGTTCATCCTGTTCAAGGAACTGCTGCCCAACCTGGCCGGCCCGATCCTGGTCTACTCGACCCTGCTGATCCCGACCAACATCCTCTTCGAGGCCGGGCTGAGCTTCCTCGGCGTCGGCATCCAGCCCCCGCAGTCCTCCTGGGGCGGCATGCTCGCCGACGCGAAGAACTACTACCAGGTCGACCCCCAGTACATGGTGGTCCCCGGTCTGGCGATCTTCATCACCGTGCTCGCGTTCAACCTGCTCGGCGACGGGCTGCGTGACGCCCTCGATCCCAAGAGCAACTGACACCACGTCAGAACACTCCCTCCTCCACATCCTCAAGGGGTTGATCTCACCCATGCGTAGGTCCCGTACCGTCGCGCTGACCGCCGCGGCCGCCGCCGTGGTCCTGGTCGTCACCGGCTGTTCGTCCAGCTCCAAGAGCGGCGACAGCGCGTCCTCCTCGTCCGGCTCCACCAACGCGAGCGGCGGCGGTGCCGACGCGGCCACCAAGCAGATCGTCAACGTCTCGGACAAGAAGGGCGGGACGGTCACCTACGAGATGAAGGGCACCCCGGACTCCCTCGACCCGGGCAACACCTACTACGCGTACATCTACAACTTCTCGCGCCTGTACGCTCGTCCGCTGACCACCTTCAACCCGGCCGCCGGCGCGGACGGCAACAAGCTGGTCCCGGACCTCGCCGAGTCGATGGGCAAGCCCAGCGCGGACGGCCTGACCTGGACGTACAAGCTGCGCGCGGGCCTGAAGTACGACGACGGCACCCCGATCACCTCCAAGGACGTCAAGTACGCCGTGGAGCGCTCGAACTACGCGCCCGAGGTGAACTCCAACGGCCCGACGTACTTCCACGACCTGCTGGTCGACAACCCGACGCCGTACCAGGGTCCGTACAAGGACAAGGACGGCGACCTGAAGTCGATCGAGACGCCGGACGACACCACGATCGTCTTCCACCTCCAGCACCCCTTCGCCGACTTCGACTACCTGGTCAGCGCCCCGCAGACCGCGCCGGTCCCGCAGGCCAAGGACACCGGTGCCGACTACGTGAAGCACATCGTGTCCTCGGGCTCCTACAAGTTCGAGTCCTACGAGGACAGCAAGCAGGCCACCCTGGTGCCGAACACCAACTGGGACAAGAGCACCGACCCGATCCGCAAGCAGCTGGCGGACAAGATCGTGCTCAAGATGAACATCGACCAGGCCACCATCGACAAGGACCTGCTGGCCGGCAACGCCCAGGTCGACCTGGTGGGCGGCGGCGTCGACCCGCAGACCCAGGCGCAGATCCTGCGCGACCCGAAGCTCAAGGCCAAGACCGACAACGCCTACGGTGGCCGCCTGGTCTACATGGCGATCAACACCAAGGTCGCGCCGTTCGACAACATCGACTGCCGCAAGGCCGTCCAGTACGCGATCGACAAGGTCTCGGTGCAGACCGCGCTCGGCGGCCCGATCCGCGGCCAGGTGGCCAACACCGTGCTGCCGCCGGACATCGCGGGCCACCAGGACTTCAACCTGTACGAGACCCCGGGCAACAAGGGCGACGAGGCCAAGGCCAAGGACTCCCTGAAGGCCTGCGGCAAGGACGGCGGCTTCAGCACCGTCCTGACCGCCCGCACCGAGCGCGCCACCGAGGTCGCCGCGGCGACCGCCATCCAGGCCCAGCTGAAGAAGATCGGCATCAACGTCGAGATCCAGCAGTTCCCGCAGGGCAAGTACCTGACCGACTCGGCCGGTGCGCCGCAGTTCACCCAGGACCACAACATCGGTCTGATGATGATGCAGTGGGGCGCCGACTGGCCGACCGGCTACGGCTTCCTGCAGCAGATCGTCGACGGCCGCGCGATCAAGCCCTCCGGCAACAGCAACCTCGCCCAGCTGAACGACCCGGCGGTCAACAAGATGATCGACGACGCCGCGGTCAGCCCCGACCAGGCGGCCCGCGAGAAGATCTACGGCGACATCGACAAGAAGGTCATGGAGTCCGCGTCCTACGTCCCGCTGACCGACTTCAAGGTCTTCCTGTACCGCCCGGACAGCGCCACCAACATGGCCTCCACCTCGGCCTTCTCGGGTGAGTACGACTACCTGAACATCGGCACCACCAAGTAAGAGCCTGGCTCCGCATCCCTGAAGGCAGGTGAAGGCAGCGGCGCCCGCCGCCGTCCGGCAAATCCCGGACGGCGGCGGGCCGCCGGAGCCGCCCAACTGTGTTTGCCTACATCATCCGCAGGATCTTCGCGGCCGCGGTGCTGCTGCTGGTCGTCAGCGCCGTCACCTTCGCGATCTTCTTCCTGCTTCCGCGCATGGCCGGCGAGACCACCGACCAGCTGGCCGCGCAGTACATCGGGAAGGACCCGGGGCCCACGGCGATCGCCGCGGTCAAGCAGAACCTCGGTCTCGACCAGCCCCTGTACACCCAGTACTGGCACTTCCTGAAGGCGCTGGTCGTCGGCGCCGAGTACAAGTTCGGGCCGGAACCGGCCACCTGCCACGTGCCCTGCTTCGGCTACTCCTTCAAGAGCCACCTCGAGGTCTGGCCGCTGATGACCAGCCGGATCCCGGTCACCATCTCGCTCGCCATCGGTGCGGCGGTGCTCTGGCTCATCTCCGGCATCACCACCGGCGTGATCTCGGCCCTCAAGCCGCGGTCGATCTTCGACCGGCTCTCCATGGGCATCGCCCTGGCCGGCGTCTCGCTGCCGGTCTTCTTCACCGGCGCCCTGCTTCTGACGGTGTTCAGCTACGAGTGGCCGATCCTGGACAACCTGCACTACGTCGACTTCACCGACGACCCGCTGATGTGGGCCCGCAACCTGATCCTGCCGTGGATCTCGCTGGCCTTCCTCTACTCCGCGCTCTACGCCCGGCTCACCCGCGCCGGGATGCTGGAGACGATGAGCGAGGACTACATCCGCACCGCCCGGGCCAAGGGCCTGGTCGAGCGCAAGGTGGTCGTCAAGCACGGGCTGCGCTCCGCGCTCACCCCGATCGTCACCATCTTCGGCATGGACCTCGGTCTGCTGCTCGGCGGTGCGCTGATCACCGAGCAGGTCTTCTCGCTCAACGGCGTCGGCCAGTTCGCCGTCCAGGCGATCACCGACAACGACCTGCCCAAGATCCTCGGCGTCACCCTGCTGGCCGCCTTCTTCATCGTCGTCTGCAACCTCGTGGTCGACCTCCTGTACGCCCTCGTCGACCCCCGCGTGAGGCTCTCGTGACCGAGCTCCAGAAGACCCCGGCGGACGCCGTCCGGGAACCCCTGGGTGACCCCTTCCTCTCCGTCCGCGACCTGCGGATCCACTTCGACACCGACGACGGCCTGGTCCGCTCGGTGGACGGGGTCAGCTTCGACCTGCACAAGGGCCGCACCCTGGGCATCGTCGGCGAGTCCGGCTCCGGGAAGTCCGTCACCTCGCTGGGCATCATGGGCCTGCACCGCTCCAAGCGGGCGAGGATCAGCGGCGAGATCCGGCTGGACGGCGAGGAGCTGATCGCGGCCGGACCGGACCGGGTGCGCCAACTGCGCGGCCGCGAACTGGCGATGATCTTCCAGGACCCGCTGACCGCGATGCACCCCTACTACACGGTCGGCGCGCAGATCGCCGAGGCGTACCGGGTGCACCACCCCCAGGCCTCCAAGAAGCAGGCCAGGGCCCGCGCGATCGAGATGCTCGACCGGGTGGGCATCCCGCAGCCGGACCGCCGGGTGGACGACTACCCGCACCAGTTCTCCGGCGGCATGCGCCAGCGCGCGATGATCGCCATGGCCCTGGTCAACGACCCCTCGCTGCTGATCGCCGACGAGCCCACCACCGCCCTGGACGTCACCGTCCAGGCGCAGATCCTGGACCTCATCCGCGACCTCCAGGAGGAGTTCGGCTCCGCCGTCATCATCATCACCCACGACCTCGGGGTGGTCGCCGAGCTCGCCGACGACATCCTGGTCATGTACGGCGGCAAGTGCATCGAGCGCGGCCCCGCCGAGACCCTCTTCGACGCGCCCGAACACCCCTACACCTGGGGCCTGCTGGGATCGATGCCGCGCCTGGACCGGGAGCTGCAGGACCGCCTCGTGCCGGTCAAGGGCACCCCGCCCAGCCTGATCAACGTGCCGTCGGGCTGCGCCTTCCACCCGCGCTGCCCGTACGCCGCCCTGACCGGCGGACGCTCCACGAGCGAGCTCCCGGTGCTGACCGAGGCCACGCCCGGCCACTTCGCGGCCTGCCACCTGCCGGCCGACGAGCGGCACCGCATCTTCGCCGAAGAGATCGCGCCCCGGCTGTGAGCCCGGCCTCGTACCACCTTTCTGGAGAGAACCGATGACGGACACTCAGGGGGCCACGCCTCTCTCAATTAGCGATGGGGCTTCCCCGGCGCCCGCCTCCGACCGCGAGCCGCTGCTGAGGGTGACCGGCCTGACCCGGCACTTCCCGATCCGCGGCGGACTGCTGCGGCGCCAGACCGGCGCGGTGCGGGCCGTCGACGGCATCGACTTCACGGTCAACGCCGGTGAGACGCTGGGCGTCGTCGGCGAGTCCGGCTGCGGCAAGTCGACCATGGGTCGGCTGGTCACCCGGCTCGACGAACCCACCGGCGGGACGATCGAGTTCGAGGGCACCGACATCAGCCACCTGGGCGTCGGCGCGATGCGGCCGATGCGCCGCGACATCCAGATGATCTTCCAGGACCCGTACTCCTCGCTGAACCCCCGGCACACCGTCGGCACCATCGTCAGCGCGCCGTTCAAGCTCCAGGGCGTGCAGCCCGAGGGCGGGGTCAAGAAGGCCGTCCAGGAGCTGCTGGAGCTGTGCGGGCTCAGCCCCGAGCACTACAACCGCTACCCGCACGAGTTCTCCGGCGGCCAGCGCCAGCGCATCGGCATCGCCCGGGCGCTCGCGCTCAAGCCGAAGATGATCGTCGCGGACGAGCCGGTCTCCGCGCTGGACGTGTCGATCCAGGCGCAGGTGGTCAACCTGCTGGACGACCTGCAGCGGGAGCTGGGCCTGACCTACCTGATCATCGCGCACGACCTCTCGGTGGTCCGGCACGTCTCGGACCGGGTGGCGGTGATGTACCTCGGCAAGATCGTCGAGATCGCCGACCGGGACTCGCTCTACCGCAGCCCGATGCACCCGTACACCAACGCCCTGATGTCGGCGGTCCCGGTGCCGGACCCGCGCCGGCGCCAGCGGGCCGGGCGCGAGCGGATCCTGCTCAAGGGCGACGTGCCCTCGCCGATCAACCCGCCCAGCGGCTGCCGGTTCCGGACGCGCTGCTGGAAGGCGCAGGAGGTGTGCGCCACCCAGGAGCCGCCGCTGACGGCGCTGAAGACCGGGCACCAGGTGGCCTGCCACTTCCCGGAGCGGAGCGAGGGGAACGATTAGGCACGGCCCGGAGAACGAGGGCTGAGCTCGGGCGCAGCGGAGGGGAGGATTCCGGACAGGTCATAGTTGTGTGGTGACCTCGCAGATCTTCCCCTCCGACGTGCAGCAGTCGCTGGACCTCGTCGGCATCTTCGTCTTCGCGCTCTCCGGAGCGCTGCTCGCCGTCCGCAAGAACATGGACATCTTCGGAATCTGTGTGCTGGCCGAGGTCACGGCCCTGGGCGGCGGGGTGATGCGCGACCTAGTGATCGGCGCGACCCCGGTGGCCGCCTTCACCAACCTCGGCTACTTCCTCACCCCGCTGGCCGCCGCACTGGTGGTGTTCTTCCTGCACCCGGAGGTCGAGCGGATCAACCGGGCGGTGCAGACCCTGGACGCCCTCGGCCTCGGCCTGTTCTGCGTCACCGGCACCGCCAAGGCGCACGACTTCGGGCTGGGCGCGGTCGCCGCCGTCGCGCTCGGCATGGTGACCGCGGCCGGCGGCGGCGTGATCCGCGACGTGCTGGCCGGGGAGATCCCCTCGCTGCTGCGCTGGGACCGGGAGATCTACGCCGTCCCGGCGCTGGTCGGCGCCGCCCTGGTGGCCGTGCTGATCGGCGCGAACCGGCTCACCGGCGTCACCGGCACCGCCGCCGCGCTCACCGCCTTCGGGCTGCGGATGCTCGCCCTGAAGTACGGCTGGCGCGCCCCGCGGGCCTGGCACCGCAACGGTTCTCGCACCAGCGAGGAGTAGGCGAGCCGCCGTACGCGAGCGAGATCGCCTCGGCCGTGCAGAGCAGCTCCGGCACCATCCGGGCCAGTTCGGCCGGCCGCACCTGACTCGCCGGGGCGCTCAGTGCGCAGGCCGCGACCGTCCGTCCGCCGCTGCCCGCGACCGGCGCGGCCACGCAGGTCACCGGCTCCCGGTGCTCGGCCGACTCGGCCGCCCAGCCGCGCACGCGCACCGCCGCCAGCTCGGTCTCCTCGCACGGCCCGTCCGCGGGCAGCCCGGCGAGCAGCACCCGGCCGACCGCCGTCCCGGTGACCGGCGCCCGGCGTCCGATCCGCGAGGGCCGGGCCGCCCAGGGCCCGGCCACCTCGTCCAGGTAGAGCACCTCGCCGTCGTGCAGCACGGCCAGTTGGACGGTGTAGCCGCAGCGCGCGTTGAGCGCGGCCAGGTAGGGCGCGGCCACCTGCCGGACGTCGAAGTCCTCCAGTGCCCGGTGGGCCAGCGAGAGCACCCGGCCGCCGACGCGGTAGCGCAGGTCGGGCTGGCGCCGGACGAAGCCGTGCTCCTCCAGGGTGCGCAGCAGCCGCAGCGCGGTGGACTTGTGCACCCCGAGGCTGCTCGCGGCCTGCTCCAGCGAGAGCGGTCCGTCGCCGAGCGAGCCGAGCAGGGTCAGCGCGCGGTCGACCGACTGCGACATGACGCCCCCTGGAACTCGCTTGCGAAGTGTTCGTCAGGCTAACCGCTGGGCGGCGCAGTGGTACAAACCAGTTCTGGACACCGTCGTCCGGCCGGCCCGCGCCCCGGTGGCCGGATCGGTGCGCAGGCCTGGATCGCGGTACCGGGGTGCCCTCTACAATCGGATGGTTATGCCATACCTGGACCATGCGGCGACCACGCCGATGCTGCCCGAGGCGATCGCCGCGATGTCGGCGCACCTGGGGGTGGTCGGCAACGCCTCGTCCCTGCACGCGGCCGGCCGCCGGGCCCGCCGGGTGGTCGAGGAGTCCCGCGAGTCGCTGGCCGAGTCACTGGGTGCCCGCCCGAGCGAGATCGTGCTCACCGGCGGCGGCACCGAGTCCGACAACCTGGCCGTCAAGGGCCTGTACTGGGCCCGCAGGGACGCCGATCCGGCCCGTACCCGGGTGCTGTGCAGCCCGGTCGAGCACCACGCGGTGCTGGACGCGGTGCACTGGCTCTCCGAGCACGAGGGCGCGTCGGTCGACTACCTGCCGGTGGACGGGTACGGCCGGGTGCACCCCGAGGCGCTGCGCGAGGCGATCGAGCGCGACCCGTCCTCGGTCGCGCTGGTCACCGTGATGTGGGCCAACAACGAGGTCGGCACCGTCCAGCCGGTGCGCGAACTGGCCGCCGTGGCCGCCGAGTACGGCATCCCGATGCACGCCGACGCGGTGCAGGCGCTCGGTCAGGTCCCGGTCTCCTTCGCCGAGTCGGGGCTCACCGCGCTCACCGTCACCGGGCACAAGATCGGCGGTCCGTTCGGCATCGGCGCGCTGCTGCTCTCCCGCGGCGCCGCGCCCGTCCCGCTGCTGCACGGCGGCGGGCAGGAGCGCGACGTGCGCTCCGGCACCCTGGACGCCCCCGCCGCCGCCGGCTTCGCGGCCGCCGCGGCCTGGGCCGTCGAGCACCGCGCCGAGCACGCGGTCACCCTGGGCGCGCTGCGCGACGAGCTGGTGGCCGGGGTGCTGGCCGCCGTACCGGACGCGGTCCTCAACGGCGACCCGGCCGCCGAGGGCCGGCTGCCCGCCAACGCCCACTTCTCCTTCCCCGGCTGCGAGGGCGACGCGCTGCTGATGCTGCTGGACGCCCAGGGCATCGAGTGCTCCACCGGCTCGGCCTGCTCGGCGGGGGTGCCGCAGCCCAGCCACGTGCTGCTGGCGATGGGTGTGGACCCGCTGCTCGCCCGTGCCTCGCTGCGGTTCTCGCTGGGGCACACCTCGGTGCGCGAGGACGTCACGGCGCTCACGGAGGCGATCGCCCCGGCCGTCCAGCGGGCGCGCAACGCCGGTCTGGCGTCCGTCCGGCGGTAGGTCCGGTACGGGGCCGGGCATGTTCGACGGCCCCGTACTCTTGTATTCACCATGACTGACTTCCCGGGTGCCCCGACCACTCCGTCCACCGGCCGTCTGCGCGTGCTCGCGGCGATGTCCGGCGGAGTCGACTCCGCCGTCGCCGCCGCCCGCGCCGTCGAAGCGGGGCACGAGGTGACCGGCGTCCACCTGGCGCTGTCCGCGAACCCGCAGTCCTTCCGTACGGGCGCGCGCGGCTGCTGCACCATCGAGGACTCCCGGGACGCCTGGCGGGCGGCCGACGTGATCGGCATCCCCTTCTACGTCTGGGACCTCGCCGAGCGCTTCCGCGAGGACGTGATCGACGACTTCGTCGCCGAGTACGCGGCCGGGCGGACCCCCAACCCCTGCCTGCGCTGCAACGAGAAGATCAAGTTCGCTGCGCTGCTGGACAAGGCGATCGCGCTGGGCTTCGATGCGGTCTGCACCGGCCACTACGCCCGGATCGTCGACCTGCCGTCCGGGGAGCGCGAGCTCCACCGCGCCGTCGATGCCGCCAAGGACCAGTCCTACGTCCTCGGCGTGCTCGACGCCGACCAGCTCGCCCACTCGCTCTTCCCGCTCGGCGACACCACCAAGGAAGCCATCCGCGAGGAGGCCGAGCGCCGGGGCCTGGCCGTCGCCAAGAAGCCCGACAGCCACGACATCTGCTTCATCGCCGACGGCGACACCCAGGGCTTCCTGGCCAAGCACCTCGGCACCGCGACCGGTGACATCCTCGACGTCGACGGCACCAAGCTCGGCGAGCACGACGGTGCATACGGCTTTACCATCGGTCAGCGCAAGGGCCTGCGGATCGGCCGCCCGGCGGCCGACGGCAAGCCGCGGTACGTGCTGGACATCTCCCCGGTGAACAACACCGTGACCGTCGGCCCGGTCGAGGGCCTGGACGTCACCGCGCTGACCGCCATCCGCCCCCGCTGGTGCGGCAGCGAGCAGCTGGTCGAGGGCCGCTACACCGCCCAGCTGCGCGCCCACGGCGAAGAGGTGCCAGTCACCGCCGCCATGGTCGACGGCGAACTCCACGTCCGCCTGGACACCCTGGCGCGCGGCATCGCCCCCGGCCAGGCCGTCGTGCTGTACGACGGCACCCGCGTCGTCGGCTCCGCCACCATCGCCACCACCGAGCGCCCGGCCGTCAACGCCTGAGCGAACCCCGGTCCCGTCCGCGTCAGGGGTGTCATCCGGATGGATGACACCCCTGAATCGCGGGGATGACCACGGCCGGAGATTGCATCCATTGGGCTGACTCGACGGTCCGGGCCGCGAACCTAACCTCAGGGCCATGACCCGAACCCGCCGTATCGCGGCCATCGCAGCCCTCGTCCTCGCCCTGCCCCTCCCGCTGGCCGGGGCCGCGACGGCCTCGCCGTCGCCCGCCGTCGTCGCTCAGGCCTCGGCCCCCGCCGCCTTCCACGGCGAGCTGCCCCGCCCGACCGGGCCGTACGCGGCCGGCGAGGAGGTGCTGCACCTGACCGATCAGGACCGCACCGACCCCTGGGTGCCCTCGGCCGGGCCGCGGCAGCTGGCGGTGTCGATGTTCTACCCGGCCCGGCCCGGCACCGGCGAGCCCGCTCCGTACATGACCCTCGGTGAAGCCCAGGGCTTCGTGGCGACGCGGGTCCCGGCCGGTACCGGGCTCCAGCCGCAGGACCTCGTGGACACCGACACCCACGCCTTCACCGGCGCGAAGGCCGCCGGCGGGAAGTTCCCGCTGGTGGTCCTCTCCCCGGGCTTCGAGAACCCCCGTGCCACGCTGACCGGCCTGGCGACCGACCTGGCCAGCCACGGCTACGTGGTGGCCCTGGTCGGTCACACCTACGAGGACTCCGGCGAGACGCTCGCCGACGGCAGCACCCCGGGCTGCGCGCTGTGCGACAGCGGCGCACCGGACGCGCTGCCCGAGAGCCGGGCGAAGGACGTGTCCTTCGTGCTGGACCGGCTGACCGGGCAGCACCCGGCCTGGCGCCTCTCCCACCTGATCGACCGCGACCGGATCGGCATGGCCGGCCACTCGGTCGGCGGCGCGTCCGCGCTGAACGCGATGTCCGACGACCGGCGGATCCTGGCCGGGGTGAACATGGACGGCGGGTTCTGGCCGGGGTTCCCGACCGACCGGCTCGACGGGCGCTCCTTCCTCCTGCTCGGGAAGCAGAGCGACCACGCCGTCGGCGGCGGGGACACGTCCTGGGGCGAGGCCTGGGCCGGCTGGAAGGGCTACAAGCCCTGGCTGGCGGTCGCGGGCACCAACCACGGCAGCTTCACGGACGTCACTGTCCTGGCTGCCGAGGCCGGTATCCCCCTCCCCCCGGGGACGACCACCTCGCCGGCGCGCGGGATGCAGCTGACCCGGGAGTACGTCGGAGCCTTCTTCGACCAGATCCTGAGGGGCATACACCAGCCCCTGCTCGACGGCCCGTCGGCGGCGAACCCGGAGGTGCTCTTCCAGCACCCGTGATCGCCCCGGGGCCCAGGAGGGTCGGGAAAAAAGAACAGGCGACCTCATCGCTTAGCAGACGAAGGATCCTACAGCCCCCACAACAGACACCC
>NZ_JBHTTU010000025.1:45428-49060 GCF_042794375.1 Kitasatospora sp. NPDC056531 | reverse complement strand
GTCCTCCCCCACCCCCCGCCCCCCCCCCGGGCCCCCCCCGCCCGACACGCCCCCCCGGGCCCGTTCAGTGCTGCGGGACGGGATTGTCCGGTGAATCCAGCCAGACGTACTGCCCCTCCGAGGTGACCGTCAGGCCGAACCGCTCGTACCCGGGGCGGCCCTGGTCGGCCCACCACTGGTACGCGGCGGCCGCCTCGTCCCACAGCTTGCGGGGGCCGGACTGGTACACCTCGAACTCCGTGTGACCCCGCTCGTAGTCGACGGAGGCCCAGGACGGGGTTTCGCGGCTGTAGAGCCACAGCGTGTACGCGCCGTCGTTGTAGCGCTCCGCCCGCCAGAACGCGCCGGGCACGCCCACCCCGATGACGAACTGCACGAACCACCCTCCCGTGTCGGGAGGGGCGAGGGTGGTGGTGCTCCTCACTCCGTCGGCCGGCCACGGTTCCCCATGTAGGTAGTCCTCGAACGGTGGCCGGTCGGTGCGCTGTTGGCGCAGCCGCATGAACGCCGAACCCCGGGTGAACCTCCCGCTCGCGCCGTTGTCATCGACGGTCAGGCGGACGATCAGCTCGCCGCCGTACTCGGTGTCGAACGGAGCGACGAGGTGCGCGAGGGCGGCAGGGTGCTGGCGATTCGGCGAGCCGACAACGGGACCTGGGAGCCTCCAGGTGGGGTGCTGGAGCTGGCCGAGTCGGTCGAAGACGGCGTGCGCCGCGAGGTCTACGAGGAGACCGGGATCAAGGTCGGTGTGGAGCGGCTGACCGGCGTCTACAAGAACGTGAATCGCGGGATCGTCGCCCTGGTCTTCCGCTGCCGACCGGAGAGCGGGACGGAACGGCTCTCGAACGAGACGGTCGAAGTCGGCTGGCTCACACCGGCCGAGGTCTCTGACCGCATGGCCGAGGTCTATGCCGTGCGGCTGTTGGACGCGCTTCGGGACGACATGGCACCGAGCATCCGAACCCACGACGGCCGACACCTGTTGTGACCCGGCGGCCTGCTCACCGAGCGGGCCGCCGGGAAGATCGGCCCGTCACAGGCTGAGCGAACCGCCGGGCCGACCCGCAGTGAGCGGGCGCTTCCGGCTGGGGTGTTGGGGAGGTCCGTCATAGTGGACGGCATGACCTTCTACGAGCAGCACCGCGACTTCATCGAGGAGCTGGAGCGGATCGCCCCGGATGGCGTCCGGATCGAATGGTCCGGGGACACGCTGATCATGCAGGCATCGCCGTCCAACATTCATCAGCTCAACGTGGCCCAGGTGAGAAGGCAGTTCGAGCAGCATGCTCCTGAGGGCTATCTGCCCAGTGAGCGGAGCGAAATCGTCAGCCCGGACGTCTCGAAGGGACGCGAGCCGGACCTGACGTACCTTCCGATCGACGTCCTCTCCGCGTCGGGCAACAAGGCCCCAGCCGCGGAAGCTCTGATCGCGGTGGAGATCGTGTCGCCGTCCAACCCGGGCAACGACTGGATGGACAAGCTGCACGACTACGCCGTGATGCGCATCCCGCTCTATCTGATCGTGGACCCGCGTCAGCAGACGGTGACGCTGTTCTCCGAGCCGAACCACGACCGGTATCACACCCGTAGCGACCGGAAGTTCGGCGATGCGATCACGATTCCCGAGCCCTTCGGCTTCACGCTGAGCCTGTCGAAGCTCGTTCCCTACAAGGACTGATGCTCCGGAACTGCGGGTGAGGGGGCGCTACTGCACCTTGCTGTACCAGCGCCGGTGCACCAGGGGCTCGACGCACAGGACGGCGGCGCCCGCGACCGCGCCGACCAGCAGGGCGGGCGCACCGCCGCCGTTGAGGAGGGCGCCGACGCAGGCGACGGCGACTGCGAGTGGGCGCAGCAGGGTCAGCGGGCCGAGGCCGATGACCATGGCGAGGGTGCTGGCGCGGAACGGCAGGGTGAAGTAGGCGGCGAGGGAGAGCAGGACGGCTGCCGCATAGAGGGCGAGGGGGAGCAGGTAGCCCCAGCCGCCGGCGGCCAGGGCGGCGTAGGTCCGCCCCTGGTCGGAGGCCGTGAGCAGCAGGAGGGCGGCGGCCAGCGCGGGCGCGAGCAGCAGGGCTGCCCCCACTGCCAGCCCGCGCCCGGCGGCCCGGAGGTTGCCCTGGTGCTTGCGGATGCGGGCGTCGCGTCCGGCGTAGGCGCGGAAGCCGCTGAAGGCCGCGTCGACCAGGCCGAGCAGGACGAGCGGTACGGCGGGCGTCATCGGGTGGCCTCGGTGAGCTGCTCGGGGCCGACCAGGCGGCGGGCGGCCCGACCGAGGGCCTGGCGCACGCACGGGGCAGCACCCTAGAGGCTGCCGGTAGCTGCGCGTAATGCCGGTGAGTGGGGGCGGGTGGGCGTGATAGACCAGTCGGCATTATGAATATCTGCGTCTTCTGCTCCGCGTACTCGCTCGACGACCGTTACTCCGCCCCCGCCGCCGAGTTCGCCCGGCTCCTGGGGGAGGGCGGCCACACCCTGGTCTGGGGCGGGTCCAACGCCGGGCTGATGGGGTTGCTGGCCGACGAGGTGAAGGCGGCGGGCGGTCGACTGGTCGGCGTGCTGGTCGAGATGCTGAAGCACAAGGGGTACGTCGGCGCCGACGAGCTCGTCATGACCGCCGATCTGGCCGAGCGGAAGCGGGAGTTGGCTGCCCGGGCGGACGCCATCGTGGTGCTGGTCGGCGGGCTGGGGACCATGGACGAGGTCACCGAGGTGCTGGAGCTCAAGAAGCACGGGATCTTCGACAAGCCGGTGGTCGTCCTGGACACCGAGGGCTTCTACGCGGGCCTGCGTACCCAGCTGGAGCGGATGGACGCCGAGGGCTTCCTGCCGCGGCCGCTCTCCGAGCTGATCAGCTTCGCCGACACGCCCGCCGAGGTGTTTACGCAGCTCAAGGCCTGAGAGGATCGGAGTCATGGCTGCACATCTGATCACCGGCGCCGGTTCCGGCATCGGCGCCGTCCTGACCGAGAAGCTCGCCGAACGCGGGGACGAGCTCTGGCTGTTGGCCCGCGACGCCCGTCGGGCCGCCGAGCTGCGCGACCGCTTCCCGGGCGCGCGCACCCTGGTCGGGGACCTCGGTGACCCGGGCAAGCTGTCCTGGGCCTTCGGGCACCAGCAGCTGCCCGTCACCCTCGACTCGCTGCTGCACGTCGCGGGCATGGTCGAGCTCGGCACGGTCGGCGACCTGCCGGTGAAGGCCTGGCAGGAGACGCTCAACGTCAACCTGGTCGCCCCCGCCGAGCTGACCCGGCTGCTGCTGCCCTCGCTCCGGCTGGCCAAGGGCCACGTGGTGTTCGTCAACTCCGGCGCCGGCCTCACCGCCCACGCCGAGTGGTCGGCGTACGCGGCCAGCAAGCACGGCCTCAAGGCGCTGGCCGACGCGCTGCGCCAGGAGGAGCACGCGAACGGCGTCCGGGTCACCTCGGTCTACCCCGGCCGCACCGCCACCCCGATGCAGGTCAAGGTGCACCAGCAGGAGGGCAAGGAGTACGACGCCGGCCGCTGGATCGCGCCGGAGTCCGTGGCCAAGGCGGTCATCGCCGCCCTGGACGCCTCCCGGGACGCCGAGATCACCGACCTCACCGTCCGCCCGGGGCAGTAGGCCACCGTGGTGCGGGCAGTCGGTCCGGCCG
>NZ_JBHTTU010000025.1:42791-45418 GCF_042794375.1 Kitasatospora sp. NPDC056531 | reverse complement strand
TGGGAGGACCGCAGCGTCGAGGAGACCGCCGCCGAACTCGGCCTGAGCGCCGGGGGGGGGGGGGGGGGGGGGGGGGGGGGCCCCCGTCCGCCTTTCCCCCCCCCCCCCCCCCCCCCACCACGGAGTTCGACCAAACCTTCTGGTCTCACCCGGCCGCCCATGGCACGATATGCCGCGCCCTTCTCCCGAGTGCGGGGGACGAGGGCCGTAGGCGATGCCACATCGCCATGACCATGGGGGTTTCCAATTTCCAGATTCCGTACGGCTCTGGCCGTCGGTGCGACGCTGTTCGTCGGGACGGTCGGTCTGCCGGTCGTCGGTGCGAGCGGTGCGGCCGCGGCGGACGGCACGCTCTACGTCAACAACGCCGCGGGTACCAACTGCACCGACAGCGGCACCGGCGCCCAGTCGGCGCCGTTCTGCACCATCGGCGCGGCCGCGGCGGTCGTCCAGCCGGGGCAGACGGTCGAGATCGCGGGCGGTACCTACAACGAGAACCTGACCATCACCCGGTCGGGCACGGCCGATGCGCCGATCACCTTCCGCGCCACCAAGGCCGACGGGGCCGCTTCCCCGCCGAGCATGGGCACCCAGATCGGGGCGTGGGACAAGCCCGTCGACGGATTCACCGTCAAGGGCGCCCAGCACCTGCGCTTCGAGAACCTCGCCATCAACGGGGCCTTCCAGAAGACCACCCTGCTGGTGGACAACGCCAGCGACGTGACCTTCGACCGGACGATGATCTCCAGCGGTGCCGGTGTGCACATCACCGACGGCTCCGCCGACGTGCGCTACGGGCGCGGCCAGTTCGGCTACGCCCAGGGCCCGGCGATCACCGTGGACGGCGGTTCCACCGGCACGGTCGTGACCACCAATGTGGTCCAGGCGAACTACGTTCCCAACATGGTCGGCATCCAGGTCAAGGACGCGCCGAACACCGTCGTGGTGGCCAACACCGTCTACTCGTCCTGCTTCGCCGGGATCGTGCTGGACGGCACGTCGACCGGTGCGGTGGTCGAGAACAACGTGGTGAACACCGCGCAGTTCATGCAGAAGCCGTGCACCACCCCGGCCAACGCCACCGGGATCACCGTCGGGGCGAACGCCGCCTCCGGCACCAAGGTCGACTACAACGTGGTCGACCCGCGCAGCGGCGGGGCCGCCTACAGCTGGGCCGGCGCCACGTTCACCGACCAGCAGACCTTCACCGCGAACACCGGGCAGGGCTCGCACGACTTCGTGGCGCCCAGCTGGGTGCCCAAGGGCCCCGACGCGCCGGTCGACCACACCATCGACTCGGCCGACGAGAACGCTCCGGGCATGCTGCCCACCGACGTCATCGGCGTGGCGCCGGCCGACAACCCGACGGTGCCCAACACCGGTACCGGCAGCGGTTTCCGCGACCGCGGCGCGTACGAGAACCAGGACTTCGGCAGCGCCTTCACCCCGGCCGGTCCGACGCGCCTGCTGGACACCCGTCAGCCGATCGGTGTCCCGGTGGCGCAGGCCGTCCCCGCCTGGGGAACCGTGGACCTGCCGGTGACCGGAGTGGCCGGCGTTCCGGCCACCGGCGTGACGGCCGTGACGATGAACGTGACGGTGACCGAGCCGCAGCAGGACGGGCACCTGACGGTCTACCCGCACGGTGACGCGCTGCCGACCGCCTCCAACCTGAACTGGGTGGCTGGCCGGACGATTCCGAACCTGGTGACGGTGCCGGTGAAGGACGGCAAGGTCTCCTTCTACAACGCTTCCGGTGGCACCGTGCACGTGATCGCCGACCTGGAGGGCTACTACAGCCCGAAGGGCTCGCTGTTCCACGCCCAGGGCCCGACGCGTCTGCTGGACACCCGTCAGCCGATCGGTGTCCCGGTGGCGCAGGCCGTGCCCGCCTGGGGCACCGTCGATCTGCCGGTGGCCGGTGTGGCGGGGGTTCCGGCGTCGGGTGTGACGGCGGTGACGATGAACGTGACGGTGACCGAGCCGGAGCAGGACGGGCACCTCACGGTCTTCCCGCACGGTGACGCGGTCCCGACCGCCTCCAACCTGAACTGGGTTGCGGGCCGGACGATTCCGAATCTGGTGACGGTGCCGGTGAAGGACGGCAAGGTGTCGTTCTTCAACGCCTCCGGCGGCACCGTGCACGTGATCGCCGACCTCGCGGGCTACTACGCCACCGAGGGCAAGGTCAGCTACCGCCCGTTCGGCCCGAACCGGCTCGTCGACACCCGTCAGGACACCCAGTGGGAGGACGGCTCGCGGCCCGCGGGCACCGTCCCGGCCTGGGGCACCCTGGACATCCCGGTCGGTGAACTCCCCAACGCCGCGGCGGTGACCCTGAACGTCACCGTCACCGAGCCGGGCGCCCAGGGCCACCTGACCGTCTACCCGCACGGTGACGCCCTGCCGGACGCGTCGAACCTCAACTTCCTGCCCGGCGAGACCATCCCCAACCAGGTGGTCGTCCCGGTCAAGGACGGCAAGATCTCGCTCTACAACGCGAGCGGCGCCCCGCTGCACCTCGTGGTCGACGAGTTCGGCTACCAGGGGTACTGACCCCGTTTCCGCACCACCGGCGGCCCACCGGGGCGGAACCCAACCCGCACACCCAGGGACGCCCCTTTGCA
>NZ_JBHTTU010000025.1:0-42781 GCF_042794375.1 Kitasatospora sp. NPDC056531 | reverse complement strand
ACTGGATCTTCTCCCCTCTCCCCCTTGTGGCCAAAGTTTCCGCCGCCGGTGGGGCCGCCCCCCTTTCCCGCCCCCCCGCGCTCCCTTGTTCCCGAGCTCCGCGCTCGGCACCGGGGGCCGTTCGTGTGCAGGCCCAAGGCCGGTGAAATCCGCGTTGGCGAGGCCCCCTTGGCTGTGGAATGATCCGCTCCGCCCTCCGTTCGGTCGTGTTCGGACAGTGGAGGGTCGCAAAGCGTCTTTCACGCTGAGAACATGCCCAGGGGGGCTCCCATTTCCAGAACCCGGACCGCGCTGACCGTCGGCGCGCTGCTCGTCGGGATGGTCGGTCTGCCGGCTGTCGGTGCGAGCGGTGCGGCCGCGGCGGGTACCACGCTCTTCGTCAACAACGCCGCGGGTGCCAACTGCACCGACAGTGGCACCGGCACCCAGGCCGCGCCGTTCTGCACCGTCGGCGCGGCCGCAGCGGTCGTGCAGCCGGGGCAGACGGTCGAGATCGCCGGGGGTGCCTACAACGGCTTCGCGGTGACCGTGACCCACTCCGGCACCGCCGACGCCCCGATCACCTTCCGCGGCCCGGTCCAGCAGTACTCGGCGGGCAGTCAGGCGATCCTCTCCGGCGGGGCGCCGAACCACCCGGACAGCGCCCTCGTGGTAAAGGGCGCCGACCACCTCCGGTTCGAGAACCTGTCGCTGGAGAGCTACCAGCGGCCGTCCGTCATCGTCGACGGTGGGCACGACATCACGTTCACCCACATCTCGGCCTGGGGCGGCGGTGTCAAGATCACCAATGCCTCCGACAAGGTGACCTGGGCCCGCGGAGACTTCGCCTACGCGCCCGGCCCGCTACTCCAGGTCGACGGCGGTTCCACCGGGACCGTCCTGACCACCAACGAGATCCAGCCCAACAGCGTCGACAACATGACCGGCATCCTGGTCAAGGACGCGCCGAACACCGTCGTGGTGGCCAACACCATCAACTCGCCCTGTTTCAACGGGATCGTGCTGGACGGCACGTCGACCGGTGCGGTGGTCGAGAACAACGTGGTGAACACCGCGCAGAACCAGAACGCGGCCTGCGCCACCCCGGCCAACGCCACCGGGATCAGTGTCGCGGCGAACGCCACCGCGGGCACCAAGGTCGACTACAACGTGATCGACCCGCGCAGCGGCGGTGCGGCCTACAGCTGGGCCGGTGCCAACTTCGCCACCCAGAACCAGTTCACCGCGAACACCGGTCAGGGCTCGCACGACTTCGTCGACCTGACCTACGTGCCGAAGGGGCCGAACGCGCCGGTCGACCACACCATCGACTCGGCCGACGAGAACGCTCCGGGCATGCTGCCGACCGACCGTGGCGGCTACGCTCCGGTGGACAACCCCATGGTGCCCAACACCGGTACGGGCAGCGGTTTCCGTGACCGCGGCGCGTGGGAGGATCAGTACGTCGGCAGCGCCTTCACCCCGGCCGGTCCGACGCGTCTGCTGGACACCCGTCAGCCGATCGGTGTCCCGGTGGCGCAGCCCGTTCCGGCATGGGGCACCGTCGACCTTCCGGTGACCGGTGTGGCGGGGGTTCCGGCGTCGGGCGTGACGGCGGTGACGATGAACGTGACGGTGACCGAGCCGCAGCAGGACGGGCACCTGACGGTCTACCCGCACGGTGACGCGCTGCCGACCGCCTCCAACCTGAACTGGGTGGCTGGCCGGACGATTCCGAACCTGGTGACGGTGCCGGTGAAGGACGGCAAGGTCTCCTTCTACAACGCTTCCGGTGGCACCGTGCACGTGATCGCCGACCTGGAGGGCTACTACAGCCCGAAGGGCTCGCTGTTCCACGCCCAGGGCCCGACGCGTCTGCTGGACACCCGTCAGCCGATCGGTGTCCCGGTGGCGCAGGCCGTGCCCGCCTGGGGCACCGTCGATCTGCCGGTGGCCGGCGTGGCGGGGGTTCCGGCGTCGGGCGTGACGGCGGTGACGATGAACGTGACGGTGACCGAGCCGCAGCAGGACGGCCACCTCACCGTCTACCCGCACGGTGACGCGGTCCCGACCGCCTCCAACCTGAACTGGGTTGCGGGCCGGACGATTCCGAACCTGGTGACGGTGCCGGTGAAGGACGGCAAGGTGTCGTTCTACAACGCCTCGGGCGGCACCGTGCACGTGATCGCCGACCTCGCCGGCTACTACGCCATCGACGGCAAGGTCTCCTACCACGCCTGGGGGCCGTACCGGCTCGTCGACACCCGTGAGAACACCTCCTGGGAGGAGGGCATGCGTCCGGCGGGCACCGTCCCGGCCTGGGGCACCCTGGACATCCCGATCGGCGACCTCCCGTTGGCCACGGCGGTGACCCTGAACGTGACCGTCACCGAGCCGGGCGCCCAGGGCCACCTGACCGTCTACCCGCACGGTGACGCCCTGCCGGACGCGTCGAACCTGAACTTCCTCCCGGGGGAGACCATCCCGAACCAGGTCGTGGTCCCGGTCAAGGACGGCAAGGTCTCGCTCTACAACGCGAGCGGCGCCCCGCTGCACCTCGTGGTCGACGAGTTCGGCTACCAGGGGTACTGACCCCGGTCCCCAGTCGACGGCCCCGGTCCTGAGCCCCGCGCTCGGCACCGGGGCCGTCCGCATGAGTAGGCTCGGACAGGTGAGCACTCCACACCCCTTCCCCGACCTGCGCGGCGCCGCGACCGGCGTCGGCTCGCTGCCCGGCACCGACGCCCGCGAGGCCGCCAAGACCTCCACCGGGGCGCTGGAGCAGCTGCCGTTCCTGCCCGAGCTGCCCGCGCGCGGCCCGGGCGCCGACATGATCGGCCGCAGCGCCGGCCTGCTGGTCGAGCTGTTCGCGCAGACCGAGCCCAGCGGCTGGCGCTTCGCCGACCGCCCCGGCCGGGACACCCGGCGCGCCCACTCCTGGCTCGGCGAGGACCTGGACGCGCTGGAGGAGTTCACCCAGGGCCACCAGGGCGCGCTGAAGGTCCAGGCCGTCGGCCCGTGGACGCTGGCGGCGAGCATCGAGCTCAAGCACGGCGAGAAGGCGCTCGCCGACCACGGCGCCTGCCGGGACATCGCCGGCTCGCTCACCGAGGGCCTGCGCCGCCACCTCGCGGAGGTCCGCAAGCGCGTCCCGGGCGCACAACTCGTCCTCCAGCTGGACGAGCCCTCGCTGCCCGCCGTCCTCGCGGGCCGGGTGAAGACCGCGAGCGGCTTCCAGCGGCTGCGCGCCGTCGACCGGCAGATCGCCGAGGAGGTGCTGCGGGAGCTGATCCGCGGCCTGGACGCGCCCGTGGTCGTGCACAGCTGCGCTCCGGACGTCCCGGTCCCGCTGCTGCGGCGCGCCGGAGTCGCCGGGATCTCACTCGACTTCTCGCTCCTCAGCGAGCGCCAGGACGACGACCTCGGCGAGGCGGTCGAGGCGGGCACGACGATCCTCGCGGGTGTCGTCCCCTCCACTGACCAGGCGGTGTCGGACCCGGCCGGTAGTGTCCAGGGTGTCAGGACCTTGTGGCGCAGGCTCGGGTTCGCCCCGGAGCTGCTGGGCCGCCGCGTGCTGGTGACACCGACCTGCGGGCTGGCCGGGGCCTCCCCGGCGTACGCGCGCAAGGCGCTGTCGCTCGCCGAGCGGGCGGCACGGAGCCTGGTGGACAACCCGGAATGAGAACGTAGGAGGGCTTGCGGTGACGGCTGTCGAGGGCTGGGAGGACATCCCGGCGGAGGTGCGCAGGCGGCACGCCGAACTGGCGGCGGATATCACCGACCACCGGGCCCGGTACTACGAGCAGGACGCTCCGATCGTCAGCGACGCCGAGTTCGACACGCTGATGCGCGAGCTGGAGGCGATCGAGGCCGAGCACCCGGCCCTGATCACCCCGGACTCGCCGACCCAGAAGGTCGGCGGCGACGTCGCGGAGGGCTTCACCAAGGTCGAGCACCGGGAGCGCCTGCTCAGCCTGGACAACGCCATGGACGACGACGAGCTCGCCGCCTGGGCCGAGCGGGTAGCCCGGGAGCTGGCGGGCATCGACTACCACTACCTGTGCGAACTCAAGGTGGACGGCCTGGCGGTCAACCTCACGTACGAGCACGGGGAGTTGGTGCTCGCCGCGACCAGGGGCACCGGCCGGGTCGGTGAGGACATCACCGCCAACGTCCGCACCATCAAGGAGATCCCGCACCGGCTCGAGGGCGACGACGTCCCCGAGCTGGTCGAGATCCGCGGCGAGGTCTACCTGCCCACCGAGGCCTTCGAGGAGTTGAACGGCTCGCTCGCCGCGGAGAACGAGCGCCGCAAGGCGGAGAACGAGGCACGCGCCAAGGAGGGCAAGCGCCCGCAGGCCCTTCTCAAGCTGTTCGCCAACCCCCGCAACGCCGCCGCCGGTTCGCTGCGCCAGAAGGACCCGCACGTCACCGCCTCCCGCCCGCTGCACATGGTGGTGCACGGCATCGGCGCCCGGGTCGGCTTCGACATCGACTGCCAGTCGCACGCCTACGACCTGCTGCGCGGGTGGGGCCTGCCGACGGCCCGGCACAACAAGGTGGTCAAGACCCTCGACGAGGTGCGGGCGTTCATCAAGTACTTCGGCGAGCAGCGTCACTCGGTCGAGCACGAGATCGACGGCGTGGTCGTCAAGGTGGACGAGATCGCCCTGCAGGGCCGGCTCGGCTCCACCTCCAAGTCCCCGCGCTGGGCGATCGCCTGGAAGTACCCGCCGGAGGAGGTCACCGGCAAGCTCGCCGAGATCAAGGTCGGCATCGGCCGCACCGGCCGGGCCACCCCGTACGCGGTGCTGGCCGAGCCGGTGAAGGTGGCCGGCTCGATGGTCCAGTACGCGACGCTGCACAACCAGGAGGTCGTCAAGGCCAAGGGCGTGCTGCTCGGGGACACCATCGTGCTGCGCAAGGCCGGTGACGTGATCCCGGAGATCCTCGGGCCGGTGGAAGACCTGCGGGACGGCACTGAGCAGGAGTTCGTGATGCCCTCGCACTGCCACGAGTGCGGGGCCGAGCTGCGCCCGATGTCCGAGGGCGACATCGACCTGCGCTGCCCCAACGCCCAGTTCTGCCCGGCCCAGATCCGCGAGCGGATCGCCTTCCTCGGCGGCCGCTCCTCGCTGGACATCGACGGCCTCGGCTACGTCGCGGCCACCGCGCTGACCCAGCCGCTGGCGCCGGCCGAGGCGCCGGTGAAGGACGAGGGCGACATCTTCGGGCTGACGATGGAGCAGCTGCTGCCGATCAAGGTGCTGGTGCGCGACCAGAAGACGGGCATGCCCAAGCTGGACGACCGCACCGGCAAGGAGAAGGAGGCCACCTTCTTCGCCAATCAGAAGGGCGAGCCCAAGAAGACGGCCAGTGTGCTGCTGGAGAACCTGGACAAGGTGAAGGACCGCCCGCTCTGGCGGTTCCTCAACGGCCTCTCGATCCGGCACGTGGGCCCGGTCGCGGCCCAGGAGCTGGCCCGGGAGTTCCGTGACCTGGACCGGATCTTCTCGGCCACCGAGGAGGAACTGGCCGCGGTCGAGGGGGTCGGGCCGATCATCGCCCGGTCGGTGGTCGAGTGGTACCAGGAGGAGTGGCACCGCGGCATCTTGGAGAAGTGGCGCGCCGCCGGTGTCAGCTTCACCGAGGAGTTCGCGGACGAGGAGGAGGCGGAGCGCCCGCTGGAGGGCCTGACCGTGGTCGTCACCGGCACCCTGGCCGGGCACACCCGGGACGGCGCCAAGGAGGCGCTGACCTCGCGCGGAGCGAAGGTGACCGGCTCGGTTTCGAAGAAGACCGATTTTGTGGTCGCGGGTGACAACCCGGGATCCAAGTACGACAAGGCCGTTCAGCTCGGACTGCCGGTGCTGGATGATGCGGGCTTCGTCGTCCTGCTCGCCGACGGACCGTCGGCCGCCCGCGCCCACCTGGGACTTCCGGAGCCGGAGGGGGTCGTCGAGCCGCAGGAGGCGCCCGCCGAGGGCTGATTCGAGGCCGCCCCGAGCGGCCGGTGCCCTGATCCGTGTTGTTATCGTCCTGATGCAGCGTCACCGGGTGTCGTCCAGTGAAAGCGGGAATTGTGTCACTGTGCGACACCCGGGCGCGGTGGCGCGTTTCCGGTTGTCCGAAAGTCTGCCCACCGGGTGGACCCCGGCATACCCTGGAGCGCAACAGAGTGTCAGCAGGGGTGGGGGCACCGGCTGAGCCGGGGCTCCTCGGGGTCGCTCCATGCCCGGCAGCTGTCGGTACCAGCGCGGTGCCTCACCGTAAGGCGGCCTGACGGGGGCGGGCCCGACGGAGGACAGGGCTTATGGATCGTACGACCGGCGGCGCGCCCACGCGCCCGCCGCAGGGGGTGGCGGGTGCGGTCCTGCTGCTCGGCGTGCTGCTGGCCGGAGCCGCGCCGCTCATCCCGCTGGCCGTCCTGGTCTACCGGTACGAACCCGAACTGCTGCCGCTGTTCGCGGTGCCGCTGGCGGTGCTGGTGGCCGCCTGGCGGATCGCCCGGGACCGCGCCCGCGACCAGCTGACCGACCCGCTGACGGACCTGCCCAACCGTCAGGCCCTGCTGCTGGCCGCCCAGGAGGCGATCGCGGAGCGCGAGGAGGGCTACAGCGTCGGTCTCATCCTGCTCGACCTCGATCGGTTCCGATCACTCAACGACACACTAGGACACACGGCTGGTGACCGGCTGCTGGTTCACATCGCCCGCCGACTCCACCGCGCGCTGCGCTCCGGCGGCACGGCCGGCAGCGCCACCCGCGAGTCCATCGACGACGTCTTCGTCGGCCTGCCCCGGCACTACCGGCGCGGCCGCCCGATGGTGGCGCGGATGGGCGGCGACGAGTTCGCCGTGCTGCTGCCCGGCATCAACTGCCCGGACAGCCTGGAGCGGGTGGCCAAGGCGCTGATCGCCGAACTCGCCGCGCCGATCCGCCTGGACGGCCTGCTGCTGGTTCTGGAGGCCAGCGCCGGAGTCTGCGTCTACCCGCAGGACGCCCAGGACGCCGAGTCGCTGCTGCGCCGCGCCGACGTGGCGATGGGCCACGCCCAGCGCGAGTGCAGCGGCGTCGCCCAGTACGACGAGACCCAGGACGCCGACACCCCGTACCGGATCGGGCTGCTCGGGGACCTGCGCCGGGCCCTGGAGACCGGCGAGGTGCAGCTGCACTACCAGCCGAAGGTGGCCTTCGACGGCCGGGTGGTCGGCCTGGAGGCGCTGCTGCGCTGGGAGCGGCCCGGGCAGGGGAGGGTCTCGCCGGACGAGTTCGTCGGGCTCGCCGAGTCCAGCGGCCTGATGCCCCGGCTCACCGACTACGTGCTGGAGGCGGCCGTCGGCCAGCTCGCCTACTGGCGCGACATGGGCCTGCAGGTGCAGGTCGCGGTCAACGTCTCGCCGCGCGACGTGCTCAACCCCGGCTTCGCCCAGCGCGTCGCCGGACACCTCGTCCGCCACCAGGTGCCGGCCCACGCGCTCCAGCTGGAGATCACCGAGCGGCTGCTGCTGGACGACTCCCGGCGGGCCGCCGACACCCTGGCCGAGCTGCGCGGCTACGGCGTCGGGATGTCCCTGGACGACTTCGGCACCGGACACTCCTCGCTGGTGCGGCTGCGCAGCCTGCCGGTCGGCGAGCTGAAGATCGACCGCTCCTTCGTCTCCCGGATGGTCGCCGACGACCACGACGCGGCGGTGGTGCGCTGCTCGGTGGAGCTCGCCCACTCGCTCGGCCTGACCGTGGTGGCCGAGGGCGTCGAGGACGACGAGACCTGGGAGCGGTTGCACCGCATGGGCGTGGACGCCGTCCAGGGCTGGCTGGTGTCGGCCGCACTGCCCGCCGAGCAGGCCACCGCCTGGCTGCGGGTGCACCGCACCACATCCGCCCCGCCGGTGGAGCGCCTCGGCGCCCCGCCGCAGCTCCCGTCGATCATCAAGCCGGTCGCTCCGCCGGTCGCCCAGCCCACCCCGCTGCCCACACCGCTGCCCACCGTGATGCCCACCCCGCTGCCCCCGGTGCTGCCGCCGACGCTCCCGCCCGTACTGCCACCGGCCGTCCGGGCCGTGCCCTGCAGCCAGCCGTTGCAGGCCGCGCAGCTGGAGATCAAGGCGCCCGGCGCCCAGGGTTGGGCCCGCACCAGGCCGCAGTAGCCGCGCCTCGGGGCGCCGCGCCGCCCGTGTTGACGGGGGCGCACCGTAACTCGTTGGAAGGTGGCCGGGCCGGGCCCCATAGGATGGGGTCCAAAGACCACGAGGACGGAGCGCCGAACCCGGCTGCTCCTGCCCGGGCCCGGCACCGCCGAAGGCGACGCCGGGTCTCACCAGAACTCACCCTGAGGATCGCTGCATGCCTGGCATCACGCGCGAGGAGGTCGCCCACCTCGCCCGGCTGTCGCGTCTTGAGCTGAAGCCCGAAGAGCTGGACCACTTCGCCGAGCAGCTCGACGTGATCATCGGCGCGGTCGCCCGCGTTTCCGAGGTCGCCGGACAGGACGTCCCGCCGACCTCCCACCCGCTGCCGCTGACCAACGTCATGCGCGCGGACGAGGTGCGGCCGTCGCTCACCCCGGAGCAGGCGCTGTCCGGCGCCCCCGCCGCCGAGGAGCAGCGTTTCCGTGTGCCGCAGATCCTCGGGGAGGACTGACCGAGATGACCGAGCTGATTCGCTACACCGCGGCTGAGACCGCCGCCGCCATCGCCAAGGGCGAGGTGTCCGCCGTCGAGGTGGCCCAGGCACACCTGGACCGCATCGAGGCCGTCGACAAGAAGGTCAACGCCTTCCTGCACGTCGACACCGAGGGCGCGCTGAACGCCGCCAAGGCCGTCGACGAGAAGCGTGCCAAGGGCGAGGAGCTGGGCCCGCTGGCCGGCGTCCCACTGGCGCTGAAGGACGTCTTCACCACCAAGGGCATCCCGACCACCTGCGGCTCCAAGATGCTCGAGGGCTGGATCCCGCCGTACGACGCCACGCTGACCAGCCGTCTCAAGGACGCCGGCGTCGTCATTCTCGGCAAGACCAACATGGACGAGTTCGCGATGGGCTCCTCCACCGAGAACTCCGCCTACGGCCCGACCGGCAACCCGTGGGACCTCACCCGCATCCCCGGCGGCTCCGGCGGCGGTTCGGCCGCCGCGCTGGCCGCCTTCGAGGCTCCGCTGGCGATCGGCACCGACACCGGCGGCTCGATCCGCCAGCCCGGTGCCGTCACCGGCACCGTCGGCGTCAAGCCGACCTACGGCTCGGTGTCCCGCTACGGCCTGGTCGCCTTCTCCAGCAGCCTGGACCAGGGCGGCCCGTGCGCCCGCACCGTGCTGGACGCGGCCCTGCTGCACGAGGCCATCGCCGGGCACGACCCGCTGGACTCCACCTCGATCGACGCGCCGGTCCCGGCCGTGGTCGAGGCCGCGAAGCTGCGCGATGTCCGCGGCATGCGGATCGGCGTGGTCAAGGAGTTCGCCGGCGAGGGCTACCAGGCCGGCGTGATGCAGCGCTTCAACGAGTCGGTGGAACTGCTGCGCGAGCTGGGCGCCGAGGTCGTCGAGGTCTCCTGCCCGTCCTTCACCCTGGCGCTGCCGGCCTACTACCTGATCGCGCCGTCGGAGTGCTCCTCCAACCTGGCCCGCTTCGACGCGATGCGCTACGGCCTGCGGGTCGGCGACGACGGCAGCCGCTCGGCCGAGGAGGTCACCGCGCTGACCCGCGAGGCCGGCTTCGGCGACGAGGTCAAGCGCCGCATCATCCTGGGCACCTACGCCCTGTCCTCCGGCTACTACGACGCCTACTACGGCTCGGCCCAGAAGGTGCGCACGCTCATCTCGCGCGACTTCGACGCGGCCTTCGCCGGGGTGGACGTGCTGGTCTCGCCGACCACGCCGACCACCGCCTTCCCGATCGGCGAGCGTGCCGACGACCCGATGGCGATGTACCTGGCCGACCTGTGCACGATTCCGTCGAACCTGGCGGGCAACGCGGCCATGTCGCTGCCGGTGGGCCTGGCCCCGGAGGACAATCTCCCGGTCGGCCTGCAGATCATCGCGCCCGCGATGGCGGATGACCGCCTGTACCGCGTGGGCGGCGCCGTCGAGGCCGCACTCAACGACAAGTGGGGGCACACCCTGCTGGAGGAGGTACCGGCACTGTGAGCAAGATCGAGAAGGCGAAGGCCCAGTCTGCCTCTTTGAAGGGGTGGAAGCACAGCAAGCCCGGGCTGTGGCTGTCCATCGGCACCAGCGCCTTCGGCGCCATCTCCATCGTCAAGGACGTCCGCAAGGCCCGCGAGGAGAGCGACACCCTCAAGCTGGTCAACGCCCTGGTCGGCGCCGCCGCGCTGATCACCGGCACCGCCCTGCTGGTGCGCGAGCTGCGTCAGCTGGGCTCCGACGACGTGCTGCTGGGCTGAGCTGAGCGCCCCGGCCCGGCCCCGCGCCACGCGGCGGCCGGGCCCGTACCTCCCAAGCTTCAAGTGAGAAGGGACGCTGTGAGCGTCATGAACCTGGTCTCCTACGAGGACGCTCTCGCGTCCTACGACCCGGTGATGGGCCTTGAGGTCCACGTCGAGCTCGGCACCAAGACCAAGATGTTCTGCGGTTGCTCGACCGAGCTGGGCGCCGAGCCGAACAGCCAGACCTGCCCCACCTGCCTGGGCCTGCCGGGCTCGCTGCCGGTGGTCAACGCGGTGGGCGTGGAGTCGGCCGTCAAGATCGGCCTGGCGCTGAACTGCGAGATCGCCGAGTGGTGCCGGTTCGCGCGGAAGAACTACTTCTACCCGGACATGCCCAAGAACTTCCAGACCTCGCAGTACGACGAGCCGATCGCCTTCAACGGCTACCTCGACGTGCAGCTGGAGGACGGCTCGACCTTCCGCGTGGAGATCGAGCGCGCCCACATGGAGGAGGACACCGGCAAGTCCAGCCACGTCGGTGGCGCGACCGGCCGCATCCACGGTGCCACCCACTCGCTGCTCGACTACAACCGGGCCGGCATCCCGCTGATCGAGATCGTCACCAAGCCGATCACCGGCGCCGGCGAGCGCGCCCCCGAGGTCGCCAGGGCGTACGTCGCCGAGCTGCGCGAGCTCATCCGCTCGCTGGGCGTCTCCGAGGCCCGGATGGACAAGGGCCAGATGCGCTGCGACGTCAACCTGTCGCTGCGCCCGAACGGCACCGAGACGTTCGGCACCCGCTCGGAGACCAAGAACGTCAACTCGCTGCGCAGCGTGGAGCGGGCCGCCCGGTTCGAGATCCAGCGGCACGCCACCGTGCTGACCGACGGCGGCACCATCGTCCAGGAGACCCGCCACTTCCACGAGGACGACGGCACCACCACCTCGGGCCGGATCAAGGACAACGCCGAGGACTACCGCTACTTCCCGGAGCCGGACCTGGTGCCGGTGGCCCCCTCCCGCGAGTGGGTCGAGGAGCTGCGCGCCGTCCTGCCGGAGCTGCCGCGGGTGCGCCGTGCCCGGCTGCAGGCCGAGTGGGGGCTGTCCGACAAGGACATGCAGTCCGTGCTCAACGCCGGTGCGGTGGAGCCGATCCAGGAGACCATCGCGGCCGGTGCCCCGGCCGACCAGGCCCGCAAGTGGTGGATGGGCGAGCTGGCCCGTCGTGCCAACGAGACCGGCACCGAGCTGACCGAGCAGCCGATCACCCCGGCGCAGGTCGCCCGGGTCGCCGCGCTGGTCGGCGAGGGCAAGCTGAACGACAAGCTGGCCCGCCAGGTCATCGAGGCAGTGCTGGCCGGCGAGGGCGAGCCGGACGAGATCGTCGAGAAGCGCGGCCTGGCCGTGGTCTCGGACGACTCCGCGCTGGGTGCCGCCGTCGACCAGGCCATCGCCGAGAACGAGGCGATCGCCGCCAAGATCCGCGACGGCAAGGTCCAGGCCGTGGGCGCGCTGGTCGGCGCGGTCATGAAGGCCACCCGCGGCCAGGCGGACGCCGCCCGCGTGAAGGACTTGATCCTGGAGAAGCTGGGCGCTGCCTGAGTCCTGAGGGGCTCCTAGGCTGTCAACCCTGCCTTCCTAAGGCATCTAAGGCATCTAAGGCCCTCTAAGTAAGGCCTAAGGCCCGGTCTCACCTCCGTATTGGGGTGAGGCCGGGCCTTAAACCTTTTTCCAGGCCCGATCTAAGGCATCCGGGCCCCGGAAGATCGGGCACGCTCCCGATGTGGCACCCCCGCCTGGGGGAGGAAGCTCTTACTCGACAGCGAAACGCAGTGAAACCCAAAAGGGGAACCCGAAGTGATCGAGTACGAGATCATCCAGCAGCAGGCCCACGAGCTCGAGGCCCGCGCCGAACACGAGCGCCTGGTCCGCGAGGCCAAGGAGGCGCTCCGCCTGCGCCGCCGCCCGGTCGCCGCCCGCTTCCAGCGGCGCCCCGTGCGTCAGACCGAATGCTGACGGTCCGGCACCGTGACGGTGCCGAGGGAGTTCCGGAGGGGGAGGCGCCGCGGGGGAGCGCCTCCCCCTCCGGGCTTTCCTCCACGCCCTCGTCCACGCCCGCGTCCGGGCGTTCGCCCGGGGAGATAACCCCTCCTCCCGCCGCCACCGGCTATGGCATGCTCGCCTCCATGCAGCAGATATCGGTCAGTCCCGTCTTCGTCGGCCGCGGCAGCGAGATCACCGAACTGACCGAAGCGCTGCGCCGGGCGGGCACCGGCAGCCCCCAGGCCGTCCTGATCGGCGGTGAGGCCGGCGTCGGCAAGACCCGGCTGCTGGAGGAGTTCCTGCAGCGGGCCTGCGACCGCGGAGCGGTCATCACGCTCGGCAGCTGTCTGGAGGTCGGCGCCGAGGGCCTGCCGTACGCGCCGCTGGCCGCCGCGCTGCGCCGGCTGCACCGCTTGCTGGGCGCCGAACTGGAGGCCGCCGCGGCCGGCAGCGAGGGTCATCTCGCCCTACTGCTCTCCGAATTCGGAGAGGTGGACGGCGAACCCAACGACGAGTACAGCCGGGCCCGGCTGTTCGAGCACACCGCGAGGCTGTTCGAACGGCTCGGCGCGGAGCGTACCCTCGTCCTCGCCGTCGAGGACCTGCACTGGTCCGACCGCTCCACCCGCGAACTGCTGGCCTTCCTGGTGCGCACCCTGCACCGCTCCCGGGTGCTGCTGGTCGCCACCTACCGCACCGACGACCTGCACCGCCGCCACCCGCTGCGCCCCTTCCTGGCCGAGCTCGAACGGCTGCGCACCGTCCAGCGGTTGGAGCTGGAGCGGTTCCGCCGCCGCGAGGTCGCCGCCCAGCTGGCCGGCATCCTCGGCACCGCAGCCCCCGACCGCCAGCTGGTGGACCGCATCCACCGCCGCTCGGAGGGGAACCCGTTCTTCGTCGAGGAGTTGGCCACCGCCTTCCAGGACGGCTGCGGCGCCGGGCTGACCGACTCGCTGCGGGACATCCTGCTGGTCCGGGTCGAGGGTCTGGACGAGGAGGCCCAGCGGGTGGTGCGGATCGCCGCCGAGGGCGGCTCGCACGTCGAACACGCCCTGCTGGCCGCCGTCCTGGACGACGACGAGGAGGCGCTGATCGAGGCGCTGCGGGCGGCCGTCGGCGCCAACATCCTGCGCCCGGACAGCGAGGGCGAGGGCTACCGCTTCCGCCACGCGCTGGTCCGCGAGGCGGTCTCGGACGACCTGCTGCCCGGCGAACGGCACCGGATCAACCGCAAGTTCGCGCTCGCCGTGGAGGCCCAGCCGCACCTCGTCCCCGGTGACGCGCTGCCCGCCCGCCTGGCCAACTACTGGTACCAGGCGCACGACCCGGCCCGAGCCCTGCCGACCGCCCTGGACGCCGCCCGCGCGGCCCGCCGCCGCAATGCCTTCGCCGAGCAGCTCGGCCTGCTGGAACGCGCCCTGGAACTCTGGGACATGGTCTCCGAGGAGGTGCTGGCGCACACCCTGCGCCCGTACGACTGGGCCGAGACCTACCCGCCCGGCTCCTGCGACCACAGCTCCGCCGACGCGGACTGCGACCGGATCCAACTGGTCGACGTGCTGGCCGAGGCGGTGGTCGCGGCCCGGCGCTGCGGCGACCGCGAGCGCGGCCTGAGCCTGGCCAAACGCGGGATCCGGCTGGTCGACGAGAGCGAGCACCCGGTGCGCGCGGCCTGGTTCCGGATCAACCGGGCCCGGATGCTGGGCAACCTGCGCCGCTCCGGGGACGACGAGGAGATCGCCCGCGCGTACGCGCTGGTCGACCACCTGTCGCCGTCCGCCGTGCAGGCCGAGGTGTTCGCGCTGGCCGCCGGGACGGCGATGCTCAAGAAGGCCGGCCCCGAGCACATCGAGCTGGCCGAGCGGGCGATCCGGATCGCCCAGCAGGTCGGCGCGCACTCGGTCGAGGTGCACGCTCGGATGACCCTCGGCAGCCTGCGCCACGACGTCCAGGGCGACGCCGACGGCGGGCTGGCCGAGCTGGTCGGGGCGGTCGACGCGGCCCGCCGGCTGGGCGTGCCGGACCTGCTGCTGCGCGGCATCAACAACCTGGCCAGCGCGCAGCGCGGGCTGGGCCGGGCCGAGGAGGCCGTCCGGCTGGCCCGGGAGGGCCTGGACTTCGCGGACGGCAACGGCCTGCTGCGCAACGTCGGCACCATCCTGACCGGCAACCTGGTCGAGGCGCTGCTCGACCTCGGTCGGGTGCAGGAGGCCGACGAGGTGCTCTCCGCCTGCGAGCTGAGCAGCCTGAGCGGCACCCACGCCGAGTTCCTGGACCGGATGCGCGGCGAACTCGCCCTGCTGGCGGGGGACCTGCCCACCGCGGCGACCATGCTGGCCCAGGCCCGGGCGGCCAACCGGGTCGGCCAGGCCCAGCACAGCGTGCCGATCAGCCGGCTGGCGGTGCGGGTCGCCGCGTACGGCGGGCGGCCGCTGGAAGCCCGGGCCGAACTGCTCGCCGCGCTCGCCGAGGACGGGCGGATCGGCCACGAGTCCGACGTCTACCCGCTGCTGGCGGAGGCCACCGGGGTGGAGGCGGACAGCCTCGGCCTGCCCGAGGCCGAGGCGGGCCGGGCCGAGGCGCTGGCCGCGATCGCCGCGGCGGCCGCCGAACTGCGCCCCCGGGCACCGCTGCACCAGGGCTGGGCCCGGCTGCTGGAGGCCGAACTGGACCGGGCCCGGGGGGCGGACACCCCCGGGCAGTGGGCCGAGGTGGTCACCGCGCTGCGGGCGGCCGCACTGCCGTACCCGCTGGCGCTCGCCCTGCTGCGCGCCGGCGAGGCCGAGGTGCGGGCCGGGCGGCGCGAGGCAGCGGCCGAACTGCTGCGCGAGGCGGCCGAACTGGCGGCCGCCCGGGGTGACCGGCCGCTGGGCTCGCAGATCACCGCGCTGGCCGAGCGGGCCGGATTGAACCTGGCCCCGGCCGGCCGCCCGGGCGCCGAGGCCGCGCCGACCGGGGCCCCGGGGGACTCCTTCGCCCTCACCCCCCGTGAGCGGGACGTGCTCCGGTTGCTCGCGCGCGGCTGGACCAACCGGCAGATCGCCGAGGAGCTGTACATCTCCCCGAAGACCGCGAGCGTGCACGTGTCCAACATCCTGGGCAAGCTCGGGGTCGGCGGTCGCGGCGAGGCGGCCGCGCTGGCCCACCGACTGCGCCTGTTCCCCGACGACCTGGCCCCCTCGGGCCGCTGAGACCGCAGGAAGCCGACCGTGCCCGGACGGTCGGCGCGCGGCCCGGGTCGGGCGGGTGGGCGCCGTCGCGTGCTCCCGTGCGCGCCGCGTGAGCCCCCGCCCGCGCGCCGCTGCCAACCGGGCCGATCCGTCGGAATCGGGTGCATCCACCCGCCTTGTCGCCATTACTCTAAGTTGAGTGTGCGTGTCATTGAGTGACGGAATTGGTGTAGGGTCCCGATCGGGAGCATCGGTGCGGTGCGGCGACCGGAAGGCCGCCCACCCCCTGGGCCACCGTCCTGACGGGGCGCCAGGTCATCGCGTACGGCCGAGAGGTGCGCGGCCGGTGGTCCGTGGCCGGGGCGCCAGGCCCCGGGCCGGAGGGGGAGAGGCCGAGTGAGCTCCACCGACACGGTGCTGCCCGGAGCCGGACGGCCGGGTGTACCGCCCACCGACACGTCCGCCGTCGACCCGCCGGCACCCGCCCGACGCGGCCCGCTGCGTCGGCTCCTGGGGAGCCGCGCGCTGCCCGGCCTCGCCCTCGGCGGGCTCTGCCTGGCCTACGCGCTGGGCGCGGCCGCCGGCTGGGGATCGTGCCAACTCTCCATCTTCATGGGTGACTTCGGCCTGGCCGCGGCGGCTCTCGCGGCCGCCCTGTCCTGCCTGGTGTACGGCTGCACGGTCGGCGGGCACGCCCGCCCGGCCTGGCTGCTGTTCGGCCTCTCCTCGCTCATGGTCGCCTTCGGTAACGGCACCTGGGGCTGGTACGAGCTGGTCGTGCGCACCTCGCTGCCGCAGGACTCGCTCGCCGAGTACGCCTTCCTGCTGTTCGCCCCGCTCGCCATCATCGGTGTCCTGGTGCTCGCCCAGCGCCCGCGCTCGGCGGCCGGCTGGCTCTGCCTGCTGCTCGACGGCTGGCTGATCGCCGGCTCGCTGTTCACCCTCAGCTGGAGCCTGGCACTCGGCCGGATCGCGGCCGGCGAGGACGGCTCCCCGCTGCGCATCGCCCTCAGCCTGGCCTACCCGGTGCTGGACATCCTGCTGGTCAGCCTGGTGGTGGGCCTGCGCTTCAGCAGCCGGGACGGCAACCGGGCGGCCGTGCACACCGCGATGCTCGCGCTCGCCCTCACCGTGCTGTGCGACGCCCTGTTCACCTCCCCGGAGCTGCGCAGCAACTACCACTCCGGCGAACTGCTGGACGCCGGCTGGTTCTCCGGCAGCCTGCTGCTCGCCTGGGCGCCGTGGTCCCCGCGCTGGCGCCGTCCGCTGCGCGAGCACCCCTCGGCCGGCGGCCTGCCGCGCCGCCGGGTGGCCACCACCTTCAGCGCGCTCACCCCGTACGCGGCGGCCGCCGTGTGCACCGCCGGAATCCTCTACAACGCCCTCGGCGGGCGCGAGTTGGACCGGGTGGTGGCCGCGGCCGCCTGCACCGTCGGGCTGGCACTGATCCTCAGGCAAGGCGTGATGCTGCTCGACAACCTGTCGCTGGCCCAGGAGCTCGGCCACAAGGAGGCGCACTTCCGCTCCCTGGTGCAGGGGTCCAGCGACGTCATCATGATCGCCGGGGCCAACGGCGTGCTCTCGTACGTCTCCCCGGCCGCGCTCGGCGTCTACGGGCGGGACCCGGAGGAGCTGGTCGGCGGCAACCTGCTGGACCTGGTCCACCCCGAGGACGTGGACCGGGTGCTCTCCGAGGTCCGTCGCTACCTCGCGCGGGTGCGGCTCGCCGCCCACCGCACCCCGGGCACCGCCGAGCCCTCGGCCCGGGTGGAGTGCCGGATCAGCTCCGGGGCCGGCGAGTGGCTGCACGTCGAGTCGACGGTCAGCCGGCACCGCGACGGCCTGCTGCTCAACAGTCGGGACGTCACCGAACGCGTCATGCTCCAGGCCCAGTTGCAGCACAACGCCTTCCATGACCCGCTCACCGACCTGCCCAACCGGGCGCTGTTCACCCAGCGGCTGCGCGGCGCCCTCGGCGCCCGCGGCCAGCAGGGCGGGACGGGCGCCGGGATCGCGGTGCTCTTCCTCGACCTGGACGGCTTCAAGGCCGTCAACGACACCGCCGGCCACCAGGTCGGCGACGAACTGCTGGTGCAGGCCGCCCGTCGGCTGCAGGGCGCGGTGCGCTGCGGGGACACCGTCGCCCGGTTCGGCGGCGACGAGTTCGCCGCGCTGGTCTGCGGCCCGCTCGGCCGGCTGCAGGTCCAGGAGCTGGCCGAGCGGCTGCGGGTCGCGCTCTCCGCCCCGTACTGGATCGGCGGCGCCGAGCTCGGCGTCGCCGCCAGCATCGGCATCGCCTTCGGCACCCCCGAGCGGGGCTCGGCCGCCGACCCCAGAGCCGCGGCCGACGAGCTGATGCGCAACGCCGACCTCGCGATGTACCGGGCCAAGTCCGAGGGCAAGGGCCGGGTGGTGCTCTACGCCCCGGCGATGCGGGCCGACCTGGAGCGCCGCAGCGAGCTGGAGGAGCGGCTGCGGGTGGCCGTCCGGGAGGGCGGCTTCACCCTGCTCCACCAGCCCCTGGTCGACCTCGGCAGCGGCGCGGTGACCGGCGTCGAGGCGCAGGCCCGCTGGCGCTCGGCGGGCGGCCTGCTGCTCACCCCCGCCGAGTTCCTGCGTTCGGCCGAGCACGGCGACGCGGGCGCCCGGTTCTCCCGCTGGCTGGTGCACGAGGCGGTCGCGGCCGCCGCCGACCGGCGCGCCCTGTCCGGCCGCGGCCGCGGCGTCCCGGTGGCGGTGCGGCTCTCCGCCCAGCGGCTCTGCTCGCCCGGCCTGTACGAGGCGGTGGTAGCGGCGCTGCGCGACAGCGGACTGCCGGCCGGCGAGCTGGTGATCGAGGTGGCCCGGACGGGTCCGGACTCGCTCGCCGACGAACTCGGCCGCCGGCTGGCCGCGCTGCGCCGGCTCGGCGTCTCCACCTGGCTGGCCGGCTACGGCGCCGGGAGCGGCTCGCTGGGGGCGCTCGCCCGGCTGCCCTTCGACGGGCTCAGACTGGACCGCACGCTGGTCCAGGACCTCGGCGAGTCCGCGCTCAGCAGAACCCTGGCCGGGCACGCCCTGCGGCTCGGCCGCGACCTCGGGATGAGCACCGGCGCCGAGGGGGTGGACCTGCCCCGGCAGGTCGCCGCGCTGCAGGAGCTGGGCTGCCGCCAGGCCCAGGGCTCGGCCTTCGCCCCGCCGCTGGACGAGACCCGGCTGCGCCGGGCGCTGGCCCGCCGCGGCTACCCGCTGCCCAGGCCGCTCGGCTCGCACTCCTCCCGTCGCGGGTGCCTTTCCGCGGACACCCGGACGGGTGGCTGTACGGACGCCCCGGGAAGTCGAGTCGTAGATCACCAAGCAGTTCCCCAGCCCGATCACGGGGCCTCCGACCTGCCCGAACGCCGTGCCGTCGCCGGTCCAGGGGCAAGTCCGCATGGCGAGACGGTGATCCCACCTGCTTGACACGCCACCCCGGTCAGGAGGAAGGTCGTTGCCATGCGCACCCGAATTCTCGTACTTGGCGGGCGCGTCGGCTGAGTGGGCTCACACGCCCCGCTCGTGACAGACCGACGCGCCACCCCTCGCATGCCCTTGGGCACGAGGGGTTTTTTGTTGCACTGACGCTGTTCCACTTCCGTAAGACCCCTGGCCCGATTGCCCCGGGAAGTCCGATTCATCGGATTTGAGCGGGACGATGGAGGCAGAGCCGGCGATCGGCCCGGACCGGGACCCCGTCCTCGCAGTACCGGGGCCCGCAGCACCGGACCGGCAAAACCCGAGAAGAGACAGGCAGATGACTGAGCACGCCGCATCCCCCCGCCGCGGGGACAACCCGGCCGCCCACGCTCCCGCTCCCCAGCACGTCGCCGAGACCATGACCGGAGCCCAGTCGCTCATCCGCTCGCTTGAGGCCGTAGGCGCGGACACCGTCTTCGGCATTCCGGGCGGGGCCATCCTTCCCGCGTACGACCCGCTGATGGACTCCACCAAGGTGCGCCACATCCTGGTCCGGCACGAGCAGGGCGCCGGCCACGCCGCCACCGGCTACGCCCAGGCCACCGGCCGGGTCGGGGTCTGCATGGCCACCTCCGGCCCCGGCGCGACCAACCTGGTCACCCCGATCGCCGACGCGTACATGGACTCCGTGCCGATGGTCGCGATCACCGGCCAGGTCTCCTCCAAGGCGATCGGCACCGACGCCTTCCAGGAGGCGGACATCTGCGGCATCACGATGCCGATCACCAAGCACAACTACCTGGTCACCGACCCGGCCGAGATCCCCCGAGTGATCGCCGAGGCCTTCCACATCGCCGCGACCGGCCGCCCCGGCCCGGTCCTGGTCGACATCGCCAAGGACGCCCTGCAAGCCACCACCACCTTCCGGTGGCCGGTCGAGACCGCGCTGCCGGGCTACCGCCCGGTCACCAAGCCGCACGCCAAGCAGATCCGCGAGGCCGCGAAGATGCTGGTCAGCGCCAAGCGCCCGGTGCTCTACGTCGGCGGCGGCGTGATCAAGGCGCAGGCCACCGCCGAGCTGCGGATCCTCGCCGAGCTGACCGGCGCCCCGGTCGTCACCACCCTGATGGCGCTCGGCGCCTTCCCGGACAGCCACCCGCAGCACCTGGGCATGCCCGGCATGCACGGCTCCGTCCCGGCGGTCACCGCGCTGCAGAAGTCCGACCTGCTGTTCACCCTCGGCGCCCGCTTCGACGACCGGGTCACCGGCAAGCTGGACAGCTTCGCCCCGTACGCCAAGGTCGTGCACGCCGACATCGACCCGGCCGAGATCGGCAAGAACCGCCCGGCGGACGTGCCGATCGTCGGCGACGCCCGCGAGGTGCTCGCCGACCTGATCGTCGCCGTCCAGGCCGAGTTCGACGCCGGCCACAAGGGCGACTACTCGGACTGGTGGGAGAAGCTCAACGAGTGGAAGAAGACCTACCCGCTGGGTTACGAGCCGGCCCCGAGCGGCCAGCTCTCCCCGCAGCAGGTCATCGAGCGGATCGGCCAACTCGTCGGCTCGGACGCCATCTACGCCGCGGGCGTGGGCCAGCACCAGATGTGGAGCTCGCAGTACCTCCGCTTCGAGCGGCCCGGCACCTGGCTCAACTCCGGCGGCGCCGGCACCATGGGCTACGCCGTCCCGGCGGCGATGGGCGCCAAGGCCGGCCGCCCGGACAGCGCGGTCTGGGCCATCGACGGCGACGGCTGCTTCCAGATGACCAACCAGGAGCTGGTCACCTGCGCCCTGAACGGCATCCCGATCAAGGTCGCGGTCATCAACAACGGTTCGCTGGGCATGGTCCGGCAGTGGCAGACGCTGTTCTACAACCAGCGCTACTCCAACACCGTGCTGCACTCCGGCCCCGACCATGACGGCATCGAGCCGCCGGCCCAGGGCACCCGGATCCCCGACTTCGTCCTGCTGTCCGAGGCGATGGGCTGCGTCGGCCTGCGCTGCGAGCGCCCCGAGGACCTGGACGCGGTCATCAAGCAGGCGATGGAGATCAACGACCGCCCGGTCGTCATCGACTTCATCGTCCACCAGGACGCCATGGTCTGGCCGATGGTCGCGGCCGGCACCAGCAACGACGAGATCCAGTTCGCCAAGGGCGTCCGCCCCGACTTCGGCGACGACCTCGACTGACGGCCCCCTTATCCAGAACGACTGAGGAATCCCATGTCCAAGCACACCCTCTCCGTCCTGGTCGAGAACAAGCCCGGCGTGCTCGCCCGCATCGCCGCGCTGTTCTCCCGTCGGGGCTTCAACATCGACTCCCTCGCCGTCGGCCCGACCGAGCACCCGGACGTGTCCCGGATGACGATCGTGGTCAACGTCGAGGACCTCCCGCTGGAACAGGTCACCAAGCAGCTCAACAAGCTCGTGAACGTGATAAAGATCGTCGAACTCGACCAGGCCGCTGCGATCCAGCGGGAACTGGTCCTGGTGAAGGTCCGCGCCGACAACGAGACCCGGTCGCAGATCGTCGAGATCGTCCAGCTGTTCCGGGCCAAGACGGTCGACGTGTCACCCGAAGCGGTGACCATCGAGGCCACTGGCAGCTCGGACAAGCTGGAGGCCATGCTCCGGATGCTGGAGCCTTACGGCATCAAGGAGTTGGTCCAGTCCGGCCTGGTCGCCATCGGCCGCGGCGCCCGTTCCATCACGGACCGGTCGCTGCGCGCCCTCGACCGCAGCGCCTGAGCGAGCGCCGACTCAGGCGCCGGCGACCGACGCGAGCGCCGTCTCAATCCCTGAGGCGACGACCCCACACCACCCCCGGCTGCGCATACGGTAGAACCCGCGCACCCGGCACCAACACGCAAGGAGATGTGCCCCCGTGGCCGAGCTGTTCTACGAAGACGACGCCGACCTGTCCATCATCCAGGGCCGCAAGGTCGCGGTCATCGGCTACGGCAGCCAGGGCCACGCCCACGCGCTGTCCCTGCGCGACTCCGGCGCCGACGTCCGTGTGGGCCTGAAGCCGGAGTCCAAGTCGCGCGCCAAGGCCGAGGAGGCCGGCCTGCGCGTCGTCACCCCGGCCGAGGCGGCGGCCGAGGCCGACGTCATCATGATCCTGGTGCCGGACCCGATCCAGGCCGACGTCTACGAGGCCGACATCGCCCCGCACCTGAAGGCCGGCGACGCCCTGTTCTTCGGCCACGGCCTGAACATCCGCTACGGCTTCATCAAGCCCCCGGCGGACGTCGACGTCTGCATGGTCGCCCCGAAGGGCCCGGGCCACCTGGTCCGCCGCCAGTACGAGGAGGGCCGCGGCGTCCCGGCGATCGTCGCCGTCGAGCAGAACGCCACCGGCAAGGCCTTCGAGCTGGCCCTGTCGTACGCCAAGGGCCTGGGCGCCACCAAGGCCGGCGTCATCAAGACCACCTTCACCGAGGAGACCGAGACCGACCTGTTCGGTGAGCAGGCCGTCCTCTGCGGTGGCACCGCCGCCCTGGTGAAGGCCGGGTTCGAGACCCTGGTCGAGGCCGGCTACCAGCCGGAGATCGCCTACTTCGAGTGCCTGCACGAGCTGAAGCTCATCGTCGACCTGATGTACGAGGGCGGCCTGGAGAAGATGCGCTGGTCGGTCTCCGAGACCGCCGAGTGGGGCGACTACGTCACCGGCCCGCGCATCATCACCGACGCCACCAAGGCCGAGATGAAGAAGGTCCTCGCCGAGATCCAGGACGGCACCTTCGCCAACACCTGGATCGCCGAGTACAAGGCGGGTCTGCCCAAGTACAACGAGTACAAGACGGCCGACGAGAACCACCTGCTGGAGACCACCGGCAAGAAGCTGCGCTCGCTGATGAGCTGGGTCAACGAGAAGGCCTGAGCCCCTCGGGCCCGCTGATTTTGTAACGCCCTTGTACAAGTAGGCTGCTCCCGTCCGGGTGATTTCGCCGGACGGGAGCAGCTTGGCACCAAGCCCGTCGATACACTCCGAGTGCGCGTCAGGCCCACAGCGTCGTGCGTCTACCTACGCGGCATGCCACCTTCCCCCGCTCTCCACGCCACCCACGTGCGCCGGGGAACCGGACAGTTAAGGACACACTGTCGTGAGCACTGCGACCACTGTGAAATCTGGCGTCGTCCTGATCGCCGAAGAGCTATCGCCCGCCACCGTCGACGCCCTCGGCCCCGACTTCGAGATCCGCCACTGCAACGGCGCCGACCGCACCGAGCTGCTCACCGCGATCGCCGACGTGGACGCGATCCTGATCCGCTCCGCCACCAAGGTCGACGCCGAGGCGCTGGCTGCCGCCCGCAAGCTCAAGGTCGTCGCCCGGGCCGGCGTCGGCCTGGACAACGTCGACGTCGCCGCCGCCACCAAGGCCGGCGTGATGGTCGTCAACGCGCCGACCTCCAACATCGTCACCGCCGCCGAGCTCGCCTGCGGTCTGCTGATCTCGGTCGCCCGCAACATCTCCCCGGCCAACGCCGCGCTCAAGGGCGGCGAGTGGAAGCGCAACAAGTACACCGGCGTCGAGCTGAGCGAGAAGACCCTCGGCGTGGTCGGCCTCGGCCGGATCGGTGTCCTGGTCGCCCAGCGGATGTCCGCCTTCGGGATGAAGATCGTCGCGTACGACCCCTACATCCAGGCCGCCCGCGCCGCGCAGATGGGCGTCAAGCTGGTCTCGCTGGAGGAGCTGCTGGAGGTCGCGGACTTCATCACCGTCCACCTCCCCAAGACCCCGGAGACGATCGGCCTGATCGGCGACGAGGCGCTGCACAAGGTCAAGCCGACCGTGCGCATCGTCAACGCCGCCCGCGGCGGCATCGTGGACGAGGAGGCGCTCGCCGCCGCCCTGCGCGAGGGCCGGGTGGCCGGCGCGGGCCTGGACGTGTACGCCAAGGAGCCGTGCACCGACTCCCCGCTGTTCGCCTTCGACAACGTGGTCGCCACCCCGCACCTGGGCGCCTCCACGGACGAGGCGCAGGAGAAGGCCGGTATCGCGGTCGCCAAGTCGGTCCGCCTCGCGCTGGCCGGCGAGCTGGTACCGGACGCCGTCAACGTCCAGGGCGGCGTGATCGCCGAGGACGTGCGCCCGGGTCTGCCGCTGGCCGAGAAGCTCGGCCGGATCTTCACCGCGCTGGCCGGCGAGGTGGCCGTCCGCCTGGACGTCGAGGTCCGCGGCGAGATCACCCAGCACGACGTGAAGGTGCTCGAACTGTCCGCACTGAAGGGCGTGTTCGAGGACGTGGTGGCGGAGACGGTGTCCTACGTCAACGCCCCGCTGTTCGCCCAGGAGCGCGGCGTCGAGGTCCGTCTGACCACCTCCAGCGAGAGCCCTGAGCACCGCAACGTGATCACCGTGCGCGGCACCCTCGCGAACGGCGAGGAGATCGCGATCTCCGGCACGCTGTCCGGCCCGAAGCAGATCCAGAAGATCGTCGGCGTGGACGCCTTCGACGTGGACGTGGCGCTCACCGACCACATGGCCTTCTTCAAGTACGAGGACCGCCCCGGCGTGGTCGGCGTGCTCGGCCGCCACCTGGGCGACGCGGGCGTCAACATCGCGGGCATGCAGGTCGCCCGGGACGGCGGCAGCGCCCTCGCCTCCATCACCGTGGACAGCGAGATCCCCCAGGACGTGCTGACGGCGATCGCCGCCGAGATCGGCGCCCGCTTCGCGCGCTCGGTCGACCTGGGCTGATCCTCCCGGCCTGAACAGGGCCCGGACCGCCGTTCGGACGGTGGTCCGGGCCCTGCTGCGTACTCCCGGGCGGTTCCCGTCTCAGATACTAGGAAATCCAAGTATTCGTGCAGACACGGCCGGGGCGGAGCCTTACCGTGGAAGAGCCATACGGTGTGCCGCCCCTGTAGCCAGGGAGTGCGGCCCGTGTGCGCGTGCGCCATCACGGGCAGGCGATCCCTGCTCCCGCGCATACCCCCCTCCCGTCGCCCGCTGCCGCCCTTCCCGGGGCGCGCTGCGCGCGGCACCCTCCTCCTCGTGCTGCTCGTCCGCAGCGCCGCTTCCAAGGAGCCCGGTATGCCTCCCACCGCTGACCGTCACGTCACCACCGCCCCCGCCGCCACCCCCGTCCGCGCCCCGCGCCGTCGCCGGGCCGCCGAGCGGAACCCCTTCGCGGCCGCCGCGCTGCAGCGCTCGCTCGACCGCCGTGACAACGGCGGCGTGACCGGCCACAACTGAGCGGTGCCGCCGGTGGCGTTCATCGGCCTACTAGGCCGGTCGGGCTGACGGCAGGTCACTCCGTAGGGTGCAACTCGGGTCCATCCGAGGGAAGTTGCTCGCCCTCGCCGGCGCGATCATCCTAATTTGGGGCCCCCGGAAGGGTGATCGACGTCCGCGCGGGCGGGCGTCAGCGACACGCTGTGCGGATCAGTCCCCCGGCCGGGGGAGAGGGCCCAGTGCGTCTGCCACCCGTTCGCCGACCGATCGTCCGGATCGGTCTCACTCTGGTCCTGCTGGCAGCTGTGTTCATTCCGAGCAGCGCCGCGCTCGCCGCCACCCCGGCGGCCGGCGACCCGTCCGACGTGGGACCCCCGGGCCGGGGCCGTACCGCCTCCGTCCTGCTGGAGCTCACCACCGAGGCGGTCGGCCCCGCCTGGCGGCGGGCCGCCGAGACGGCCCGACGGACCCAGCGCTCGCCGGAGGCCGTCCGTCGGGAGGCCGCCCAGGCCGGAGCCGCCCAGCGCGGCCGGGCCGGGGACGCGCTCGACCGGCTCGCCGGCGCCGTCCACCGGGCGGCGCCCGCCACCCGCGAGCTCTACCGCACCCGCACCCTGCTCACCGGCCTCGCGGTCAGCGCGCCCGCCGACCGGCTGCCCGCGCTGCGGGCGCTGCAAGGCGTCCGGGCCGTCCACCCGATCGTGAACAAGCAGCGCGACAACGCCTACTCCGTCCCGCTGATCGGCGCCCCGAAGGTCTGGGAGGGCGACTCGGCCCTCGCCGGGAACACCGGCCGCGGCATGCGGATCGGGATCATCGACAGCGGCATCGACTACACCCACGCCGACTTCGGCGGCCCCGGCACCGAGGACGCCTTCCGCTCGGTCGAGCGCGGCAAGCCCGCGCCGGCCGCGCTGTTCCCCAACGCCAAGGTGGTCGGCGGCAAGGACTTGGTCGGCGACGACTACAACCCCGACCCGTCCTCCCCGCAGTACCAGCCCGTCCCGCACCCCAGCGACAACCCGATCGACTGCGTGCGCAACGGGCACGGCACCCACGTCGCCGGAACGGCGGCCGGGTACGGCGTCACCACCGACGGCCGTCCGTACACCGGCCCGTACCGGCCCGGGCTCGACCCGGCCTCGTTCAAGATCGGCCCCGGCGCCGCCCCCGGCGCGCAGCTCTACGGGATCCGGGTGTTCGGGTGCGACGGCGCCACCGACCGGCTCGCCCAGGCGCTCGACCTGGCCGCCGACCCGAACGGCGACGGCGACCTCGGCGACCGGCTCGACGTGGTCAACCTCTCGCTCGGCAGCCGCTTCGGCAGCCCCGACGACGCCGACTCCCTGGCCGTCGACCGGCTCGCCGCGCTCGGCACCGTGGTGATCGCGGCCGCCGGCAACGAGGGCGACGTCTACGGCATCGGCGGCAGCCCCGGCACCGCCGCCCGGGCCGTCACCGTCGCCGCCTCCGTACACGGGCACGCCGACGTGGACGGCATCACCGTGCTCGACCCCGCCCCGCTGGCCGGGGTCGTCCCCGGGCACTGGAGCGAGCGCTACCGGGGCTGGTCCACCGCCGAGGTGAGCGGCGCGCTCGCCGCGCCCGTCGACCAGGCGGACGGCTGTGCCGCGTTCAGCGAGGCCGACAAGCAGCGGCTCAAGGGCAGGATCGCGCTGCTCACCTGGCACACCGGCGACGCCGAGCGGGCCTGCAACTCCGGCCCGCGCGCCGACCACGCGGCCGACGCCGGGGCGATCGGCGCGCTCTACGCCGCCGACAGCGACCACCTGGCCGAGATCTCGGGGGACGACCGGATCCCGGCCGTGCTGCTCGCCCACGCCGACGGCGAGCGGCTGCTGAAGGCCGCAGCCGCCGGGGACGTCCGGGTCCGGCTCGCCGCGCCCGGCAACCCGCTGCACGGCTCGGTCCCGCAGAACCAGCCGTCCAGGGTGGACACCCTCACCGACTTCACCTCCCGGGGCATCGGCGTGCCCGGTGTGGTCAAGCCCGACCTCGCGGCCCCCGGCGAGACCATCTGGTCGGCCCTGGTCGGCAGCGGCAGCGGCGGCCAGCGCGAGAACGGCACCTCGATGGCCGCCCCGCACGTCGCCGGGCTGGCCGCGCTGGTCCGCGCCGCGCACCCGGACTGGCCGGTCGAGCAGGTCAAGGCCGCGCTGATGAACACCAGCACGGACACCTGGCTCGGCGACGACCACGGCGGGCCGGTCTACGGGCCCGAGCGCACCGGGGCCGGACGGGCCCGGGTCGACCGGGCGGTCCGCACGCCGGTGGTCGCCTACGCGGCCGGGGAGGGCGCCGAGGCGGGCAGCGTCGGGGTCTCCTTCGGTCCGGTCGCGATCGGCGGGCCGACGGCGCTCGGACGGGAGATCGAGCTGCGCAACTACTCGGGTTCGCCGCTGACCTACCGCACCGGCTATGCCGCCGCGACCCAACTCCCGGGCGCTTCCTACCAGGTGACGCCCGCCAAGGTGGAGGTGCCGGCCGGCGGCACCGCGCGGGTGAGGGTGACGCTGTCCGTACCGGGGGAGTTGGGGCGCACGCCGGACCCGACCATCGACACCCTGCAGGGTGGCAAGGCCCGCAGCTATCGGGGCGAGCTCTCCGGGCGGGTGCTGTTCAGCCCGGTCGACGGAGCGCTGCCGCAGCTGCGGGTGCCGGTGTTCGCCGCCCCGCGTCCGGCGAGCGACCTGACCGCGACGGCCTCCGTCCGGACCGCCCGGGACGGCACCCTGGTCACGCTCGGCGGCAGCGCGGCGCCCGGTGAGCGGCCCGGGCTGGTCAGCGCCCTCGCGCTCGGCGGCGAGGCCGCCCGCTGGCCCGACTGCCCGCCCGGCGGCGGCAAGGCCGTCGGCCCCGGCTCGGGCATCCGGCCCGGGGCCGCGGCCGAGCCGGCCGGCCGGCCGCAGGACGTCTGCGTCGAGCACCCCGGCGACCGGGCCGCCAACCTGCGGGCGGCGGGGGCGGCGGCCGACGCCGACCAGCTGTACGTGGGCGTGCGGCTGTGGGCGCCGGCGGCGACGCCGGTCGGGCTGTACGGGGTGCGGGTGTCGCTGGACACCGACGGGGACGGCGTCACCGACGTGATCCTCAAGGCCGACCGACTGCACGGCAGCGACGTCCTGGTCTCCCGCGCCCTGGACGCGCGCACCGGCGCCGAGCTCGACGTCCAGCCGCTCAACGCCCGCTGGGGCGACACCGACACAGAGCTGCTGGACAGCGACGTCCTGGTCCTCCCGGTCCGGCTGAGCGCCCTGCCGGGCGTCAAGCCCGGCCACAGCACCGTCCACTACGGCGTCTGGACCGGCGAAGCGAGCGGCGGCCGGCCCGATCCGGCCGACGCCTACTCGGCCATCGGCCTGCGCGGCACCGGCCCGACCGTCCCGCTGGACGTCCTGCACCCGGCCCTCGCCGTCCAGGCCGGCCTCAGCGGCCCCGCCGCCGTGGTGGCCCCGGCCGGCCCGGGCACCGTCCTCGACGTGCACCGAGCGGCGGGCGACAGCTCCCGGCTCCTATTGCTGCACCACCTCAACCCGGCGGACCGGCGGGCCCAGGTACTCACCCTGCCGTGATCACCGAGTAGCGGGGCGGTCCGCCGGGATTCCGGCGGGCCGCCCCTCGTCATGTCCCGTCGGGGCCCCGGACGGCCAGGCGGCGGTCGCGGCGCGGGATTCGGGTCGGGCGGCGGGAGAGGCGGGCGAAGACGGCGACCAGGGCGAGGACCGCGGCGGTGGCGGAGGTGACGGTGAGGCCCTCGGTGAGGCCGGGCGGGCGGAAGGCGCAGGTGAGGCGGGAGGCGCCGTCGCCCAGGGGGACGCCGATCATGCCGAGGACGGGGGTGGGGACGGCGGCGGGGCGGCCGTCGACGGCGCAGGTCCAGCCCTCGGTGGCGGGGACCGAGAGCAGCGCGGTGCCGGTCGAGCCCGCCGGGAGGGTCGCGGTGAGGGTGTGCCCGCCGGCCTCGACGCGGGTGGCGCCGGTGGCGGTGAGACGGGCGACGGCTGCCTCCAGGGCGCCGGCCCGCAGGCAACCGATCGGGCGGGCGGGGACCTGAGTGACGACGTCCGAGCGCAGGGTCACCCGGACCACCCCGTCCGCCGGGACGGTCCCCAGCCGGTGGATCGCCACCGCCGTGGTGGGCTGCTCGCCGTCGCTGCGGTAGCTGGTGCCCAGGCCGCTGACCGTGCCGCGGTACCAGACCCCGTGGAAGTAGGCCGTCCCGCCGGGGGTGCAGCCGGCGGTGAACACCGTGCCCTCGCCGCCGCCCGGCACCGACCAGCCGCTGGTGCCGTGCAGGGTGGGCACCGGGCCGCCGGCCGGCACGGGCAGCGGGGCGTCGTAGACCTGGCTGCCGAGCAGTGACTCCTGCCTGGACCAGACCGAGGAGGTGTCCGGCCGGGCCCCCGGCGGCAGCACGGTGACCAGCGGCGGCGCGGCCGCGCGTCCGGGGGTGAAGCCGTCCGGGGGCGGTCCGTCGTCCAGGTGGGCGCGGACGGCGAACAGGGCCTGCCCGACCGGGTCGGTGACGCTGGTGGTCTGCCGCCCGCCGGCCGTCCAGCCCGCGCCGAGGTCGTGCAGCAGCAGGGCGGTGACGGTGGGCAGGTAGCCGCTGAAGTAGCCGCCGCCCTGGCCGTTCAGCAGCAGCGGGTCGTTGGTGCCGAAGGCGTGCGGGCCGGGGTCGCTGCGGCCGTCCGGCCAGTCGGCGGCCTCCCGCACGGCCGCGTACCCGGCCCGCACGGCGGCCGGGGAGGCGGTGTCGGCCGGGGCCGCGCCGAGCGCCGCGTACCCGGACCAGACGGCGTTGCCGAGCACCGCGCCGCCGAGCACCCAGGTGGCGAGGACGTTCGCCCGGCGGTCGGTGTGCCGGCGGTCCAGCACCAGGAGCGCGGCCAGCAGCACGACGCCGCCGACGCCCAGCAGCACCCAGGTGGAGGCGGGGACCGAGTGCCGGCTCGCCGCCAGCCCGGCGACCACCGCGGTGACGGCCGCGCCGCCCAGCAGGGTGAGCCAGTCCGGCCGGTGGGCCAGCGACACCCAGCCGGCCAGCACCAGCAGCCCGCTGAGCACGAAGGCGGCCCGGTACGGCCCGCCGGCCGGGATCGCCAGGCCGTGCCAGACCAGCACGGTCGGGGTCCAGACGAAGCTGAGCACCACCAGCACCAGCGCCGTGCACCAGACCGCCCGCTCGCGGATCCGCACCCGGCGGTTGAACGCCAGCCCGCACACCAGCAGCAGCCCGAGCACCCCGATCGCCACGTCCGGCAGCGGCTGCCCGCCCTGGGCGGTGGGCAGCAGCCGGGCGAGGTGGCCGCCGAGCCCGCCCGGGCCGACCGGCTGCACCGGGGACTCGGGCTGGGCGCCGCGCGCGGCGCGGACGGCGACGAACAGCACGGGGGAGACGAGCAGCACCCCGGCGGTGGTCAGGGTGACGGCCCGCCCGGTGGTCCGGACCCGGTGCCGGAACGGCCGCGGGGTGGCGAACATGCGGACGGCCAACAGGAGTCCGGCGATCAGGGTGGCCAGTGCGGCGGTGTAGAGGTTGCCCGCCCAGGCGAGGGCCACGCAGAGCGAGCCGGCCACCCAGCGCCGCTCGTGCAGACACCAGTCCCCGACCAGGCCGAGCAGCGGCAGCGACACCAGGCCCCAGAGCCACATCGGTGCCGCCCCGCCCACGTCCAGCACCCAGGCGCAGAGCCCGTACCCGACGGCGGCGAGCGCCCGCAGCCAGTGGGGGCCGGGGTGGAGGCGGCCGAGCAGATGGGCCATCAGGGCGGTGGCGAGGCCGACGGTGGCCAGGGCGACCAGGAAGACGGCGAGCGGCCCCTGGTCGCGCGGGAGCAGCGCGGTCGGCCAGGAGAAGGGGTTCATCAGGTAGGCGAAGAAGTCCGGCAGGAAGGGGGCGCCGTAGCCGCTGTTCCAGTTGAACAGCAGGTCCCCGGCGGCCCGTCCGTGCAGCAGGTCCCACAGGTGGGCGTGGTACGGCACGGCGACGTCGCCCGCCCCGGTCGGCCACCGCCCGCGCAGCCCGGCGGCCAGCGCGTACCCTCCCGCCGCCAGCCCGGCCGCACCCCCGCAGACCAGCACCTCCCGCCGCCGCTCGGTCCTCACGCACGCGCCCCGTTTCTGCCAGGAACCCCGGACCACGCCACCCTACGGGCGCCCGCGGCGCAACTCTGATCACCCGCGCTCCCTCGAAGGAGTGGCCTCCGAGGAGGCTTTGCCGAGTAGCCTGGGAGGGCCGTCAGGATGCCCCTATGGGAGGAACCATGAGCATCGCGCCGTACCCCGACTGGATTCGGCCTCCTGCCGGTGGCTACACCGCAGAGGATCTTGACCGGCTGCCTGATCTCCCGCCGCACACTGAGCTGATCGACGGGAGCCTGATCTTCGTGAGTCCGCAGACGAAGTTCCATGTCCGAGCGAAGCGCGTGCTCGAACGAGGGCTGGAGAAGGCGGTTCCGGAGGGCTGGGAAGTGTGGCCGGAGATGACTGTCACGCTAGACCGGCGGAACCGGCCGGAACCCGATCTCCTTGTGGTCCACGAGGACTCGGACACGGGCTATCGCCAAACGGGTTTCTCCGCCGAGCATGTCCTACTTGCGATCGAGGTCGTTTCGGAGGAGTCCCGCGAGCGTGACCGGGAGATCAAGCCGGGCAAGTACGCGGCAGCCGGCATTCGTCATTTCTGGCGCGTCGAATGTGACGAGGGCCGCCCGGTCGTTTACACGTTCGAGCTTGAGCCGGCGTCCAAGCGGTATTTCCCGACCGGGATCTACCACAAGCAGTTGAAAGTCGATCAGCCGTTCCCAGTGGAGATCGACCTGACCTGATCGTCCAGATGCTGGACGCGAGGTGTCAGGGGATGGGACGGCGGAGTAGGGTCCGAGTATGTCTCGCACCATTCGTCTCGCAGTTGTCCCGGGTGACGGCATCGGCCAGGAAGTGGTGGCCGAAGGCCTGAAGGTCCTGGAGGCCGTGCTTCCCTCCGACGTGAAGCTGGAGACCACCGAGTACGACCTCGGCGCCCGGCGCTACCACCGGACCGGCGAGACGCTGCCGGACGGCGTGCTGGCCGAGCTGAAGGCCTTCGACGCGATCCTGCTGGGCGCCATCGGCGACCCGAGCGTGCCGTCCGGAGTGTTGGAGCGGGGGCTGCTGCTCAAGCTGCGGTTCGCCTTCGACCACCACATCAACCTGCGGCCTGGCCGGCTCTTCCCCGGAGTGCAGTCCGCGCTGGCCGGACAGCCGCAGATCGACTTCGTGGTCGTCCGCGAGGGCACCGAGGGCCCGTACGTCGGCAACGGCGGCTCGCTGCGCACCGGCACTCCGCACGAGGTGGCCACCGAGGTCAGCCTGAACACCGCGTACGGCATCGAGCGCGTGGTGCGCGACGCCTTCCGCCGGGCCCAGGCGCGGCCGCGCAAGAAGCTCACCCTGGTGCACAAGAACAACGTGCTGGTGCACGCCGGGCACCTGTGGTCGCGGATCTTCGCCGAGGTCGGCCGGGAGTTCCCGGAGGTCACCACCGAGTACCTGCACGTCGACGCGGCCACCATCCACCTGGTCACCCAGCCGGAGCGCTTCGACGTCATCGTCACCGACAACCTGTTCGGCGACATCCTGACCGACCTGGCCGCCGCCGTGACCGGCGGCATCGGCCTCGCCGCGAGCGGCAACATCAACCCGAGCGGCGAGTACCCGGCCATGTTCGAGCCGGTGCACGGCTCGGCGCCGGACATCGCGGGCCAGGGCAAGGCCGACCCGACCGCCACCGTGCTGTCGGTCGCCATGCTGCTGGAGCACCTCGGCTTCGCCGCCGAGGCGGCCCAGGTGGAGGCCGCCGTCGCGGCGGACCTCGCCGAGCGCTCCGGCGTCCGCTCCACCTCCCAGGTCGGCGACGCGCTCGCCGCCCGAGTATCCGGCTAGCGGGCCGGATCGCGACAAGGGTCCGGCCAGGTGGGCCGGACCGCATAACCGCAGCTTGCAGCTCCCCAAGTAGAGGGAAGCTGTTCGGCACGGCCCCCTGGATGCGAGTATCGACAGTGGGCCGTGCCGTTGTGCGTCCGTTCCGGCGATGGATCGCCGTAACGTTCCTTCGGCGGGGCGGCCCGAACCAACCCCACGGTGAAGGAAACAGCCATGAGTACGCCCACCCAGGCGCCCATCACGTTCGACCTCAAGCCCTCCGCCCATCCGCTTTCCGCAGCGGAGCGCGAGGCCCGGCTGACCAACCCCGGCTTCGGCCGCGTCTTCACCGACCACATGGTCACCATCCGCTGGACCGAGGGCCGCGGCTGGCACGACGCCCAGCTGGTCCCGTACGCGCCGGTGGAGATGGACCCGGCGAACATGACGCTGCACTACGGCCAGGCGATCTTCGAGGGTCTGAAGGCCTACCGCCAGACCGACGGGTCCATCGCGACCTTCCGCCCGGAGGCCAACGCCCTGCGCTTCCAGGCCTCGGCCCGCCGCCTGGCGATGCCGGAGCTGCCGGTCGAGACCTTCGTCGAGGCCGTTGAGCTGCTGGTCCAGCAGGAGCGGGAGTGGGTCCCGAACGAGCCGGAGCAGAGCCTCTACCTGCGTCCGTTCATGTTCGCCACCGAGGTCGGCCTGGGCGTCCGCCCGGCGAACTCCTACCTCTTCATGATCATCGCCTCCCCGGCCGGCGCCTACTTCCAGGGCGGCATCAAGCCGGTCTCGGTCTGGCTGTCCAAGGAGTACGTCCGGGCGGCGCCCGGCGGCACCGGCGCCGCCAAGTGCGCGGGCAACTACGCGGCCTCGCTGGTCGCCCAGGCCCAGGCCGCCGAGAAGGGCTGCGACCAGGTGGTCTGGCTCGACGCCGCCGAGCACCGGTGGGTCGAGGAGATGGGCGGCATGAACCTGTACTTCGTCTTCGGCGAGGGCAAGGACGCCAAGATCGTCACCCCCGAGCTGTCCGGCGCCCTGCTGCCCGGCATCACCCGTGACTCGCTGCTGCGCCTGGCCTCGGACCTCGGCTACGCGGTCGAGGAGCGGAAGATCTCCACCGACGAGTGGCAGCAGGCCAACTCCGACGGCACCCTCACCGAGGTCTTCGCCTGCGGCACCGCCGCCGTCATCACCCCGGTCGGCTCGGTCAAGTCCGCCGCCGCCGACTGGACCGTCGGCACCGGCGAGCCCGGCCCGATCACCATGGAGCTGCGCCGGGCCCTGCTGGCCATCCAGGGCGGCCAGTCGCCCGACACCCACGGCTGGCTGCACAAGATCGTCTGATCGTGCCGCGCGGGCGCCCCGCGACACCGGGGCGCCCGGGCCGTAACCTCGAAGAATTCCGCTCGTTAGGGTCCTCGAACACAGTGGGAGGGACCGTGACCGCATTGCCGCACGGATACGCCGAGACGTCGTGCGCTCCGGAACATGACCTCCTCGAAGCCTTTCTGGCCCTGGACACCCCTGAGGGATTCAAGGCCGAGCTCATCGAGGGGAAGATCGTCGTGACCCCGCCGCCGGATGGTGACCACGAGATTGCGATCGGCCGGATCGTCTGGCAGGTCGCCCGCCAGTGTCCTGAGGGCATCGACTTCGCTCCGACAAAAGGGCTGATCGTACCCGGCGGACGGTTCATCCCGGATGGCACATTCACCGAGACCGATGCCTTGGCCGGACGCGAGTCCTGGTGCAAGCCGGACGGTGTGCTCATGGTCATGGAGGTTACGTCCACGCGTGCTGACAATGATCGCCTGACGAAGCGAAGGGGATACGCAGCCTCGGGGATCCCGCTCTATCTACTGGTGGACCGACAGAAGGGTCGGATCGCGCTGCACAGTGATCCGCGCCGGGGCGACTATTCGACTACGACGGATGTCGCGGTTGGAGAGCCTCTGTGGCTGCCGGAACCGTTCGGGTTCGAGCTTTCGACTGGCCGTCTGTTCTGACGCGTTTCGTATCGCGAGACGGGCGGGCCGGATCGTGGAAGCTGTGTCAGACTGCGAGCGTGTCCTCGCTGTCGCTGATTATTAGCAGCAGGCGCGCCGGTCCGCAGTGACCGCTTCCGCAGGACCCGATGCGGAGCGACCACGAGCGTCCAGACCCGCGCGCAGACCTCTCGCACCCGCGAGGGGTCTTTTTGTTTCCCCGGACCGGCCGACGGCCCCCACGAGGGGCTCGGGGACACCGGGGCCGCACGCGGGATCCTGGACAGTGGAGCCGGGACGAAGATCCGGCAGAGCAGTACGAACCTCCCCGAACGGAGAACCAGGGGCCATGACCGAGGTCAGCCGTACCGACGACAGTTTCCACGTGTTCGACACCACCCTGCGCGACGGCGCGCAGCGGGAGGGCATCAACCTGACGGTGGCCGACAAGCTGGCCATCGCCCGGCACCTGGACGAGTTCGGCGTCGGCTTCATCGAGGGCGGCTGGCCCGGGGCCAACCCGCGGGACACCGAGTTCTTCGCCCGCGCCGCCGCCGAGCTGGAGCTGCGCAACGCCCAGCTGGTCGCCTTCGGCGCCACCCGCCGGGCCGGCGGCAAGGCGGCCGACGACCCGCAGCTGGCCGCGCTGGTCACCTCCGGCGCGCCCGTGGTGACCCTGGTCGCCAAGGCGCACGACCGGCACGTGGAGCTGGCGCTGCGCACCACGCTGGACGAGAACCTGGAGATGATCCGGGACAGCGTCGAGTTCCTGCGCTCCCAGGGCCGGCGGGTGTTCATCGACTGCGAGCACTTCTTCGACGGTTACCGGGCCAACCGCGAGTACGCCCTCGCGGTGGTCCGCACCGCGCACCGGGCCGGGGCGGACGTGGTGGTGCTGTGCGACACCAACGGCGGGATGCTGCCGGCCGGCGTCCGGGAGACCGTCGCCGACGTGATCGCCGCGACCGGGGCCCGGGTCGGCATCCACGCCCAGGACGACACCGGCTGCGCGGTGGCCAACACCCTGGCCGCGGTGGACGCGGGAGCGACCCACGTGCAGTGCACCGCCAACGGCTACGGCGAGCGGGTCGGCAACGCCAACCTGTTCCCGGTGGTCGGCGCACTGGAACTGAAGTACGACCGGCGGGTGCTGCCCGCGGGCCGGCTGGCCGAGATGACCCGGATCTCGCACGCGATCGCCGAGCTGGTCAACCTGGCCCCGTCCACCCACCAGCCGTACGTCGGCTTCTCGGCCTTCGCCCACAAGGCGGGCCTGCACGCCTCGGCGATCAAGGTCGACCCGGACCTGTACCAGCACATCGATCCCGAGCTGGTCGGCAACACCATGCGGATGCTGGTCTCCGACATGGCCGGCCGGGCCTCGGTCGAGCTCAAGGGCAAGGAGCTCGGCTACGACCTCTCCACCGACCGGGACCTGGCCGGCCGGGTGGTGGCCCGGGTGAAGGAGCAGGAGAACCTCGGCTACACCTACGAGTCCGCGGATGCCTCCTTCGAGCTGCTGCTGCGCGACGAGGTGCGCGGCAGCCGGGACCGCTTCTACACCCTGGAGTCCTGGCGGACCATCAGCGAGCAGGGGCCGAACGGCTTTTCCGGCAACGAGGCGACCGTCAAGCTGCGCGCCAAGGGTGAGCGCCGGATCGCCACCGGCGAGGGCAACGGCCCGGTGAACGCGTTGGACCAGGCGCTGCGGACCGCCCTGGAGGGCATCTACCCGCCGCTGGCCACCTTCGAGTTGGTGGACTACAAGGTCCGCATCCTGGAGGGCCAGCACGGCACCGGCTCCAAGACCCGGGTCCTGATCGAGTCCACCGACGGAACCTCGGCCTGGTCCACGGTCGGCGTGGCCGACAACGTGGTCGCCGCCTCCTGGCTGGCACTTGAGGACGCGTACACCTACGGCCTGATCCGGGCCGGGCTGGAGCCGACCGAGTAACCGGTCCGAACCCGCCGATGGTCCACGGGACTTGGTGAAGTTCAGTGGGCCATCGGCGCGGGCGTCACCGGAGTCGGGCGAGCAGGGCGTGTTCGACGAGGGTGATGAGGGCGCTCTTGGCGCTGTCGCGGCGACGGGCGTCGAGCGTGATGACGGGGGTGTTCTCGCCGAGTTGGAGCGCCTCGCGGACCTCTTCCGCGGTGTGCGGCTGGTGTCCGTCGAAGCCGTTGAGGGCGACGACGAAGGGCAGTCCGCTGTTCTCGAAGTAGTCGAGGGCGGGGAAGCAGTCCGCGAGGCGGCGGGTGTCGACCAGGACGATGGCGCCGATGGCGCCGCGGACGAGGTCGTCCCACATGAACCAGAACCGGTCCTGTCCGGGGGTGCCGAACAGGTAGAGGATCAGGTCCTCGTCGAGGGTGATGCGGCCGAAGTCCATGGCGACGGTGGTGGTCGTCTTGCCGGAGACGTGGCTGATGTCGTCGATGCCGGCGGAGGCCGAGGTCATGACGGCTTCGGTGCGCAGGGGGTTGATCTCGGAGACGGCGCCGACGAGCGTGGTCTTGCCGACACCGAAGCCGCCCGCGATGACGATCTTCGCGGAGGTGGTGGCGCGGGTGGGGGCGGCCGCGTTAGAGCTTGCGAAGTCCACTGAGGACCCTTTCGAGCAGCGTGACGTCGGGCTGGTTTCCGGATTCGCCCCCGGAAGCGGGCTGGTGGATGGCGACGAGGCCGGCCTCGGCCAGGTCGGCCACGAGGATGCGGGCCACTCCCAGGGGAAGGGAGAGCAGCGCCGACACCTCCGCGACGGACTTGACCTCCGTGCACAGGGTGCAGATCCGCTGGTGCTCGGGGAGCAGGGTGGCCAGGCGCTGCGGGTCGACGTCGGCGGAGACCAGGGCCTCCAGCGCGAGCTCGTAGCGCGGCCGGGTGCGACCGCCGGTCATCGCGAACGGCCGGATCAGCGGGCCCGAGTCGGGCTCGTCCTCGAACTCCTCGACGTGCCCGGGCTCCTGGGCCGGCTGGTAGCCGGGCACCTGGGCGGGTGCCGGGGCCGGCCAGCCAGTCGGTTGCGGGCCGGGTGGCGGGGTGTCGTAGGCGGGCTGCTGTCGGGCGTACGGGTCGTGCTGGCCGTACTGCTCCTCGGGACCGGGGTACGGGTGCTGCTGGGGCTGCCCGTACTGGTGCCGGCCGTACTGCTGACCGTGGCCGACGCCGGGTGCTCCGAAGGCGTCATGGCCTGTGCCAGGGTACGGAACGCCGTACTGGCCGCTGCGGTCGTCTGGCGGTGTCACGGTTCCTCTCCTCACAGGGTGCGGCGGTGCGGTGCGAGCTTCGGTACGAGTCCGGAGCCGGTGGTGCGAAGGCCGTACAACGTCCGAACCCGAGCCCGCCGAAGCGGGCCCGGGAAGGACGCGGAGGTGCTTCGAATACCTGGACGGTATCCGACGAACCGTCAGTGCAGGAGACTGCCCTGGAGTTCCGCGCGAAGTGCGGGGGTGAGGACGGCGCCGGCTCGGTCGACGAGCAGGGCCATTTCGTAGCCGACGAGGCCGATGTCGGAGTCGGGGCTGGCCAGGACGGCGAGGGCGGAGCCGTCGCTGATGGCCATGAGGAACAGGAAGCCGCGCTCCATCTCGACGACGGTCTGGTTGACCTCGCCGCCTTCGAAGATCCGGCTGGCGCCGGAGGTGAGGGAGGTGAGGCCGGAGGCGACGGCGGCGAGCTGGTCGGCGCGGTCGCGCGGGAAGCCTTCCGACATGCACAGCAGGAGGCCGTCCGCGGAGACCACCACGGTGTGGGACACCCCGGGGGTGTTGTCCACGAAATTGGTGATCAGCCAGTTCAGGTTCTGTGCGGCCTGGCTCATCTGAGTCAACTCAACGCTCCTGGTGGTTCGAGCCGCCGAAGAGATCGGTGCTCCGGTTCTGTCCGTTGCCGGACTGGTCTACCTGATCGGGGTCGATCCGGAAGCTTCCGGTGTTGCCGGCGCTGCGGCCCTGCTCCACACCGCGGCGCAGGTTGGTGAGGCGGCCACGGACCTCCTCGGGGCTGCGGGAGACCTGCGGCCCTTCCTGCGGGGTGGGCTTGGCGTTGCCGGGCACCAGGTTCTGCTTCGGCACGCGCCGGGGCAGGCCGGCCCCGGTGGTGCCGGAGGACGAGGGCTCGCGCAGCTGCTCGGCGCGCTGCCAGTCGCCGTCGTTCGGCGACTGCCAGGCGGAGCTGGCGGTCGGGCCGGTCGGGCCGTAACCGCCGAGCGAGGACACGTCGTGGCCGCGCGTCTCGGCGGACGACGAGGTGTCCTTGGCGCCGGCGAACCAGTTGGGGCTCTCGCCGGACGGGCTGCCGCCGGCCGGGGCGCCGCCCAGGCTGCCGCCCGCCAGCTGCTGGCCGGGGCGGCGCTGGGGCAGCCCGGACGGCAGGGTGGTGGCGGGGTCGGCGGCGGGCAGGGCGGGCGGCTCCGGGGAGTACGGGTGGGCGGCCGGGGCCTCGCCGGCCCGGCGGCCGTAGCCGTCCTGGGCGTACTCGTCCTGGCGGTAGCCGCCCTGGTCGTTGCCGTACTGGTCATTGCCGTACTGGTCATTGCCGTACTGGCCGTACTGGTCGTCCGCGTAGGCGCCCTGGTCGTAGCCCTGCTGCGGGTACTGGCCGTAGCCGTCCTGGGCGTACTCGTCCTGGCGGTAGCCGCCCTGGTCGTTGCCGTACTGGTCGTTGCCGTACTGGCCGTACTGGTCGTCCGCGTAGGCGCCCTGGTCGTAGCCCTGCGGGGCGTACTGGTCGTAGCCCTGCTCGTAGTCCTCCTCGACCTCGGCATCCACCACGGGCGGCTGCGGGGAGCCCTCCAGGGCCGCGCGGCGGACCTGGTCGAGGCGCTGCGAGCGCTGGACGGACTCCAGGGCCGGGCTGAAGCCGGAGGAGCCGGCGTTGCCGATGCCGGTGAGGTGGTCGTCGAAGCCCAGCTCGGCGGCGCTGCGGGAGTGGCTGTCGGCGGCCCAGTCGGAGGTCGGCTCCTGGTCGGCGAAGATCCGGGAGACGGTGAACTGCTCCTCCGGCTCCGGCGCGGCGCCGCCCTGGGTGACGAACGGCGGGAGCATGACCAGCGAGGTGGTGCCGGCCGACTCGCCGGACGGGCGGAGCTGGACGCGGATGTCGTGCCGCTGGGAGAGCCGGCCGACCACGAAGAGGCCCATGCGGCGGGAGATGGTGGCGTCGACCGTGGGCGGCTCGGCCAGCTTCTCGTTGATCTCGGCGAAGTCGTCGGCGGTGAGGCCGATGCCCTTGTCGTGGATCTCGACCAGGACGCGGCCGTCCGGCAGACGGGTCGCGTTGACCAGCACCCGGGTCTGCGGGCTGGAGAACGAGGTGGCGTTCTCCAGCAGCTCGGCGAGCAGGTGGACGAGGTCGGTCACGGCGGCGCCGACGACCTCGACCTCCGGGATGCCGGACAGCTCGACGCGCTCGTACTGCTCCACCTCGGAGGCGGCGGCGCGGAGCACGTCGACCAGCGGGACCGGGGTGTTCCAGCGGCGGCCGGCCTCCTCGCCCGCGAGGACGAGCAGGTTCTCACCGTTGCGGCGCATACGGGTGGCCAGGTGGTCCAGCTTGAAGAGGTTCTCCAGCTGGTCCGGGTCGGCCTCGTTGTTCTCCAGGTCGGTGATCAGCGCCAGCTGGCGCTGGATCAGGCCCTGGCTGCGACGCGACAGGTTGGTGAAGATCGCGTTGACGTTCCCTCGGAGCAGGGCCTGCTCGGCGGCGAGCGCCACGGCCTGCTGGTGGACCTGGTCGAAGGCCCGGGCGACTTCGCCGATCTCGTCCTTGCCGTGCAGCGGGATCGCGCTCACCGAGGTGTCGACCCGGTCGGGGTCGGTCTTGGAGAGCTTCTCGACCAGGTCCGGCAGACGGTGGTCGGCGATCTCCAGGGCGGCGCTGCGCAGGGTGCGCATGCCGAGGATCATCGAGCGGGCGACGTAGCCGGTCAGCAGGCCGGCCAGGATCAGCGCGGCGACGACGATGACCGTGTTGAGGATGGCGTCGTAGAGCGCGTTGTCCTTGAGGTTGCGGGAGTCGGTGAGGACGTCGTCCAGCAGCGTGACTTCGGTGTTCCGCAGGGCCTGGATGTGGGTACCGGCGGCCTGGTTCCAGTTGTCCGGGGTCAGACCGGCGCTCTTGGCCTCGGCGAACGCGGCGTCGGCCGTGGCCTTGCCCCTCTGCTGGCCCTCGGCGGCGGCCTGGGCGTAGTTGCCGGCGATCGCCAGCAGGCCCTGCATGGTGGGCAGGGTGCCGTTGGGCATCTTGAGCGCCGTGCTGTCCTTCGTGGGGGCCAGGGCGACCTGCGCGTCCGCGTACTTCCGGGCGTCCTCGGGGGCGCTACCGGTGTTGAACTCGCTCAGCGAGACCTGCTCCAGCTTCTCCGAGACCAGGATCTGCTGGGTCATGTCCTGGTTCTCGTAGCGCGTGGTCGTGCCCTGCGCGATGCCGACCAGAATGCTCAGCATCAGCGAGCGCTGGGTCGAGGCGGAGGCCTTGGCCAGCGACATCGCGTAGATCGCGCGGCCCTTGCTGGTGGCGTTGGAGGAGCCGTTGCCGACCGAGTTGTCGTAGGACAGCAGCGGCGCGAACATCGTCGAGTAGGCGTTCGCGGTGGCGCTGGCGAACAGCTCCTTGCCGTACGCGACCTGCCGCAGGTGCGGTAGGTCCACCACGAGGATCTGGAAGGCCTCGTGGCGGCGCGGCAGCTCGCCGGACTTGTCCGAGGCCTCGTACGCGGCGTTGTAGGCCTTCAGCGCGGCGTCCGTGTCGGCGCGGCGCTTGGTGACCTCGTTGTTCGGGTCCTGCCCGGTGATCAGGGGTATCAGGGTCTTGTCGCGCTCGTTCTCCAGCGCCTCGGCGAGTTCGGTCGCCGCCTTGGCCAGTTCGGCCGTCTTCTCGGCGCGGGACGCCTTGATGTAGCCGTCGACCGAGGTGTTAACGCGCAGACCGCCGAAGACGAGACTGATGATCACGGGGATCAGCAGAATCGCGATCAGGCGGGTCGGCACGCGCCAGTTGCGCGGGCGGAGGAAGTCGTACCGGCTGGAGCCGCCGTCGGCGGGTGCACCGGCGCTGTCGCGCGGCTCGTTGGCCGATGTCGGGGGCTTGGGGGCCGGAGTGGCCGGGGCGCGCTCCTCGGTGGGAGTGAACGCGGAGAATCCGGCCTGGTCCGCGGCGGTACCGTTCGGCTCGCTCTGGCGGGGCTCGGAGCGCCGCTGCGGGGCGGGTTGCTGCTTACGCCTCACTCGACAACTACCTCTCGGCCGACTTGCCGGCCATGGATCAATCCAGCGCTACCCCCGGGGCCCTGGCCCGTCACCGGACGCGGCCGGCGGGGGATGTTCAGGGGCAGCTGGAATTTCAGCACGTGCAGGGATGGGGGACAAACAGCCCCGGTGCGGTACCCGCGTCGGCACAATCCGGACAATCAGCGACATGGCGGAGCAAAACCGTGGTCATCTGGCGCTGAGTGACGCTGTTTCGCCACGCTGCGTCATTGTTGATCACAAAATGCCTACCGAACTGTTATCCGCTGCTTATACACGGGTCTTGCGCGGGGCCCTCGGAGGACACCGGCCGGTAAGCGTCACCGCCCCGGGGGGGGGTGATTGGTGTGGGGTGCGGGAGGTGGTGGGGGGGTTGTCCTTGTCGGAATACCCCGCCCATAATCGGAGCAGAAGGGGAGTTGGGATCAG
>NZ_JBHTTU010000024.1:100873-107380 GCF_042794375.1 Kitasatospora sp. NPDC056531 | reverse complement strand
TGATCATCAGCCGTCAAAACCGATCAAACTTCGATGGCATGAACTTACTAATGATCAAGCTTCGCTGGCAAAGATCAAACTTCGATGGCGCAGGACAGCTACGCTGACCTGCCTGGTACGTAACAAGCGTTTTGCACCGTATATCGAACAGCGCCCGAAGAGAAGAGGAGCGGTGCCGACGACACCCGCCCGGGGCCCCCACTCCCCTCGTGGTGGGGGCCCCGGGCGTCGACCCCGGGAAGGATGCCAACCTCGGCGGCCGGGCGGCCATGCATTAGCCTCTGGGCCTAAAGGTCAAAAAAGCGCCAGGTCAGGGCGGTACGGAGAGCCGGGGAGGGTTCGTGCTCGCACTCAGGTTCGGGGTCGCGGACCTCGCCAACACCCGCTTCGCCGTCTCACCGCTCGACCACCTGCTGACCGGCACCGCCCAGAGCGGCGTCCACGAGTGCCTCGGGCTGCGGCGCGACCGCTGGTGGCGCGAGATCAGGCGCCACGTCCCGCACCGCGCCGCCCCCTTCCTCGACCTGGTCAACGCCAGCACCGCCGGGGTCCCCAACTTCATGGGCGCGGACCTCGACGCCGTCCGCCGTCAGCTCACCGACGAACTCGACGCGGTCCTCGCCGTCCCGCAGCAGACCTTCGAGCAGGACCTCGCGATGTACGGCAGCGAGGCCGAACTTCCGGCCGCGCTGGCCCGGTTGCGGGACGACGGCACCCGCGGCCTGCGCCGGATCACCGACGGCGCCTGGGCCCTGTTCCGCAGCTGCCTCGCCCCCCACTGGCCCGAGATCCGCCGCCAGCTGGAGGCCGACATCGCCGACCGTGCCCGCACCACGGCCCGCTCCGGCGCCGGCGCGATGCTCGACTCGCTGCACCGGAACGCGCGCTGGCGCGACGAAGGGGTGCTGGAGTGCGCCCTCGGCGACCTCTCCGGCGACTTCGCCCTGGGCGGCCGCGGACTGGAGCTGCGCCCCAACTACTTCGTGCAGAACGGGATCGGCCTGCTGCTGGCCGAAGGCCGCCAGAGCCTGCTGGTCTACCCGCTCGCCTCCCGGGGCGCCGCCGCGGCGAAGCCCTCGCCCGCGGCCGCCGACGGCCTCGCCGCCGTCCTCGGCCCCGCCCGGGCCCGCGCCCTGCGCGCCATCGAGGGCGGCCCCTGCTCCACCACCGAACTCGCCCGACTGCTCGGCATTACCCCGCCCTCCGCCTCCGCGCACGCCGCCGCCCTGCGAGCCGCCGGGCTGATCACCACCCAGCGGGAGGGCAAACAGGTCCGGCACGCGCTCAGCGAGGTCGGGCGCGACCTGCTGCTCGACAACCCGGAGGTCGCGCGGGCGGGGTAGCGGTCCGTCGTCCGAGCGGATCAGAGACCGTCGTCCGGGCGGCCCGCCTGGAGTGGCAGAGGTCGATGGTGTGCGGAAGAGTCGTCGGCACGGCGAGGGCCCCTGCCCTCGCGCGTTCTCCGCACCATCTTCCGCAAGGAGAGTCGCCATGAGCACTCCGCAGCGCGGCGTCGACGTCAGACTGGACGAGCAAGGCCGCATCGTCGTCGTCTCACCCGAGCTGGCCCGAGCGTTCGTACCCTCGGACGGCAACATCCCGATCGACCCGCCGGGGAGCACCGGCGGAGGCATCGTCAACGACCACTGCTCCCTCAACTTGGTCGCTGGCTGCGGCCGCGAGCTGGCGCAGTAACCGGACGGCCGCGGCCCAGGAGAGTTACGGACATGACCCAGACCCTCACCGCGCCCGGTACGGGGCCGAGCACCTCCCCGGCGTTCCAGGAGCAGCTCGCGGCGTCCCTGACGAACGAGACCCTGCACCTGATCGTCCTCCCCACCGAGCAGTGCAACTTCCGCTGCACCTACTGCTACGAGGACTTCACCGTCGGGAGGATGGGCGAGGCCGCGGTCGGCGCCCTCAAGCGGCTGATCGACCGGCGCGCGGCGGGTCTGCGGCGCCTGGACATCTCCTGGTTCGGCGGCGAACCGATGCTGGCGCGCGGCATCGTCGAGGAGGTCTCGGCCCACGCCGCGGAGTCGGCCGCCGGCCCGGACGGCTTCGCGTTCCACGCCGACATGACCACCAACGGCTACCTGCTCGACGCCGAGGCCGCCCGCGACCTCGCGGCGCTAGGCGTCCGGCAGTACCAGATCTCCCTGGACGGCCCCGCCGCCGTGCACGACACCACCAGGCTCCGGGCGGACGGCCGCGGTTCGTTCGACCGGATCTGGCGCAACCTGCTGGCCATCAGGGACAGCGGCCTGTCGGTCGGCGTGCTGCTGCGGGTCCACCTCACCCCCGCCAACCTGCCGCTGATGCCGGAGTTCATCGCGCACCTGCGCGACACCTTCCTGCGGGACGAGCGGTTCACGCTCCGTCTCAAGCCGGTGGAGCGGATGGGCGGGCCCAACGACGCGGAGATGGAGATCCTCTCGTCGCAGGCCCGCCGCCACACCGTGGACGAGCTCACCGCCATCGCGTACGAAGGCCGTCCGGCGCGCCGCGCCGACGGCCTGGAGGTCTGCTACGCCGCGCGCCCCAACTCCCTGGTGATCCGGGCCGACGGCACCGTCGCCAAGTGCACGGTGGCGCTCTCCGACCCCTCCAACACCATCGGCCGGCTGCTGCCGGACGGCACCCTGCGGATCGACGACAGCGCGCTGGCGCCGTGGGTGCGGGGCTGGGCGGCCGGCGACGAGGACGCGGTGCACTGCCCGTACCGGGGCATGCCGCGCCGCCGGACGCCGGCGCTGCTGCAGATCGGGGTGACCCGCCCGGCGTAGGGCGCAGCGCCCGTACGTCATGATGATCACCATGACGGACACCCTGAGTTGGCCCCTGCCGCGCACTGCGGTGCTGGACGGCGAACTGCCCGCCGTGCGCCTGGAAACCGCCTGATGAGGGACGAGCCGGGCACGGAGTTCGGCTGCGCGGCCTGCTACGGCGAGGACGCGCGGCAGGTGTGGGGGCGTCAGCGCGAGGGCTTCGCGCACGAGACGGCGGTGGTGGCCGACTCGCACTTCGCCGTCTCGGTCCGGCGCTGCCTGGCCTGCGGGCAGCGGCTCGCCTGGATCCGGACCGAGTTCACCGACTGGTCCGGCGGCGACGACGCCTCCTACGTCACCGTCCTGCCGCTCACCGACGCGGAGGCCGCCGCCCTGACGAACGGCACCCTGCCTCCCCTCGACCTCGGCCCGCTCGGCGAGGGCCGCCGCCACCTGCACAGCGACCGGCCGAGCGGCGGGCCGGCCCGCCTGCACTGGGGGACCGGCCCGTTCCCGGTCCAGGAAGGCCACTGAGCGCGCCGTTCACCGATTGTCCGGAGGGCCCCAAGAGGATCGCCGACGCGTTCCCCGCACCGAAGGGGAGCCCGGGTCGGGCCGCATCAGTAGCAGGTCCTCGCCCCAGGCGTCCAGCACCGCCGCGTGGCCGGCGGCCCGGGCAGCCGCCTCGACCCGGGCGAAGAGCCGCTGCTGCGGCGCCACTTCGCCGGTCGCGGTGATCCGGGCGACGGTGTCCAGCAGCGGGGCGCTCTCCCAGCCGGGCAGCGGGAACCGGTCCAGCTCCCAGGCCAGGTACTTGTTGTAGGGGCGCGGTCGGCGGTCCAGGGCGAAGAGCAGATCGAGGAGGAATCCGACACTGGCGGCCGCGTCGAGGTGGCCGGCGAGCCGGTTGCCGTCGCGGTGGTTCTTGACCGAGCGGTAGAGCGAGTTGGCGTAGGCGTCCAGCAGGGCGGCGCTGCACCGGAAGGCCTCCTCGGCGCCGAGCCGCCCCATCGCGGCGACGATCCGGGTGACCTCCCCGTCGCGGCGGTCGACCAGTACCCGGGAGCGGGCGATGGCGTACCGCTCCCAGTCGGCGGGCCGGCGGAACCGTTCGAGGGTGGTGACGACCAGGTCGAGGCGCGCGGAGCGGTAACCGTCGAGCGCGGCAAGCTCGCTCGCCGCGTCGTCGGCGAGGATGACGTAGAGGTCGTGGTCGGAGTGACGGGTGGTCATGCCGTCGTGGGCCCGGGAGCCCTTGAGGACGAGCCCGACGACGGCCGGGTCGGCCGTCGCATCGGCGACGAACGCCGCGAAGTCCAACGTCACGCCAGGTCCTTGCGCATCAGCGTGCACATCGTCTCGTACCGCTGGAGCGAGCCGTCCTCGGCCTCCACGTCCCAGGAGTCGAGCTCGCGGCTGAAGGCCCGGTAGCCCAGGCGTTCGTAGAGGGCACGGGCGCGCGGGTTGCTCTCCTCGACGCCGAGTTCGGCGCGGGTCAGGCCCCGGGCGCGGATCCGCTGCTCGGCGGAGCGGATCAACAGCGTGCCGATCCCGCAGGACTGCAGGGCCGGGTGGACGCTGAGTTGCCAGAGCGTGCCGGTGTCGGGCTTGACGGTGTAGTCGATGCCGCCGACCGCCACCGGGAGCCCGACCGGTGTGCAGACCGCCAGGTAGTCGATCTCGCCCGCCTCGGCGCGGCGGATCTGGTGGACGAGCTCGCGCACGTGCTTGGGGGAGCCGGCCCAGCCGCAGGACGGCAGGTCGGCGTCGGTGAGGCCGCGTACCGAAAGGTGCAGTCTGATCTCGGTCATCACCGCATCCCTTCGACTCCAACAGCGGCCGTCTCCCATTTCAGCAAGCCGGTCCCGGTGCCGTCCAAGGGGTTTTGGACCGGCCCCGACGGCAGCCGGAAGGGCTGGGAAGCACTGAGGCGCCAGGGGGAATCCCTGGCGCCTCAGTGGTCCTGGTACCGGAGCGCTGCTCTCGCCGCCCCGTAGCCCCTGACGGTTAGCGGTTGGTGTGGGTCGACCAGAGCGCCGGGCCGTTGCCGTAGTTCGAGTAGACGACCACGTTGCCGTCGGTCTGCACGGCCAGGATGTCGCCGGGGTAGTAGTGGCCGCCGCTCTGGCCGTCCATGCTCCAGATGGCCTGGTTCGCGGTGTCGTGCGCGACCAGGTTGCTGTTGGTCTGCATGCAGAGCTGCTGGGCCTGGTACAGGGTGCCCGGGAACTGGTAGGTCGGCGAGCCCGCGTAGGTCACGACGATGTTGCGGTCGTTCTGGAAGGACTGGCCGCAAGGCGTTCCCCTTGTTTCGTAAATGAGAGTCAGTCAGTTGGCGTCGAAATCGCCCGCCTTGACGCCGGTGATGAAGGACTGCCAGGCGTCCGTCCCGAAGGCGAGCTGCGGGCCGTGGGGGTCCTTGCTGTCGCGGACGGGGAGGATGCCAGGGAGGCCCGGTGCGACCTCGATGCAGTTGCCGCCGCCGTTGCTGTACGAGGACTTCAGCCAGGAAGCGGGCTTGGCGGCCGTGATGGGGAACATGGCGTCGAACTCCTTGAGACGGGTGCGGATGAGACTCAGCGAGTCCGCACATGAGAGTGCTTGGGCCTGGAGCCAATCGTAAGTCCTTGCGAGGGAGCGGATCTCGTTCTCGTCATCGCGCTCGACGTAGCCCCGTTGGATGGTTTCGAGGTAGGCCATCCATGCCCCCTCCTTGGAGGTCAGGAGCATGAACGGCCAGGTCGTTGGGAGGTTTTCACCGAGGCTGGACGGCGCGATCTGCAGCATGACATTCGGAAGGCTGGCCACGCTCTCCAGTCGACGAAGCTGCTCGGCCATGACGAAGGGGCCGCCAACGGGCCTCAGGCAGCTCTCCTCCATCACGACCTGGATCGAGGGGGCGGGTTCCTTGTACAGCACAGCTTGCCGTGCCATACGGACATTCAGGCGCTCGCTGACCTTGTCCTGGGGGATTTCGCCTCGTCGGGCTGCGGCGTCGATGAGCGCGGAGGCGTAGTTCCGCGTCTGGAGCAGCCCGGGGATGACGTTCAGTTCGAAGATCTTGAACGCGGTGGCTTTGCTCTCGTGCTCGATGTAGGCGAGGAACCCGCCGATCAGAGTGCTGCTCTTCGTGCTCCAGTACAGGAGTTCAAGCGCTCCGCAGGTGTCGAGCACCTTATCGGCCCGTCGGAGGAGGTTCAGCGGCGCGGGGCGTGCGCCCGTCTCGATCAGGGAGATGAGCGAGTCGCTGTAGTTGATCAGTTCTCCGAGTTCGATCTGGGTGAGGCCCCTCGCCTTGCGGAACCGGCGCAGTTGGGCGCCGATGGCCTTGTTCGGGGATGGGGTCTGGTCAATTTCCTGCTGCGCCACGGTGATCACGCCATTCCACAACGTTGGCTGTCAAAGTCAAGCTCTTCCGATGCCAACCGCGATTGGCCACTCTTGGTGAGGAGTTAGCGACAGAGAGGAGCTATCCAGTAATGAAGCACAAGGTGTGCGCCCGTGTCTGCGGAAGGGCATAGATATGACGAACGGCCAATCTGGTGAAAGCCTCATCCTGCGGCGGAACTTTCCGCCCTGCCGGTGCCCGCAGTGTGGCGACGCCGTTCCCGAATCGCGGCTGAGCGCCGAGTCCATCGCCCCGGCGGCGCCGCCCGCGCGGCGGGTGGGGACGCCATCCCCGCCCCCCCCAACCCCCACCCCCGGAGAGCGGGTCTTCGATGTCCTCTCCCGCCGTTTG
>NZ_JBHTTU010000024.1:10770-100863 GCF_042794375.1 Kitasatospora sp. NPDC056531 | reverse complement strand
CCTCGTCTGGGGGAGAAATTTTCCTCCTGGTGGGGGCCGGGGGGGGGGAGATGCTGTCCAGGAATGGTGGGGGAGAGCGGGTTCCGTCTCTTGGGCGGTGCCTCGTGTGTGGGGGGTGGCCCCGCCGTCCCGGCCCTACCGACCCTCGACCGTCGGCGAGCGGGTCTTCGATGTCCGCTCCGGCCGTTGGGCCGCCTTCATGGGCTGGCAGCACGGGCGCGTCTTCCTCCGGTCCCTCGGCGGCGGCATCGAGTGGGACGCCGAAGCGCGTTGGATCACGAACACCGAACACCTGTGAGATGCCCCGTGAGCAGCATGATCGACAAGATCACAACCGAGGACCGTCGCATCGCGGCCGACATCCTCGACGACCTCCACGTCGTCCTGCGCGCCGCCGACGTCAAGCTCCCCTCCCTCGGCATCGACTGGCGCTCGGCCAAGGCCACCGGCGTCATCCTGATCGACCTCGGCGCCGCGCGACCAACCGTCATCGAGCGGCTGGTCGTCGTCCTCCGCAGAGGTATGCGGCCGTAGTCGCCGCTGGCGTCATCGTCGCCGGGAGCTTCTTGCTCGCAGGAGTCGTTGCCCTCGTGGTTCCTGGCGGCATTCCCCAAGCGGCGAGCGCACTCGTGTTCGTTCTCACCTTCCTTGCCGCTTCAACGGGTGGATTCTCCGTTGTAGCGGGGTGGATGAGGATCCGACGATGAAAGCGCGGGCTTCGAGGAGTTCGAAGCCCGCGCCCAAGGTCGGAATGACGATCAGTCGCCGGCAGGCAGGGGCGCCGGCTTCCGCAGCAGCCACTTGCCGGCCGTACTCCGTGGCTGCCGCACAACCACGCGACCGAAGCTCTTCGTGCCGACCAGTTCCACCCGCAGCGCGACCGGCGTACCGGGGTCCGGAACCTGATGGTCCTTGACCTTGCAGAACTCCAGGCTCAGGCCATCGCAATCGACCACGATGCCGGGCTTGACGATCAGCGTCAGGGTCTTGCCGCGCATGTCCAGGTCGATCCGCAAGGTGTCCTGGGTGATCACCGCCTGCGTGAAATCGAGTGTCACCGCGCAGAATTCCGTGGAGAGCTCCAGCCGTCGCGGTACCACCCAGCGCCCCACCCGCTTGACCGGGCTGAACTTCTGGTCGATCCGGACGACGTCCTTGGCCTCCGCCACAACCCCGCCGGCAAGGGCCGGCACGGGCGGCAGGTCGGCGGTGAGTTCGGTCAGCTCGCCGACCGTCCGTGCCGACAGGGCGGCCTCCAGGCGCTGGTCCAACTCCTCTGACGTCAGCCGGCCTTCGCCCGCCGCGATGCTCAGCAGGTCGGCCACCCGGTCCCGGTCCGCGTGGGAGGCCCGCATCCCGGGCTGCGAGCTGTGGCCTGAGCGCATCCCGGCGGTCGAGATCTCTCCCGGCATACTTCCCGTCCTGAGGTTGACGAAGGTCTTCGCGCGACGCGGGCAGCGGCGCGAACAGAACTCACGATATATCGCGATAGGTGTTCCCGCCAAGGGACTGGAGTTCCGGACGGGTTTCCCCCTTCAGAGGCGCCGGCATCGTCCACCAGGACGATGCCGGCGAATCGGCTGACGCCGAAGGCTGTGAGCATGAAAACGGCGACAATGCCCTCGGCCGCTCTCCCCGCAGGCGGCACCGAGCGACCCGTTCCGCGCTGGGCCACCGCGATGGCGCGGGCCATTCCCCTGGTCGGACTGCCCGCGTGCCTGTGGCGGCTGCCGTTCGCGTTCGGCTTCACCATGGGGACGGTGCAGGACACGACGTACAGCTGGTGGGTGATCGCGCCGTACGTCTTCGCCCTGAGCACGGTCTCGGAGTGCCTCGCCCTGCTCTCCCTCGGTCTGGTGCGCGGATGGGGCGAGGTCGTGCCCGGCTGGGTCCCGGTGATCGGCGGCCGGCGGGTAGCGCCGGCTGCGGCGATCGTGCCGGCGACCCTCGGAGGGCTGGTGCTGACCGGCGTACTGGTCGACTGGGCGCTCGGGATGCTCGGTGTCATCCCCGGCCTGCTCTACACCAACAACTCGTGGCGGGTACTGGCAGTGTGCTGCCAGAGCCTGCTGGTCCTGTGGGGGCCGCTGCTGCTGGCCGTCACCTACGCCTACTGGGCGCGGCGCTGCCGCTGAGCCGGCACCGGCGAACGGATCGGGCCAGACCTGCGGGGAACTGTCGGCAGGCGCCAATCGCTTTCCGGCGCCGACGTGCTCGAAAGCGCGGGCTTCGAGGGGTCTCGAAGCCCGCGCCGGATTCCGATCCCTCAGTTGTCGTTGAGGGCGTAGCTGCGGAACGTCGCGAGCAGGGGCAGGACTTCGGTCTTGCCGGGGTCCTCGGTGACGGCCCGCATCGCGTCGATCACGGTGTGGGCGATCGCCTTGGTCACCTTGAGGTCGTCCGGGGCGGCGCCCGTGCCCCAGGCCTTGAGGGTCTGGGCGAGCAGGGCGCTCATCCGCGCGCCGATGTTGGCGCTGACGGCGTCCGAGAGTTCGGCGATCTCCTCGTCGCTCATGCCGGACCGCAGGCCGAAGGCCAGGGCCATCAGGGTGTCCATCGCGTGCTCGCCGTACGCGGCGACCAGCGCCGGCAGCGGCCGCTCGTCGGCGCCGCCCGCCGCAAGGGCGGACAGCGCCTCGTCGTCGTCCTTCCACGCCGCCTCCAGGGCGGCCAAGGCCCGCAGGGCCTCGTCCACGGTCAGCCCGTCTGTCATACCCGGAACGGTATTGAGCCGGTACCCGCGCCGTGCACGGTTCGGGGACCGACTTCACACCTTCGAGCGAAGCCGGGGCTGTTCCGGCCTATTCCGGCCGGTGGACGTGTGCGAAGTGCTCCGCGTCCCAGCTGCCGCCCAGTTCGGGGGCGAGCGAGGCGACCGCGAGGGCGGCGAAGTCCTCGGCCGCGCCCGCCCGTTCCGGCAGGGCGCCGAGCAGCGGGGCGCCGGCGGAGCGCGGCAGGTCGGCGAGGTTGCAGCGGTCGGCGAGGCCGGGGGAGGAGGGCCAGGAGCCGACCACGACCCCGGCGAGGGGGAGTTCGCGGGCCGCCAGGGCCTCCGCCGTGAGCGAGACGATGTTCAGGGTGCCGAGTCCGGCCGAGGCGATGAGCAGCACCTCGGCGTCGAGGCCCGCGTCCAGGACGGCCCGGGCCTGGTCGGCCAACGTGCGGCCTTCGTCGTCGTAGCGGACCAGCAGTCCGCCCGCGCCCTCGACCAGCACCAGCTCGTGGGTGGCGGCCAGTTCGGCGACCTCGGCCACTACCGCGGCGGGCGAGAGGTACGGCATCCCGGCCCGCCGGGCGGCGGTGTCGGGGGCCAGTGGCTCGGGGTAGCGGACCAGCTCACGGATCGTCAGTTCGCCCGCCAGGCGCTGGACTTCGGCCGCGTCACCGGGCTCGCCGGGCGCCACGCCCGTCTGCCCGGGCTTGAGCACGGCGACCTTCAGGCCGCCCTGCAGCGCCGCCGAGGCGACGGCCGCCGTGGCGACGGTCTTGCCGACGTCCGTGTTGGTGCCCGTCACGAACAGGATGCGCGCGCTCACCCGGCCACCGCCGCGGCGGTCACGGCGGCAGCGATCCGTGCCACGTCCTCGTCCTCCGTCACGTAGGGGGGCATCGTGTAGATCAGGTCCCGGAAGGGCCGCAGCCAGACGCCCTCGCGCGCGGCCGCCTCGGTCGCCGCCGAGACGTCCACCGGGTGGTCCAACTGCACGACGCCGATGGCACCTCGGACCCGTACGTCATGCACGCCCGGAACGGAGCGCGCGGCGGCGAGGCCGTCCCGCAGGCCGCCCTCGATGCGCTTGACCTCGACCTCCCAGTCCTGCCCGAGCAGCAGCTCCAGGGAGGCGTTGGCGGCCGCGCAGGCCAGCGGGTTGCCCATGAAGGTCGGGCCGTGGGCGAGCACCGGCATCTCGCCGCGGCTGATGCCGTCGGCGATCTCGCTGGTGCACAGCGCGGCGGCCAGCGTGAGGTAGCCGCCGGTGAGGGCCTTGCCCAGGCACATCACGTCCGGGGAGACCCCGGCGTGGTCGGCGGCGAACAGGGCGCCGCTGCGGCCGAAGCCGGTGGCGATCTCGTCGAAGACCAGCAACACCCCGTAGCGGTCGCAGAGTTCGCGCAGCATCCGCAGGTAGGCGGGGGAGTGGAACTGCATCCCGCCCGCGCCCTGGACCACCGGCTCGACGATGACGGCGGCCAGCTCGTCGGCGTGGCGTTCCATCAACGCCTCAAAACGCTGGGCGTATTCGGCATCGAGCGGGGCGTCGAAACCGGTCGGCGGCTGCGGGGCGAAGAGCTGCCCGGGGAGCACTCCGCCCCACAGGTGGTGCATCCCGCCGTCGGGGTCGCAGACCGACATCGGGTGGAAGGTGTCGCCGTGGTAGCCGCCCCGCCAGGTCAGCAGGCGGCGCTTCTGCGGGCGGCCGATCGACTGCCAGTACTGCAGGCACATCTTCATCGCGACCTCGACGGACACCGAGCCCGAGTCGGCGAGGAAGACGTGCTGCAGCGGTTCCGGAGTGATCTCGACCAGCTTCGCCGCCAGCCGGACGGCGGGCTCGTGGGTGAGCCCGCCGAACATCACGTGGCTCATCCGTCCCAGCTGCTCGCGCACCGCCTCGTCCAGGACCGGGTGCCGGTAGCCGTGGATCGCCGCCCACCAGGACGACATCCCGTCGACCAGCTCGCGCCGGCCGTCCGCGACGGGCTCGGCCAGGCGCAGTCTGACGCCCGAGGCGGATTCGACCACGTACGGGGTGACGGTGCCGGGCATCGGCCCGTACGGGTGCCAGACGTGCGCCCGGTCGAGGGCGAGCAGCGTGTCCGCGGACAGCTGGGACATGGTGAGGTCTCTCCGGAGGGTCAGGCGTTGGGGGCGAGTTCGGTGCCGGCGCCGCGGCGGCGGACCTTGACCAGGTCGCTGCGCAGCTCGTCGTCGCCTTCCGGGCTCTCCGAGGTGGCGGCCTCGGCAGCGGGGGCCTCGGCGTGCGCGTGCCCGCCGCACGGGCCGCAGCCGCCGCCGCTGCCGCAGGCCGAGGCCGCGGTGCCGCAGGAGCCGCCGGCCTGGGCCGCCTCGGCGATGTCGGCGCGGTGGCGCGGCAGGGTGGCCTCGCCGGCGCCCTCGACCTCGAAGCCGGCGTCCTTGATCATGTCGAGGTCGGCCTGGCCGGCCTGGCCCTCGCTGGTCAGGTAGTCGCCGAGGAAGATCGAGTTGGCGATGTGCAGGCCGAGCGGCTGCATGGTGCGCAGGTGGACCTCGCGGCCGCCGGCGATCCGCACCTCGGTGTCGGGGTTGACGAAGCGGACCATCGCGAGGATCCGCAGGCAGCGCTGCGGGGTGAGGTTCCACTCCTTGGCCAGCGGGGTGCCCTCGAAAGGGATCAGGAAGTTGACCGGGACGGAGTCCGAGCCCAGCTCGCGCAGGGCGAAGACCACGTCGACCAGGTCCTCGTCGGTCTCGCCCATGCCGGCGATCAGGCCGGAGCAGGCGGACAGGCCGGCGCCGTGCGCCTTCTGGACGGTGTCCACCCGGTCCGCGTAGGTGTGGGTGGTGGCGATGTCGCCGTAGGTGCCCTCGGAGGTGTTGAGGTTGTGGTTGTAGGCGTCGGCCCCGGCCGCCTTGAGCCGCTCGGCCTGGTTGTCGGAGAGCAGGCCGAGGCAGACGCAGATCTCGACCTCGGGGTCGGCCTCCTTGATGGCGGCCATGGTGTCGGTCACCCGGTCGATGTCACGGTCCGTCGGGCCGCGGCCGCTGGCGACCAGGCAGACCCGCTTGGCACCGCCGGCCACGCCGGCACGGGCGGCGTCGGCGGCCTGGTCCGGCTTGAGCCAGGTGTACTTGAGGATCTCGGCCTTGGACCCCAGCCGCTGGGAGCAGTAGGAGCAGTCCTCGGGGCAGAGCCCGCTCTTGAGGTTCACCAGGTAGTTGAGCTTGACCCGGCGGCCGAACCAGCGGCGGCGCACCTTGCCGGCCGCGGCGACCACGTCGAGCAGCTCGTCGTCGGTGGTGGCGAGGACGGCCAGCGCCTCCTCGCGGGTGGGGATTTCGCCGCGCAGGCCCTTGGCGGTGAGGGTATCGAGCAGATCCATGGGGCCGATCCTGCCTGTTGGCGCTCGAATCGCGCCAGAGCAAACCCGCCAGAAGATCGCCGGAAGGATGTGCCGATTGCCACAGTGTCGAAACTCACGGCGTCGGCGCTGGTCACGCGCTTGACGGGGGCCCGGGAGGGCGGTTACTGACGGGTAGCGGCTGGGTGTGCGGAGGGGCGTGCGGGGCGAAGATCCACAACCCCCGACCCAGTGACCCAGGCCACCCGAGGGATGCTTAGAATCTGCGCCATGACCACGCAGGGGGAGCGCACCCCGACTCCGGGAGAAGGCCAGGACGGCCAGGCAGGACAGCGGACCGGCGGGGGCGCCGAGGGCGCCGATGGTACTGAGCGCAGCAGGCGCGGCCGGCGGCTGACCGGCCGCCGGGCGGTCGGCTGGGTCGTCATGGTGGGCGTGGTCGCGGCCGGCGGATGGATCATCACCCGCCCGATGCCCGGCGACTACATACCCGGCCTCGGCCCCTCCGCCAAGGACTCCGCCCGCACGCCCCCGGTGGTGGGCAACCCGCCGCCGACCACCGACCCCGAGGCCCTCAACGCCGACAACCTGTTTCCCGCCCAGCGCACGGTCGAGGCCGCCGGCTACAAGGCCCGGCGCGGCGGCATCCGGCGGGGCGAGAAGTGCGACGAGGTGCTCCAGGACGGTACCCAGGAGCTGCTCAAGGACAGCGGCTGCCAGGCCTACCTGATCGTCAGCTTCACCGGCGTCGACCACCCGGTGCGCAGCAGCGTCACCCTGCTGCGCTTCGCCGATCAGGCCGCCGCCGCCAGGGCCGCCGACACCCTGCGCGGCAAGCCCGGCGCGGTCGCCTTCATCCTCGCCGACACCAACTTCGCGCCCGCCCCGTCCGCCGGCAGCGCCAAGCCGGGCAGCGAGGCCCGGGTCGAGGCGGTCGGCCACTACGTGACCGTCACCAGCTCCCGCCCCGGCGACGCCCGCCCGGCCGACACCGCCTCCTCGAACCCGGCGCCGTCCACCCCGACGCCGACCGCCTCCGGCGGCGAGCCGAACCTGGACGAGGCCACCCGGGCGCTGTCCTACGCGGCGGGTCAGCCGTTTGTCTGGATGTGACAAACGCCAAGGGGTCCGGCGCGCTCGCGCCGGGCCCCTTTTGACGGTCACTCAACCGCGATCCTGACGGGCGGTCAGCCGCCGAGCCGGTCCACCGCCGTCACCCGCAGGACCGCGCGGCCCTCCTCGTCCGAGCCGTACAGGTCGACCTCGGCGCTGATGCCCCAGTCGTGGTCGCCCTCCGGGTCGTCGAAGATCTGGCGGACCTTCCAGGCGGAGTCCTCCTCCTCGATGATCAGCATCTTGGGGCCGCGCGCGTCCGGGCCGGTGCCGAGGTCGTCGTACTCCTCCCAGTACCCGTCCATGGCGTCCGCCCAGCGGTCCGCGTCCCAGCCGTACTCGCCGTCCAGCTCGCCGAGCTCCTCGTAGTGCTCCAGCGCGCACAGCTCGACCCGGCGGAACATCTCGTTGCGCACCAGCACCCGGAAGGCGCGCGCGTTGGCCGTGACCGGCGCCGGCTTGTCGTCCAGCCGCACCTCGGCGGCCTGCGGCTCGGTCGGGTTGGCCAGTTGCTCCCACTCGTCCAGCAGGCTGGAGTCGACCTGGCGGACCAGCTCGCCGAGCCAGGCGATGACGTCCTTGAGGTCGTCGGTCTTCACGTCCTCGGGGACGGTCTGCTCCAGCGCCTTGAACGCGCCCGCCAGGTAGCGCAGCACGATGCCCTCGGTGCGCGCCAGCTCGTAGAAGCCGACGTAGTCCGAGAAGGTCATCGCCCGCTCGTACAGGTCGCGCACCACGGACTTGGGCTGGAGCTGGTGGTCGCCGATCCACGGGTGCGCCCGGCGGTACACGTCGTAGGCGTGGGTGAGCAGCTCCTCCAGCGGCTTCGGGTAGGTGATCTCCTGGAGCCGCTCCATCCGCTCCTCGTACTCGATGCCGTCCCGCTTCATCTCGCCGACGGCCTCGCCGCGCGCCTTGTTCTGCTGGGCGGCGAGGATCTGGCGCGGGTCGTCGAGGGTCGCCTCGACCACCGAGATGACGTCCATCGCGTAGGACGGCGAGGTCGGGTCGAGGAGCTCGAAGGAGGCCAGCGCGAAGGTGGACAGCGGCTGGTTGAGCGCGAAGTTCTCCTGGAGGTCCAGGGTGAGGCGCACGATCCGGCCCTCGGAGTCCGGCTCCGGCAGCCGCTCCACCACGCCGCCCTCCAGCAGCGAGCGGTAGATGGCGATCGCGGTGCGGATGTGGCGGCGCTGGGCGGCCCTGTCCTCGTGGTTGTCGGTGAGGAGCTTGCGCATCGCCTCGAAGGCGTTGCCCGGGCGGCCGATCACCGACAGCAGCATCGCGTGGCTCACCTTGAACCGGGAGACCAGCGGCTCCGGGTCGGCGCCGATCAGCTTGTCGAAGGTCTCCTCGGTCCAGCCGACGAAGCCCTCCGGCGCCTTCTTGCGCACCACCTTGCGCTTCTTCTTCGGGTCGTCCCCGGCCTTGGCGATCGCCTTGTCGTTCTCGATCACGTGCTCGGGCGCCTGCGCGACCACCTGGCCGACGGTGTCGAAGCCGGCCCGCCCGGCCCGTCCGGCGATCTGGTGGAACTCACGGGCGCGCAGGATTCGGACCCGGGTGCCGTCGTACTTGGACAGGGCGGTGAACAGCACCGTGCGGATCGGCACGTTGACGCCGACGCCGAGCGTGTCCGTGCCGCAGATGACCTTCAACAGGCCCGCCTGGGCGAGGCGTTCGACCAGTCGACGGTACTTCGGCAGCATGCCCGCGTGGTGCACGCCGATGCCGTGGCGCACGAAACGGGACAGGTTGCGGCCGAACTTGGTGGTGAAGCGGAAGTTGCCGATCAGGTCGGCGATGGCCTCCTTCTCCGCCTTCGAGCACATGTTGATGCTCATCAGCGACTGGGCCCGCTCCACCGCCTCCTTCTGCGTGAAGTGCACGACGTAGACCGGCGCCTGGCCGGTCTGCAGCAGCTCCTCCAGGGTGTCGTGCATGGTGGTGCGGCGGTACTCGTAGAACAGCGGCACCGGGCGGGTCGCGTTGCGGACCACCGTGGTCGGACGGCCGGTGCGGCGGGTCAGGTCCTCCTCGAAGCGGCGGACGTCACCGAGGGTCGCCGACATCAGCAGGAACTGCGCCTGCGGCAGCTCCAGCAGCGGGATCTGCCAGGCCCAGCCGCGGTCCGGCTCGGCGTAGAAGTGGAACTCGTCCATGACCACCTGGCCGATGTCCGCCCGCGCACCGTCCCGCAGTGCGATCTGCGCCAGCACCTCGGCCGTGCAGCAGATGATCGGCGCGGTCGGGTTCACACTGGCGTCGCCGGTCATCATGCCGACCTGCTCGGTGCCGAACATCTTCACCAGGTCGAAGAACTTCTCCGAGACCAGCGCCTTGATCGGGGCGGTGTAGAAGGTCCGCTGCCCCTCGGCCAGCGCCGCGAAGTGCGCACCCGCCGCCACCAGGCTCTTGCCCGAACCGGTCGGCGTCGCCAGGATCACGTTGTTCCCGGACACCAGCTCGATCAGCGCCTCCTCCTGCGCCGGGTACAGCGTGATCCCCCGCTCCTCCGCCCAGGCTGCGAACGTCTCGTACAGCGCATCGGGCGTGGCGGGCTTCGGCATCAGATCAAGGAGGGTCACCCGGCTATCTTGCCTGCTCGCCGCCGCCTCGGGCAAAGCCTTGGAGCGGCGGGAGGCGGTGGCCCGGTTGTCACGACCGGCCAGTGGACCCCACCGATCATGTGCCGAGCGGCACATTGATCCCCGTTCGCCGCCCGTGCCAGAGTGCCGGGCATGACCCTCCCCCTCACGTCCGAATCGCACACCGCTCTCGCCCCGGCGCAGGTCTTCGACTGGCTCGACGAGGCCGCCGCGCTGCGCGCCGACGCCGGGCTGACCCGTACGCTGCGCAGCCGGGCGGCGGAGGACCCGGTGCTGGACCTGGCCGGGAACGACTACCTGGGGCTGACCCGGCACCCGGTGGTGACGGAGGCGGCGGCGGAGGCCGCGCTGCGATGGGGCGGGGGGTCGACGGGCTCGCGGCTGGTGACCGGGACGACCGCGCTGCACACCGAACTGGAGGAGGAGCTCGCCGAGTTCTGCGGGGCGGAGGCGGCGCTGGTGTTCTCCTCCGGGTACACCGCCAACCTCGCCGCGCTCACCGCGCTCACCGACCCGGACACGCTGATCGTCTCCGACGCCTACAACCACGCCTCGCTGATCGACGGCTGCCGGCTCTCCCGGGCCGACGTCCACCGGGCCCCGCACAGCGACCCGGCGGCGGTGGCCGAGGTGCTGGCCGGGCGGACGCAGCGGCGGGCGCTGGTGGTCACCGACTCGGTGTTCTCGGTGGACGGGGACGCCGCGCCGCTGCGCGGGCTCTCCGAGGCCGTCCGCGCGCACGGTGCCGCGCTGCTGGTGGACGACGCCCACGGGCTGGGCGTCCTCGGCCCCGGCGGGCGCGGCGCACTGGCCGCCGCCGGGCTCGCCGGGCAGCCGGACACCGTCGCCACCGTCACCCTCTCCAAGTCGCTCGGCTCGCAGGGCGGCGCCGTGCTGGGCCCGCGCCGGGTGATCCGCCACCTCACCGAGACGGCCCGCACCTTCATCTTCGACACCGGCCTCGCCCCGGCCGCCGCCGGCGCCGCCCTCGCCGCGCTGCGCCTGCTGCGCGCCGAGCCGGAGCGCGCCGACCGCGCCCGCGAGGTCGCCCGCACCCTCGCCGGCCGCCTGACCGCCGCCGGCCTGCAGGCCTGCGAGCCGGACGCCGCCGTGGTCTCCGTCCGCGCCCCTGGCCCCGAGGCCGCCGTCGCCTGGGCCGCCGACTGCCGCCGGGCCGGCCTCGCGGTCGGCTGCTTCCGCCCGCCGTCCGTCCCGGACGGCATCAGCCGACTGCGGCTGACGGCGCGCGGAGACCTGACGGACGGGCAGATCGCGGACGCCGTCCGGATCATCGCCGAGCTGGCGCCGGAGGGTGCAATTCCGGTGGATCGTGCCGGGACCACGCAGTAGGGTGCGGGATCGTTCGGGGGGATCCGGGCGGCGGGCGGGGGAGTAGCCTCCGATGTGCCGTGCCGTCGTGCGCGGGTGCCCGTCGGACATCGACCGCGCTCCGACTCGCCGATGGGACTCCGCACATGAACCGCGCAGCTCGCCGCTCGTTCCTGCCCGCCGCGCTCGGCGCCGCCGTGCTGGTGGCCGTCAGCGCCCCGGCGGCGGTCGCGGACTCCTTCCCGCCTGGCTTCCCCAACGGCATTCCCCCGCAGGTGGCGATGCTGCGGAACGCGAACAGCGGCAAGTGCCTGGAGGTCGCGGACTGGCGCACCGATGTGGGCGCGCCGGTGCGCCAGTGGGACTGCCACGGCGGCGCCAATCAGGTGTGGAACTTCGCCTCCGGGATACCGGGCGCGTTCGTCAACCTGAACAGCGGCCTCTGCCTCGAGATCGCGGACTGGCGGACGGACGGCGGGGCACCTGCCCGGCAGTGGACCTGCACCCGCGGCATGAACCAGAGCTGGTCGTGGAGCCGCAACAGCCCGACCGAGGGGTGGATGATCACCAACAACAACAGCGTGAAGGTGCTGGAGATCGCCGCCTGGGACACGGCGAACGGCGTGAACGCGACCCAGTGGGCGTCCAACGGGGGGAACAACCAGCGATGGGAGACGATCGAGCGCTGATCCGGTGCTTCCGGGCAGGATGGCGGCATGGCTGACCTGCTCTGGGACGACCACGTCGCGTGGCTGCTCGACCAGGCCGGCGAGGGCTGGCTCCCGGACATGCGCATCGCGGACACGACGGTGGCGGACTGGCAGGCCCTGCTCGACCTGGTGGAGGAGCAGGGCTGGGCCTATGAGTTCATCGTGGGCTGCTTTGCCCTGCCGCTGCCGCGCGCCGAGACCGTACCGTTCCGGCGGGCCGGTCGCGTGTGCCCGGTCCTGAGCGTGCGGCCGAGCCCCGAGGTCGGCGTGATCTTCCGGTTCCGCAGTGACGAGCGGATCGATTTCGACATCGACCTCGGCCAACTCCAAGGCCAGGAAGGGCTGGACGTCCTGTGCGGCTTCCTGGCCGCGATCGGACGGCGGCTGGGCAGGTCGGTGCCGACGTACTCCGAGGGCGACAGGCGGGTGCCGTTCCTCGGCTACGACGTCGCAGCCGACCGGGTCCGGGTGCTGTGGACCGAGTCGGCTCACTGACACCGGCGCCCTACGGCCGCCCCACCACCAGCAGCGCCTCCGCGCCGACCGGCCGGTAGCCCGCCGCCTGGAAGGCGCGGACGCTGGGGGCGTTGCCCGGGGCCTGCTGGGCCCAGACGACCCCGCCCTCCGGCAGCAGGTGCCGGGCGGCGGTGGCCAGCGCGCGGCCGAGGCCGCGGCCCCGGGCGTGCGGGTCGACCTCGACGGCGGCCTCCCAGCGCCCGGCCACGCCGCGGCCGAGGACCAGCACACCGCCGTCGGCCTCGTACACCCGGACGTCCTCGCGGTAGCGCAGCGCCCGGATCACCCGGGGGTGCTCGCGATCCTCGACCGGGCTGAGTCGCAGCGGCGGCTCGCCGGGGAGGCGGTCGGCGACGGAGAGCAGGTCGATGTTGTTGACGGTCCGTCCGGTGCGCTCGGCGAAGGCGGTCAGGAAGGGCGGGCAGAGCGGCGCCGCCAGCGGGTCGCCCGGGTCGGCGGCGAGGGTGTCGTGCACCCAGGCCGGGTCCTCGTCGGTGAACACCACGGCGTGCGCGGCGAAGGACACCACCCCGGCCTCGCGTGGCGAGGGCTGCGGCACCACCGTCACCGACCCGTCCGGCGGCGGGAACACCCCGCCCGCCGCGTCCGCCAGGATCTCGGCCAGTGCCCGTACGCCCATTGCAGTCCCCTCCCGGAAGTGCCGTCCCGCCCAGTTGATCGCCGTGCGCGCCGATAGACCAGCAGATAGCGCCAGAACAGCAGTTGCCGCAGTTCGGCCTGGCGGGGACGGTGCGGAGGACGGTGGTGGTAGCGGTCGTTTTGACATCCTCCCCGTGCTAAGGCACGGGGGTTCCGGCCGCGCCTGCGGCGCGGGGCTTGCGCCCAGTGCCGCTGGCGTTCCGGTGGGTTCCTGTTTCAACGGGCCGTGCCTGGCGTGGGATCGCCACGCCAGGACTCACCGGCCCTCCGCAGGCGTTTAGCCTGTCCGCCTGCCCGGCGGCCAAGATGTTCCGAGCAGCGTTGAGGTCACGGTCATGCAGCACCCCACACGCCGGACAGGCCCACTCGCGTACCGCGAGGGGCTTGGGCCCGTCGCGGTGTCCGCACTCCGAGCAGAGCTGGGAGGACGGGAACGCGCGGTGCACAACGTGGACATGCCGCCCGTAGCGGGCTGCCTTCTCTTCGAGCATGCGTCGGAAGGTGGACCATCCGGCGTCGTGGACGGACTTGGCGAGCGGGCCTCGGGCGAGGCCGCGCACGTTCAGATCTTCCAGGTAGAGGGCTTGGTTTTCGCCGGTCAGCCTGGTGGTCTGCTTGTGTAGCCAGTCCCTGCGGGTGTCGGCCACTTTGGCGTGTGCCTTGGCGACCTTGATGCGGGCCTTGGCCCAGTTTTTCGATCCCCTGGCCTTGCGGGACAGTTCCCGCTGCGCGGCCTTGAGCTTCTTCTCCGCGTTGCGGAGAAAGCGAGGGTTGTCGATCACGCTGCCGTCCGAGAGGACGGCGTATGTTGTCAGGCCCAGGTCGATACCGATCTCGGCCTGAACCTCGAGTGGGTGCTCGGGCTCGACGTCCACCACGAAGGAGGCGTGGTAGCGCCCTGCAGGGTCGAGAACGATCGTTACGGACGACGGGTCGGCGGGCAGCGCCCTGGACCACTTCACCCGCACGTCGCCGATCTTCGCCAGATTCAACTTTCCGTTCGACCGGACGCGGAACCCGTTGCGGGTGAACCGCAGGCTCTGCCTGCTGTCCTTCCGCGATTTGAACCGGGGCAGTCCGATCTGTCGGCCCTGCCGCTTGCCGGACACCGAGTCGAAGAAGTTCCGGTACGCGGTGTCCAAATCCCGAAGGGACTGGATCAGCGGGTCCACGCCGACCGAGGCGAGCCAGGCCCGGTCAGCGGTCGTCTTCGCCGCCGTGATCACCAGCTTCTGAAGATCCGTGCTCTTGGGGTACGGCCGTCCAGCCTGCCGGGCTTCCTTCCGCACCGCGAGGGCGTCGTTGTAAACCACCCGAGCACACCCGAACGTCCTTGCCAGCGAGGCACACTGACCTGCCGTCGGGTAGATGCGAAAGGAGTACCGAAGGTGCACAAGGTCAATCTACCGAAGGCCACCGACAAGGGCGCACAACCTCCGAAGGGTGCCAGTGGGCTAGGACTTCTTGCGAGCCCGGCTCGGCTGCACCCGGGTCGGCTCGCCCTCCGCCTTGGGGTGGTCGGGCGGGTACGGGAGTTCGCCGAGGCCCTCGTCGTGCACCTGCTTGTCGTAGAGCTCCAGCAGGCCGTCCAGCCGGAACGCGTGCTGCTCCATCTCCGCGTTCAGGTCGCCGAGTTCGGCGAAACGGGCGGGGACGGTGCGCAGGTCGAAGTCCTCCGGGGAGGCGTCGTCCAGCTCCTCCCAGTGCAGCGGGGTGGAGGCGGTGGCGCGGGGGCGGGCGCGCAGCGAGTAGGCGGAGGCGATGGTGCGGTCCCGGGCCATCTGGTTGTAGTCGACGAAGATCCGCTCGCCGCGCTCCTCCTTCCACCAGGCGGTGGTGACCTTCCCGGGCATCCGCCGCTCCAGCACCCGGCCGAGGGCGATCACCGCGTGCCGCCCGTCGGTGAAGGTCCACTCGGGCACCAGCGGGACGTAGACGTGCAGGCCGCGTCCGCCGGAGGACTTGGGCCAGCCGCGCAGCCCGTATTCCTCCAGCAGGGCGCGCAGTTCGTGGGCGGCGCGGACGGCGTCGCGGAAGTCGGTGCCGGGCTGCGGGTCGAGGTCGATCCGCAGTTCGTCCACGTGGTCGGTGTCGGAGCGCCGCACCGGCCAGGGGTGGAAGGTGAGGCAGCCCAGGTTCGCCGCCCACAGCACGGCGGCCGGCTCGGTCGGGCAGATCTCGTCGGCGGAGCGGCCGCTGGGGAAGTCGATCCGGGCGGTGGGCAGCCAGTCCGGCAGGCCCTTGGGCGCTCGCTTCTGGTAGAAGAACTCGCCGTCCACCCCGTCGGGGAAGCGCTGCAGCGTGGTCGGCCGGTCCCGCAGCCCGCGCAGCACCCCGTCGGCGACGGCCAGGTAGTACTGCGCGACGTCCAGCTTGGTGAAGCCGCGCTCGGGGTAGTACACCTTGTCCGGGTTCGACAGTCGGACGGTCCGCCCGGCGACTTCCAGTTCCACGGCTGAGCCCATGTTCCACACGCTAAGCGCGCCGTGCCCGGCGCGCGCCCCGAGGCGAACCGGGCGAGGATCTGACGCATGGACCTGCCCGTGATGCCGCCGGTGGCGCCGATGCTCGCCAAGTCGGTGGCCAGGATCCCACCGGGGATGCAGTACGAGGCCAAGTGGGACGGCTTCCGCACCATCGTGTTCCGCGACGGCGACGAGGTCGAGCTGGGCAGCCGCACCGGCAAGCCGCTGACCAGGTACTTCCCCGAGCTGGTCGAGGCGTTCAAGCGCGAGCTGCCGCCCCGCTGCGTGCTGGACGGCGAGGTGGTGATCGCCCGGGACGGGCGGCTGCGCTTCGAGGAGCTGTTGGAGCGCATCCACCCCGCGGCGAGCCGGGTGCGGCTGCTCGCCGAGCAGACCCCGGCCTCCTTCGTCGCCTTCGACCTGCTCGCCCTCGGTGACGACTCGCTGGTGGACGAGCCGCTGTCGGTGCGCCGCCCGGCCCTGGAGGCGGCGCTCGCCGGGGCCGCCGACCCGGTGTTCACCGCCCCGGCCTCCACCGACCGCGACCTCGCCGGGACCTGGTTCGCCGAGTACGAGGGCGCCGGGCTGGACGGGGTGGTGGCCAAGCCGCTGGACCAGCCGTACCGGCCGGGGGAGCGGACCATGTTCAAGATCAAGCACGAGCGCACCGCCGACTGCGTGGTGGCCGGATACCGCGAGCACAAGAGCGGCCCGGTGGTCGGCTCGCTGCTGCTCGGCATCTACGACGACGAGCGCAAGCTCCAGCACGTCGGCGTCTGCGCCGCGTTCTCGATGGCCCGCCGCCGCGAACTGGTCGAGGAGCTGGCCCCGTTGCGGATGCACGACCTGTCCGAGCACCCCTGGGGCGCCTGGGCGGAGGAGACGGCCCACACCGAGGGGCGGCTGCCGGGCGCGGTCAGCCGCTGGACCGGCGGCAAGGACCTGTCCTGGATCGCGCTGCGCCCCGAGCGGGTGGTCGAGGTCGCCTACGACCACATGGAGGGCACCCGGTTCCGGCACACCGCGCAGTTCCGCCGCTGGCGGCCGGACCGCTCGCCGGAGAGCTGCACCTACGCGCAGCTGGAGGAGCCGCTCTCCTACGATCTCCGCAAGGTGTTGGGCATCTGACGCATGTGACGGCGTACCGGGGACGCCGGAGGCCTGACCGGTGGACCGGATCAGGCCTCAAAATGCGCCGCAGATATCAAGTCCGCGCCGTGGTAGGCGAGTTGCCGGACGTCGAGCCCGGGGTCGACGGCGCGGCGGTGGCCGGCGGGACCGAGTAGACGTTCTTCGGCGAGATGATCTTGGTGATCTCGTTCGCGAACAGCGAGGACGGCTCCGATCCCTGGTACAGCACATCGGTGTTGAGCAGCATCACCAGCGTGCTCCGGGCGTCCGGCAGGTACACCGCCACGCTCTCGAAGCCGGGCATCGAGCCGTTGTGCCCGATCCACCCGTTGTTGTCGAACAATCCGAAGCCGTAGGTGACGCCGGGGTCGCCGGTCGGCAGGGTCTTCAGCCGCTCGGCCTGGGTGGCCGGGTTCAGGAGGGCGCCGGTGGCCATCGTCTTCGCCCAGCTCTCCAGGTCCGCGAGGGTGGAGATGACGGCACCGGCGGTCCAGGCCCAGGACGGGTTCAAGTCGGTGGCGTCCTGGATACCCCCGTTGGGCGTCTGGTTGGTGTAGCCGCGGGCGTGCGGGTCGGGCATGCTCCCGTCGACCGGGAAGCTCGTCCTGCCCAGCGAGGCCGGGGTGAACACCTGGTCCTTGAGGAAGTCGCCAGCCGGCTGCCCGCCGACCTTCTCGATCAGCTTGCCCAGCAGGATGTAGTTGCTGTTGCTGTACTGGAACCTGGTGCCGGGCGGGAACACCGCGGGGTGCTTGTACCCGTACGCGAGCAGCTCGTCCGGGGTGAAGACCCGGTTCGGGTCGCTGATCAGCGCGTTCACGAAGTCCGGGTCGGAGCTGTACGGGAACAGGCCGCTGCGCATGTCGCCGAGCTGGCGCACGGTGATCCCGTCGCCGCCGGGGACGCCGTCCACGTACGTGGAGATCGGGTCGTCCAGCTCCACCTTGCCCTGGTCCACCAGGCGCAGCACGGCGGTCGCCGTGAAGGTCTTGGTCTCGCTGCCGATCCGGCTGAAGAGCCCGGGGTCCATCGGGGTTCCGGTGGTCTTGTCGGCGACGCCGAAGGACTTCTGGTAGGTGCCGTCGGGCGTGAGGATCCCGACCGAGATGCCGGGGACGGAGGCCTGGCTCATCACCCGCTGGATCGCGGCGTCCAGCCGGGAGGTGACGTCGGGGGTCAGCGGCACCACCGTGCCCGAGGAGGCGTTGCCCGGGGAGGGGCTCATCGAGGCCGTGGCGGACGGGCTGATCGCGGCCGGCTCGGCGGTGACCGTCGGTTCGACGGTCTGCCGCGCGGGTTTCGCGTCCCCGGAGCACGCCGCGGTGGCGAGCAGCCCGGTCAGAGCCAGGGCGGCGGTCGCGCGGCCGGCGGAGCGGGAAGTGGCCGGGCGCGGCCGTCGGGTCCTGGTCATCTGTCGGGAGCGCCTCTCTGGGGCGGTCGGCCCTTCGGTGAAGCGGCTCCGGCGCGCTGCCCACGGGGCCGTGGGGGAGCGTCGCCACCGTAAGCACCGCCACCCGCCGCCCGCGCGTCGGCCGTGGTCGTGCTGGCCCGAACGGGCCCGACCCCCACCCGAGTGGCCCGCCCCGGCTGTCAAGTACCCCGGCCCGACCGCCGGTTGGTGTCGCGGACGGCGCCCAGCGCTCGGCTGAACGGGTGAGCACCGGCATGCCGCCCCCATCCCCGGCCCCAGCTCGGGCACGATCGTTTAGCCCAGCTGTGGCCGCCCTTAAGAATTCCTCGATGGACCGCACCCGCCCTCACCAGGCAGATTTCTGTCTGCCCGGAGTGCGCCCGTCAACGGCGGCCGAACCGGGCCACTCGGCCTGCCCGACCCTCGAAGGCCGTCCCACCCGCACGTCAGGAGCCGTCGCCCGTGAAGGCACTCGTCAAGCACAAGGCCGAGCCCGGTCTCTGGATGATCGACGTCCCGAAGCCCGAGATCGGCCCCGGCGAGGTGCTGATCAAGGTGCTGCGGACCGGCATCTGCGGCACCGACCTGCACATCCGCAAGTGGGACGGCTGGGCGCAGCAGACCATCAAGACCCCGCTGGTGCTCGGCCACGAGTTCGTCGGCGAGGTCGCCGAGATCGGCGCCGGCGTCGCGGACATCGCGGTCGGCGACCTGGTCAGCGGTGAGGGCCACCTGGTCTGCGGCAAGTGCCGCAACTGCCTGGCCGGCCGCCGCCACCTGTGCCGCAACACCGTTGGCCTGGGCGTCAACCGCGACGGCGCCTTCGCCGAGTACGTGGCCCTGCCCGCCTCCAACGTCTGGGTGCACCGGGTGCCGGTCGACCTGGACGTGGCCGCGATCTTCGACCCGTTCGGCAACGCCGTGCACACCGCGCTGTCCTTCCCGCTGGTCGGCGAGGACGTGCTGGTCACCGGCGCCGGCCCGATCGGCATCATGGCCGCCGCCGTCGCCAAGCACGCCGGCGCCCGCAACGTGATGATCACCGACGTCTCCCCGTACCGCCTCGACCTGGCCCGCAAGGTCGGCGTGACGCTGGCGCTCAACGTCGCCGAGCACACCATCGAGGAGGGCCAGCAGAAGCTGGGCCTGCGCGAGGGCTTCGACGTCGGCCTGGAGATGTCCGGCCGCCCCGAGGCGATGCAGTCGATGATCGCCAACATGACCCACGGCGGGAAGATCGCCATGCTGGGCCTGCCCGCCGAGGAGTTCCCGGTGGACTGGGCCTCGATCGTCACCTCGATGATCACCATCAAGGGCATCTACGGCCGCGAGATGTTCGAGACCTGGTACGCGATGTCCGTGCTGCTGGAGGGCGGCCTGGACCTCAGCCCGGTGATCACCGGCCGCTACGCCGCCGACGCCTTCGAGACCGCCTTCGACGACGCCGCGAGCGGCAACTGCGGCAAGATCATCCTCGACTGGACCGCCTGAGCACCCCGCTGACGCAAAAGGAGCCTGTTGTGTTCGACAACGTGCGCGCCGACATCGCCACCACCCTCGACGAGATCCGCGAGGCCGGCCTGTTCAAGCCCGAGCGGGTCATCGGCACCCCGCAGAGCGCCGCGGTCACCGTCACCGGCGGCGGCCGCCCCGGTGAGGTGCTGAACTTCTGCGCCAACAACTACCTCGGCCTGGCCGACCACCCCGAGGTGCTGGCCGCCGCCAAGGACGCCCTGGACCGCTGGGGCTACGGCATGGCCTCGGTCCGCTTCATCTGTGGTACCCAGGACGTGCACAAGGAGCTGGAGGACCGCCTCTCGGCGTTCCTCGGCCAGGAGGACACGATCCTCTACTCCTCCTGCTTCGACGCCAACGGCGGTGTCTTCGAGACCCTGCTGGACGACCGCGACGCCGTCATCTCCGACGCGCTCAACCACGCCAGCATCATCGACGGCATCCGGCTCAGCAAGGCCCGCCGCCACCGCTACGCCAACCGCGACATGGCCGACCTGGAGCAGCAGCTCAAGGAGACCCAGGACGCCCGCCGCCGCCTGATCGTCACCGACGGCGTGTTCTCGATGGACGGCTACGTCGCCCCGCTGCGCGAGATCTGCGACCTGGCCGACCGCTACGACGCGATGGTCATGGTCGACGACTCGCACGCCGTCGGCTTCGTCGGCGCGGGCGGCCGCGGCACCCCGGAGCTGCACGGCGTGATGGACCGGGTGGACATCATCACCGGCACCCTCGGCAAGGCGCTCGGCGGCGCCTCCGGCGGCTACGTCGCGGCCCGCCGCGAGATCGTCGCCCTGCTGCGCCAGCGCTCGCGTCCGTACCTGTTCTCCAACTCGCTGGCCCCGGTGATCGCGGCCGCCTCGCTGAAGGTGCTCGACCTGGTCGAGCAGTCCAACGAGCTGCGCGAGAAGCTGGCGGCCAACACCGCGCTGTTCCGCGGCAAGATGACCGAGGCCGGCTTCGAGATCCTGCCCGGCGACCACCCGATCGCCCCGGTGATGATCGGTGACGCGGCCAAGGCCGGCCGGCTCGCCGAGCTCCTGCTGGAGCGCGGAGTGTACGTGATCGGCTTCTCCTACCCGGTGGTCCCGCACGGCCAGGCCCGGATCCGGGTGCAGCTGTCCGCGGCGCACTCCACCGAGGACGTCGAGCGCGCCGTCGCGGCCTTCGTGGACGCGCGCGCCGCACTGGGGGAGTAGTCCCCGCCGGGCCCGGCAGGGGCCCGCACCGACTGCCCGCGGGCCGGACCGCTCGGAACCGGACCGGCCCGCGGGCGAACAACCGCCGTGCGGCGGAGGCGAATCGTTTCGGCTCCGCCGCGCGGCCCACCAACCACCTGTCGCACCCTCCCGCCACGGGGGTGGGGCGCCGGCCCGCACCGGCGTCCCACCCCCGTTCGCGGTTTCCGGGATCCTGGGCGGGCGGGCCTCGGCGGCCGGCGTCGCGACGCCGGCCGCGACGGCGGCCACCAGGGCGCAGCCGGTGCGGGCCAGCCAGCGGCGGGAACGAGGGTGGTCATGGACGTCCTCCCCTTGACACGTGCACCGGGCCCTCGAATCCCCGTGATCCCGAGCGGCCCGGCTCGGCCATGAGCCAAGCGGCGATCGAGCCGGACGGTCAACGGAGCGAAGCGATCTCGTCCCGGAATACGCCACCGGTGGTACTGCGGCCCGAAACGGCTCCCGGCTGGTCCACTCCGCCACGCTGGCAGAATTGGCTTGTGATCGACGCACGACGGCTGCGGACCCTGCGGGCCGTGGCGGACCACCGCACCGTGACCGCCGCGGCGGCCGCCCTCTACCTGACCCCCTCCGCGGTCTCCCAGCAGCTGGCCGCCCTGGAGCAGGAGACCGGCCACGACCTGCTGGCCCGCGAGGGCCGGGGCGTGCGGCTGACCGCCGCCGGGGAGATCCTGCTCGGCCACGCCGACGCCGTGCTCGCCCAGCTGGAGCGCGCCGAGGCCGACCTCGCCGCGTACAGCGCGGGCGTCGCGGGCGAGGTCACCGTCGCCTCCTTCGCCACCGGAATCTCGCACGTGCTCGCCCCGGCGATCGGCCTGCTCGCCGAGCGCGCCCCTGGCGTGCGGCTCAAGGTGCTGGACGCCGAGGGCGACGCCAGCCTGCCGATGGTGCTGGACGGCCGGGCCGACCTCGCGGTGGCCGTCGAGTACCGGGGCGCCCCGCGCGCCGACGACGCCCGGCTCACCCGGGTCCCGCTCTACGCCGAGCCCTTCGAGGCCGTCCTGCCGCTGGCGCACCCGCTGGCCGAGGAGGAGGGGCCGCTCGCCGTGGCCGCCCTGGCCGGCGATCCCTGGATCAGCCCCTACCCGGGCAACCCCTGCCACGACGTGGTGCTGCTGGCCTGCGAGCACGCCGGCTTCCAGCCCCGGCTGCTGCACTCCTCCGACGACTTCCGCGCCGTGGTCGCGCTGGCCTCGGCCGGCTCCGGTGTCGCCCTGGTGCCCCGCTCCGCGCTGCGCGGCGTCGACCTCGCCCGGGTCGCCGTCCGGCCGGTGGACAGCGAGCTGGCCACCCGTCGGGTCTTCGCCGCCGTCCGCGCGGGGGCCGACGGGCACCCGCTGATCCGCCCGGTGCTGGACTCCCTCGCGGCGGCGGCGGCCGCCGGGGCCTGACCAACTGGCCTGCGGGCGAACGCAGTTCAGGGCCGCAGCGTCGCCGGCTGGCCGTCCACGATCGCGACCGGCCCCTCCTGCGGGCGAACGCAGTTCAGGGCCGCAGCGTCGCCAGCAGGCCGTTCACGATCGCGACCAGTCCCTCCTGCCGGGTGTCGGCGGCGGTCAGCTCCTCCCAGTCGCCGGCCAGCGAGGTGAGCCGGGGGAAGGCCGCCGGGTCGAGGGCGGCGAAGGCCTCGGCGCGGTACGGGCGACCGGCCGGGTCAGCGCGGCGGCGCCGGCGGCCGAGCCGGACGGTCAACTCGCCGGCCGTGTAGTACCAGAGCACCCGGTAGACGTGGACGGCCTGCTCGGGGGTGAGTCCGGCGGCGATCGCCGCGTCCAGGACGTTCTCCACGATCCACAGCGCCGAGACCGCGAGCAGGTCGTCCGAGGCCAGCACCTCCACGATCCACGGGCACTCGGCCAGGATGTCGTACAGCACCCGGGCCGCGGCGATCAGCCGCTCGCGCGGGTCGGCGGGCAGCTCGGGCCGGGGGAAGGCCGAGGCGTGGCTCTCCAGGAGGAGCAGCAGCAGCTCGTCCTTGTCCTTGACGTGGTGGTAGAGCGCCATCGGGGTGCTGGAGAGTTCCTTGGCCAGCCGCCGCATGGACAGCTGATCCGGCCCCTCCTCGGCCAGGATCGTCCGGGCCGCGGTGAGGATCGCCTCCCGGGACAGCTTGGGCGGTCGGCCGCTCCTGCGACCGGTCGGTGTGCTCTGTTCCATGCCCACATCCTCTCCTGTCCGCGCCGCGGCGGGTGCTGACGTCCCCTTCCCCCGGCCGGCTGGCGGTTGCCCCGGTCTCCGGCTATGGTTTTCGTACGCGTAAGTTATACGCGTATAAAAACTCTGGGAGGGGTTGATGGGATCGATGGGGGCGATGGAAGTGGCCGGGAACCACCGAGGGAGGGCGCTCGCCGCGGTGGCGCTGGCCCAGTTCATGGTCACGCTCGACATGACGATCGTGAACGTGGCGCTGCCGAGCATGGCGACGGGGCTGCACATCGAGCGGTCCCAACTGCCCTGGGTGGTCAACATCTACGCCCTCTGCTTCGGCGGCTTCCTGCTGCTCGGCGGGCGGATGGCGGACCTCTACGGACAACGCCGAGTGCTGGCCTGCGGCACGGTCGCCTTCGCGGTCGCCTCGTTCGGCGGCGGGCTGGCGCAGAACGAGGCCCAGCTGATCCTGGCCCGCGCGGTCCAGGGCGTCGGGGCGGCCGTCCTGGCGCCCGCCGCGCTCGCCGTCCTGACGCTGACCCAGCGCGAGGGCCGCGAGCGCACCCGGGCGCTCGGCGTCTACGCCGCCGTCTCGGCGGTCGGCGGCGGCGCCGGGGTGCTGATCGGCGGGTTGCTCGCCGAGTACGCGGGCTGGCGCTGGGTGATGTTGGTCAACCTGCCGATGGCGGTCGGCGCGCTGGTCCTGGCCCTCGGCGGGGTGCCCGGCGGAACCTTCGGCAGCCGGCGCGGCCGGCTCGACCTGGTGGGCGCGGTGCTCGCCACCGCGGGCGTGGGCCTGCTGATCCTCGGCGTGGAGCGCACCGAGCAGGTCGGCTGGGGCTCCCCCGCCACCCTCGGGACGCTGGCCGCCTCGGCCGTGCTGCTGCTCGGCTTCGTGCTCTGGGAACAGTACGGGCCGATGGCCGATCCGCTGATCCGGCTCGGCCTGCTGCGCCGGCGCAACGTCCTCGGTGCCAACCTGTTCATGGCGCTGCTGGTCGGCGGCCAGTTCGGCGCGTTCTACTTCTCCACGCTGTACCTGCAGACCGTGCTCGGGCTCAGCGCGGCCCGGGCCGGGCTGGCCTTCCTGCCGCTGACCCTGTGCGTGGTGGTCGCCATCCAGATCTCCACCCGGCTGATGCACCGGGGCGTACCGGCCCGCCTGCTGCTGGTCCCCGCCGGGCTGCTCGGCGCCGCGGGCTTCGCCTGGTGGGCGGCACTGGACCCCTCCGGCGGGTACCTGGGCGACGTCCTCGTCCCCTCGATGGTCGCGGGCCTCGGGATCGGCTTCTCCTTCGTCCCGCTCACCGCGGCCGCCACCGGCGGGCTCCCGCCACAGGAGGCCGGGACGGCCTCGGCGCTGCTCAACTCGGCCCGGCAGATCGGCGGCGCGATCGGCCTCGCGGTGCTGGTGACGGCCGCCGCCGCCCGCACCGACCACCGGCTGGCCGCCGGGGTCGAGGCCAGGTCGGCGGCGACCGACGGCTACTCGCTCGGCTACCTGCTGGCGGCGGGCTTCCTGGCGGCCGCCGCGCTGGCCGCGGCGGTGGTCCTGCCCGGGCGGCGCACGCGGACGGTCGGCGTTCCCGCCGAGCCGGCCGGTTCGGTGCCGACCGCTTCCGGCCCGGCCACCGAGCGCCGACCGGTGGGTGACACGGCCAACTGAGCGCGGCTGTGCGGGGCCTCGGAGGAGGCTCCGCACAGCCGATCGGTCGTCACGGCGCGATGGCGTAGCAGAAGCTCACCGCCCTGCCCGGGCTGGACCCGCGGCTGACGACCCCATCGGTACCGACGATGCACGGCTCACCCGCGTACAGGGCGAGAGACTGACTTCGCGCCTGGTCAGTCTTCCTCGACCGCCGGAGCCGGGCCACGACGATTCCGGGAGCCACATTCGTCCCGGCGCCATCCCGACGCCACTGCCGCCGCAGGGCGTCCCACCCCGGTCGAGCCTGGGGAGTACACCCAACACGGTGGATCCGGCGGGTCCGCTCCCGTCGCCTCAGGCGGCCGGAGGAGCTGAAGCCGCACCAGAGGCCGAGTGAGAGCCGCCGGTTGAACGATGTCCGGAAAGGCTGATCACCGGCGAGTTCCGGCAGGGCTCATGAGGTCTTCCGCGGAAAGCCCTGCCGGGCCTGTGGAGGTAGCTTCCGCCTGTGTGATCAGCCAGGTGATCGCACCGAACGAAGGGGGTGCCGGCGGTGGGTTGGTGGCGTGGGGGAGCTGGTGAATAGGGTGGGGGTGATGGTGTCGGCGCGCATTCGTGGAGAATCCGATGATTTCGCTCTCTGTTCCTGACGGCCTTCTTCCGGTGGGAATCGTCGGGCTTGGTGACATTGCGCAGAAGGCGTATCTGCCGGTTCTGGGCGGGTTGCCGGGGTTGGATCTGCGGTTGATGACCCGGGAGGGGGCGAAGCTGGACCGGATCGGTGATGCGTACCGGATCGGCGCCGAACACCGGTTCACCGACCTCGGTGAGCTGATCGCCAGCGGCATCCGCGCCGCCTTCGTGCACGCCGCGACCGACCAGCACGTGCCGATCGTCGAGCAACTGCTCACCGCCGGCGTGGACGTGTACGTGGACAAGCCGCTGGACTACACCCTGGACGGCGCCCGCCGACTGGTCGGGCTCGCCGACCGGACCGGCCGCTCGCTGATGGTCGGCTTCAACCGGCGCCACGCGCCCGGGTACGTCCAGGCCAAGGAGCGGCCGCGCGACCTGATCGTGCTGCAGAAGAACCGGGAGGGCCTGGCGGAGGCCGCCCGCTCCCTCGTCTTCGACGACTTCATCCACGTCGTCGACACCCTGCGGTTCCTCGCCCCCGGTGAGATCGAGCACGTGGACGTCCGCGCCCGCACCCGGGACGGCCTGGTCGAGCACGTGGTGCTCACGCTCGGCGGCGAGGACTTCACCGCGCTGGGCATCATGAACCGGGTCTCCGGCTCGACCGAGGAGGTGCTGGAGGTCTCCGGCGGCGACTCCAAGCGGGAGGTGCGCAACCTGGCCGAAGTGATCGACCACCGTGGCCAGCCCACCGTTCGCCGACGCGGCGACTGGGTGTCCGTCGCCCGCCAGCGCGGCATCGAGCAGTGCGTGACCGGTTTCCTGGACGCCGTCCGCGCCGGGAAGACGATCGACGCCCACGACGCGCTGCGCACCCACGAGTTGTGCGAGCTGATCGTGGAGCGGATCACGGAGCGGATCGGGCAAAGCTGAGCAAAATCAGGGGAAAGCTAAAGGAGCGCTGGAAGTCCGCTGGGAGCTGGCTGAATTGACGGGTCATCAAGTCATCCAGGAGGAACCGACAGTTCATTGACGGGGTCTTGTCGGGGGTTTTTCTACGCGCGTATCTTGAAGGCGTCGCGGGGGGCGGGTGTTCGTCCCCCGCTTTCTCTCCTCCCTCTCTCTACGCGAGTAGCGCCCGCTGCACGAGCTAGGAGCCATGCCCCGGTGACCACCGCCCCCGCACCCCGCCCCCGCAGAGTCGCCCTGCTGCGCACCGCCCTCCTCCCGGCCGCGCTGGCCGCCTCGCTGGTGCTCGTCCCGCTGCCGGTGGCGCACGCGGCCGGCGCGGCGACGGCCGCCCCGCCCGCTCCGACCGAGGTCGGGCCGCTGCGGATCCACGACATCCAGGGCACCACCCGGACCTCCCCACAGGCCGGCAAGCCCGTCACCGGCGTGCCTGGCATCGTCACCGGCCTCCGTACGTACGGCAGTTCCAAGGGCTTCTGGATGCAGGACCCGAACCCGGACGCCGACCCGGCCACCAGCGAGGGCATCTTCGTCTTCACCGGCGCCGCCCCGACGGTCAAGGTCGGCGATTCGGTGCTGGTGAGCGGCAAGGTCACCGAGTACTACCCGAACTACTCCGGCGGCTCGCAGTCCGTCACCGAGCTGTCCGGCCCGGCCGTCACCGTCGCCCTGGAGGAGATCCAGGACGACAACGGCGCCAAGAACGACGGCACGGTGGACGCGAGCCAGACCGTCGCCAAGTTCCTCGCCGCGATCAAGGCGGCCGGCGGCCCGGCCTACGAGTGGCGCTCGGTCGACCCGCAGGACGGCAAGGACGGCGGCGAACCCGGCGGCAACATCCGCCAGGTCTTCCTGTTCAACCCCCAGCGGGTCTCCTTCACCGACATCCCCGGCGGCAACGCCACCACCGCCGTCGGCGTGACCGGCACCGGTGCCGCCACCGCGCTGACCGCCTCGCCCGGCCGGATCGAGCCCACCGACGAGGCGTGGACCAACAGTCGCAAGCCGCTGGTCGGGCAGTTCTCCTTCCGCGGCCAGAAGGTCTTCGTGATCGCCAACCACTTCAACAGCAAGGGCGGCGACCAGGGCATCGACAGCCGCTTCCAGGCCCCGACCCGCAGCTCCGAGGTGCAGCGGATCAAGCAGGCCACCGTGGAGCAGGCCTTCGTCGCCAAGCTGCTGGCTGCCGACAAGGAGGCGCGGATCGTCTCGGTCGGCGACTACAACGACTACCAGTTCTCGCCCGCGCTGGCCGCGCTCACCAAGGACGGCGTCCTGCGCGACCTGGTGAACGAGCTCCCGGAGACCGAGCAGTACTCCTACGTCTACCAGGGCAACTCCCAGGTGCTGGACCACATCCTGGTCAGCCCCGAGGTCGGCTACGCCAAGTACGACGTGGTGCACATCAACGCCGAGTTCGCCGAGCAGGCCAGCGACCACGACCCGCAGGTGGTCCGGATCAAGCCCTGACCCGAGCTGCGGCTATCCTGCCTCCGCCGCCGGTGACCGCCGGCGGCGGAGGCGGATCGTTCTTACGGGGGTAGGGATGGGGTACCGGATCGAGCGGATCGGCCGGGACGACTGGCAACGGCTGCGGAAGGTGCGACTGGCCCAACTCCTCGACACCCCCATGGCGTTCGGCGAGCCCTACGAGTACGCGGAGCACCAGGGCGAGGGCAACTGGCGGGCCCGGACGGACTGGCTGAACGAGCCCGGCAAGATCGGCCTGGTCGCGGTGGACGACGCGGACGAGTGGGTCGCCACCATGCTGTCGATCCCCAGCAAGGAGCAGGCCGGGGCGGTCGACCTGATCGGCGTCTGGGTCGACCCGGCCCACCGCGGCCGCGAACTCGGCGTCGCCGACGCCCTGTTGGACGCCGTCATCGACTGGGCCCGCACCGGCGGCGCGCAGCGGATGCTGCTCGGGGTGCACGAGGAGAACCGCCGCGCCGCCGCCTTCTACCGGCGGCGCGGCTTCACGTACACCGGCGGCGAGACGCCGTACGTACTGGACAAGACCGCCCGGATCCTGGAGATGGTCCTCCCGCTGGAGTGATCCGCCGCGTGGGAGGGCCCGCGGGTCTTCCTGCGGGAGGGCCGTCGGTGCCTCGTCAGCCGGCCACGTACTCCGCCAGGTGCTCGCCGGTCAGCGTGGAGCGGGCCGCGACCAGCTCGGCCGGGGTGCCCTCGAAGACCACCCGGCCGCCGTCGTGCCCGGCGCCCGGGCCGAGGTCGATGATCCAGTCCGCGTGCGCCATGACCGCCAGGTGGTGCTCGATCACGATCACCGACTTTCCGGAGTCCACCAGCCGGTCCAGCAGCCCGAGCAGCTGCTCGACGTCCGCCAGATGCAGGCCGGTGGTCGGCTCGTCCAGGACGTAGACCCCGCCCTTGTCGCCCATGTGGGTGGCCAGCTTCAGCCGCTGCCGCTCGCCGCCGGACAGCGTGGTCAGCGGCTGGCCCAGGTTCAGGTAGCCGAGGCCGACGTCGGCGAGCCGCTCCAGGATCCGGTGCGCGGCCGGCAGCTTGGCCTCGCCCGCCCCGAAGAACTCCTCCGCCTCGGTCACCGACATCGCGAGCACCTCGCTGATGTCCCGGCCGCCGAGGCGGTACTCCAGCACCGAGGCCTGGTAGCGCCTGCCCTCGCAGTCCTCGCAGGTGGTGGCCACCCCGGCCATCATCGCCAGGTCGGTGTAGACCACGCCCGCGCCGTTGCAGGTCGGGCAGGCGCCCTCCGAGTTGGCGCTGAACAGGGCCGGCTTCACGTCGTTCGCCTTGGCGAAGGCCTTGCGGATCGGGTCCAGCAGGCCGGTGTACGTCGCCGGGTTGCTGCGCCGTGAGCCCTTGATCGCACCCTGGTCGACGTACACCACGCCCTCGTCGGCAGCCCCTGACTGTTGACCCAGCGAGCCGTGGATCAGCGAGCTCTTGCCGGAGCCGGCCACGCCGGTGACCACGGTCAGCACCCCGAGCGGGACGTCCACGTCCACGTCCCGCAGGTTGTGGGTGTTCGCGCCGCGGATCGCCAGCGTGCCGCTGGGCTCGCGGACGGTCTGCCGCAGCGCCGCCCGGTCGGCCAGGTGGCGGCCGGTGATGGTGCCGCTGGTGCGCAGCCCGTCCACGCCGCCCTCGAAGCAGACCGCGCCGCCCGCCGCGCCGGCGCCCGGGCCGAGGTCCACCACGTGGTCGGCGATCGCGATGGTCTGCGGCTTGTGCTCCACCACGAGCACTGTGTTTCCCTTGTCCCGCAAGCGCAGCAGCAGGCCGTTCATCCGGCTGATGTCGTGCGGGTGCAGGCCGGTGGTGGGCTCGTCGAAGACGTACGTGGTGTCGGTGAGCGAGGAGCCCAGGTGGCGGATCATCTTGACCCGCTGGGCCTCGCCGCCGGAGAGCGTGCCGGAGGGGCGGTCGAGCGACAGGTAGCCGAGGCCGATCTCCACGAAGGAGTCCAGGGTCTGCTGGAGCGCGGTGAGCAGCGGCGCCACCGAGGGCTCGGCCAGGGCGCGGACCCAGTCGGCGAGGTCGCTGATCTGCATCGCGCAGGCGTCGGCGATGCTGACCGCCCCGATCCTGGAGGAGCGGGCGGCCGCGCTCAGCCGGGTGCCCTCGCAGTCCGGGCAGGCGGTGAAGGTCACGGCGCGCTCGACGAAGGCCCGGATGTGCGGCTGCAGGGCGTCCTTGTCCTTGGACAGCATGGACTTCTGGAGCTTGGGGATCAGGCCCTCGTAGGTGAGGTTGACGCCGTTGATCTTGACCTTGGTGGGCTCCCGGTAGAGGAAGTCCTGCAGCTCCTTCTCGGTGTACTTGCGGATGGGCTTGTCCGGGTCGAGGAAGCCCGAGTTGGCGTACACGCCGACCGTCCACCAGCTGTCCGGCTTCCAGCCGGGGATGGTGATCGCGCCCTGGGCGAGCGATTTGGAAGCGTCGTAGAGCTGGGTGAGGTCGATGTCGGAGACGCTGCCGCGGCCCTCGCAGCGCGGGCACATGCCGCCGGTGATGCTGAAGCTGCGCCGCTCCTTGACGGTCTTGCCGCCGCGCTCGACGGTGACGGCGCCGGCGCCGCTGATCGAGGGGACGTTGAAGGCGTACGCCTTGGGGGAGCCGATGTGCGGCTTGCCGAGCCGGCTGAACAGGATGCGCAGCATCGCGTTGGCGTCGGTCGCGGTGCCGACGGTGGAGCGCGGGTCGGCGCCCATCCGCTGCTGGTCGACGATGATCGCGGTGGTCAACCCCTCCAGGACGTCCACCTCGGGGCGGGCCAGGGTGGGCATGAAGCCCTGGACGAAGGCGCTGTAGGTCTCGTTGATCAGCCGCTGCGACTCGGCGGCGATGGTGTCGAAGACCAGCGAGCTCTTGCCCGAGCCGGAGACGCCGGTGAACACGGTCAGGCGGCGCTTGGGGATGTCGACGCTGACGTCCTTGAGGTTGTTCTCGCGTGCTCCGTGCACGCGGATCAGGTCGTGGCTGTCGGCGACGTGCGGCTCGGCCATCGTTACTCTTCGCTCCCTGGCTGTCGGGCGGGTTCTGCGGTGGGTCGATCGGGGCCCGCCCCGAGGGGTCACCCCTCGGGGCGGGCGGAGGCTCAGCGCACCTCGTTGAAGCGGATCATGTTGCCCGCCGGGTCGCGGAAGGCGCAGTCGCGGATGCCGTACGGCTGCAGGGTCGGCTCCTGCACGAGCTCGGCGCCGCCGGACTTCAGCCGGTCGAACACCCCGTCCAGGTCGGCGGTGGCGAGCACCAGCCGCGCGTAGGTCCCCTTGGCCATCATCTCGGCGATCGTACGCCGCTCGTCCTCGGTGACGCCCGGATCGGCGGTCGGCGGCTCCAGCACCAGCGAGACGCTCGGCTGCCCGGCGGGCCCGACGGTGATCCAGCGCATCGGGCCGCCGCCGACGTCGCCCCGCACCTCGAAGCCCAGCAGATCGCGGTAGAAGGCGAGCGAGGCCTCGGGGTCGGTGTGGGGGAGGAAGGTCCAGTGAATGGTGATGTCGTCCATGCCTGCAACGCTAGGGGCGCGCCCGGCCCGGGCGCTTCTCGAATCCTGATCGGTCCGTCCGGCCGAGCCGTGATCGGTCCGCCCCGCCCACCGGAGCGGTCCTACGCCTGACCGACCATGGCGGCGGGGCGGACGATGCGGTCGAACTCCTCGGCGCTGATGTAGCCGGAGGCCAGTGCTGCCTCGCGCAGGGTGCTGTCCTCGTCGTTGGCCTTGTGGGCGATCGCCGAGGCCCTGTCGTAGCCGATCACGGGGGAGAGGGCGGTGACCAGCATGAGTGACCGGTCGACGTAGCTGTCGATCTGCTCCCGGTTGAGCTGGGTGCCCTCGATGCAGAACTCGCGCATCCTGGCGCAGGCGTCGGCGAGGATGGTCGCCGCGTGCAGGAAGTTGTTGATGATGACCGGGCGCATGGCGTTCAGTTCGAAGTTGCCCTGGGAGCCGGCGAAGGCGATGGCCGTGTCCTCGGACAGCACCTGGATGCAGACCATGACCATCGCCTCGCACTGGGTCGGGTTGACCTTGCCGGGCATGATCGAGGAGCCTGGCTCGTTCGCCGGGAGGATGAGTTCGTCGAGGCCGCAGCGGGGTCCGGAGGACAGCCAGCGGATGTCGTTGGCGATCTTCATCAGCGGCACGGCCAAGGCCCGCAGCCCGGCGGAGGCGCCGACCATGGCGTCCAGGCCGCCCTGGGCGGCGAATTTGTTCTGCGCGGTGATGAACGGGTAGCCGGTCGCGGTGGCGATCTCGGCGGCGACCTGCTCGCCGAATCCAGATGGGGCGTTCAGCCCGGTCCCGACCGCGGTGCCGCCCATGGCGAGTTCGTTCAGGCCCTCGGCGGACCTGGCGACCTGGCCGATGGCCTGTTGCAGCTGGCGGGCGTAGCCGGACCATTCCTGCCCCACGGTGAGGGGAACGGCGTCCTCCAGGTGGGTGCGGCCGATCTTCACCACGTCGCGCCACTGCTGTGCCTTGGTCTCGATGGCTTGTTGCAGCGCCCGCACGCTGGGCAGCAGGTGCTCGTGGACCTCCTTGACCGCGGCGATGTGCATGGCGGTGGGGAAGGTGTCGTTGGAGGACTGCCCCAGGTTGACGTGGTCGTTGGGGTGGATCGGGGACTTGCTGCCCAGCTCTCCGCCGAGGAGTTGGATGGCACGGTTGCTGATCACCTCGTTGGTGTTCATGTTGGACTGCGTACCGGACCCGGTCTGCCACACGTACAGCGGGAAGTGATCGTCCAGTTCGCCCGCGATGACCTCGTCGGCCACCCGCTGGATCAGGTCGGCCTTCCAGGCCGGCAGCCGCCCGGCGTGTCCGTTGACGCGGGCGGCTGCCTTCTTGACGTAGCCGTAGGCGTGGTAGACCGCTTTGGGCATCCGGTCGTCCCCGATGGAGAAGTGGATCAGGGACCGTTGCGTCTGGGCGCCCCAGTAGCGGTCCGCGGGGACGTCGACGGCGCCCATGGAGTCCGTCTCCCGCCGGGTCCCGATCGCTTGCAGTCCGATGGGGATGTCAAGGATCCTCGGGGCTTCGTCCTGACCGGCCGACCCGGTCCGGTCCACGCCGTGGTGCTCTGTGGTCATGACGTCGCTCCGTCGGCGTAGACCGGCTGCCACATGGCCTCCCGGACGGCCTTTCCGGCGTCGGTCGGCTTGCGGGTGGCCACGCCGTCGTCGAGCGCTGCCTGGACCACCGCGGTCGCGGTGATCGCCGAGGACTCCCGGAGGTTCTTCACGGGAGGCAGCAGGGAGGCGCCCGGCCCCGACGGGTCGACCTGGTCCGCGACGGCCTGCGCGGCCGCGAGCAGCATGCCCGCGGTCACCCGGGACGCGCCGGAGACGATCGTGCCCAGGCCGAGTCCCGGGTAGAGCAGCGCGTTGTTGGCCTGCCCGATCTGGTAGGTCACACCGTCGTGTTCCACGGGCGGGACGGGGATGCCGGTCGCGACGAGCGCCTTGCCCCTGGACCAGGCGATGACGTCGGCGGGCATGGCCTCGATCCGGGAGGTGGGATTGGAGATCGGGAAGATGACCGGCCGCTCGGTACCCTCGGACATGGCCTCGACGACCTCGCGGGTGAATGCACCGTGCACGGTGGAAGTGCCCAGCAGGATCGTCGGGTTGACCCGCCGAACCGTTTCCAGGAGCGGGATCGCGCCGTCGTGCCGCCCCCAGTCCGCGACCTCGGCCGGATCGCGCGCGTAGGTCTGCTGGAAGTCGCGAAGGTCGGACATGTCCCGGGTGAGCAGCCCTTGCCTGTCGATCAGCCACACCTGGGCGGTGGCCCGCTCCGGATCCGCGCCGTCGCGGACCATCGCGTCGCGCAGTTGGTCCGCGATGCCCACCCCGGCGGTCCCGGCGCCGAAGACGACCAGCTTCTGGTCCCGCATCCGCACACCGGTGACCTTGACCGCGGACAGCGCTGCCGCCAGCGTGATGGCTCCGGTGCCCTGCATGTCGTCGTTGAAGATCCGATAGCGGCCGCCGTACTGCTCCAGGATCCGCCGTGCGTTGCTGGGACCGAAGTCCTCGAAGTGCAGGAGCGCGTCGGGGAACGTGGACGACGCCGTCTCCAGGTACTTCTCGATGAACGCGTCGTAGTCGGCGCCGCGGACACGGGGGTGCCGGTTGCCCAGATACAGCGGGTCCTCCAGCAACGATGCCCGATCCGTGCCGACATCCAGCGACACGGGAACGACGCGGCGCGGGTCGATGCCGGCGGCCGCCGTGTACACCGCGAGCTTGCCGACCGAGATCAGGATGCCGCCCACGCCCCAGTCACCGATGCCCAGGATCTCCTCCGCGTCGGTGCACACGATCAGGTCGACGTCCTCCGGCCCGAGTTGAAGCGTGGCGAAGGCCCTCTGCATGTCGTCGGGCCGGTCGATGGACAGGAAGATGCCGCGCGGGCGCCGGTACTCGTGGGAGTACTTCTCGATCGCCTCGCCCACGACGGGGTCGTAGACGATCGGCAGCAGCTCTTCGAGGTGCTCGGTGAGGAGCTTGAAGTAGAGGGTTTCGTTGCGGTCGTGCAGCTGTTCCAGGTAGACGTTCTTGGCCAGGTCGCTCCCCTGGACCTGCAACTGCCGGTGGGCACGTTGAGCCTGCCGTTCGAGCGCGAGCACTCCGGAAGGCAGCCGTCCGGTGAGGCCGAGGGCCTCCCGTTCCTCCTGTGTGAAGGCGACGCCTCGGTTGCGCAGCGGATCCACCAGGACGCTGGGGACAGCGGGGGCCCGCGCGTGGCTCTCGGTCATGGGATCCTCCTCCATGCGATGCCGTCTCATCTCCGACCGGGACGACCTGGGGCATGAACGCTCCCGCGCAGACGCAGCCACCGGCTCACGGCCCGGCCCAGCGTGAGTTCACGTGAGTTCAGCAGTGTGAAGGTTCGTCAGGACGGCGCGGCGCCGGTTGCTCGACCGCTCGCCGGAGCGGCGTGTGGTGAGACGCCACCGATTCCGCCGCGGCGCCTCATCCGCGGCTCCGTCTTCAGGCTAACCACCAGCCGACCGGCCAGCGACTTCAGCCAGGACGGTGTCCCTGGTCGTGGTGCAGCCGATCACGGTGAGGACCTGCGCCGGGGGCGCGTGTTCGCGTGGATACCGCTCCGTGCCGTGGAGCGGGCCCTGATGAGACTCTCCGACGTTCGGTAGCGCGGTCAGAAGCCGTCGACTTCGACGACGGCCGCCGCGAAGGCCTTCGGAGCCTCCTGCGGAACGTTGTGCCCTGCCTCCAGGGTCTTGTGCGCGTATTTGCCGGCGAACTTCTTGCGATAAGCCGATCCATTTCCCGGAGGCGTAAATGGATCGTGTGCGCCGTCGATGGTGATCGTCGGCACCTTGATGACAGGGGCTGTGGCGAGGCGTTCCTCGAGGGCGTTGTACCGGGGCTCGCCCTTGGTCAGGCCCAGTCGCCAGCGGTAGTTGTCGATCACGATTTTGACGTAATCCGGGTTGTCGAACGCGGCGGCCGTGCGATCGAAGGTCGCCTCGTCGAAGTTCCAGGTCGGGGAGTTGAATTTCCACACGAGCCTGGCCAGGTCGCGCCGGTACTTCTCGAGGCCGAGCACGCCCCTGTCGGTGGCGAAGTAGTACTGATACCACCACGCCCATTCACTCTTCGGTGGCGTCGGCATCTTGTTGGCCTCAACGTTGACGATCAGATACCCGGTCGTCGAGATCAGTGCCTTGCAGCGCTCCGGCCAGAGGGCCGCGATGATGTCGGCCGTCCGTGATCCCCAGTCATATCCGGCGAGGATGGCCCGGTCGATCCTGAGGGCGTCCATCAGGGCGATGAGGTCGAGAGCAAACGCCGACTGTTGGGCATTTCTGGGCGTTTCATCCAAAAGGAACCGCGTGGTGCCATGGCCGCGCAGATAGGGGACGACCACCCTGTACCCCTTCGCCGCGAGCAGGGGCGTGACCGCGACGTAGCTGTGAATGTCGTAGGGCCAGCCGTGCAGGAGTACGACCGGCCGTCCGTTCGCAGGTCCGGCTTCGACGTATCCCACGCTCAGGTCGCCGGCATTGATCTGCTTCACCGGACCAGAGAATCCACTGGTCCCCGGACTAGCCGCGGGAGACGCCGCAGGTGTTCCGGTTTCGGACTGCGCTTGCGCGTCACCGGGCATACCGAGTTGGGCCGCCACGGCAGTCGCGGCAGCGGCGCCAAGGAATTTACGACGGCTGTGGGTGATTCCCTCGGGCATTTCCATCGATGGACCTCCTCGCCTGAGGCGACACCAGGGGCCCGCCGATCGCGTGACACGGTGAACGTGGCACGGTGAATCGGCTGGCAATCGCGATTCGCCTGACGTCCGTACCCGGTTTCCGTCATTTTCGTGGGCCCTCGCGACGGCGCCTCGCCTCTGCCATGCAACACCCGTCGGAGTGACGGCGCAACAGCGGTGAGTGATGCGCGGATTGCGGGGGAGAGAGCGCCCGGAGCGGCACGAAGGGGGCGGGTGGCCGAGCCTGTGCTCGGGCGCATCCTCACCGGCCGCTGTCCCGCCCTTCAGGCCACGGCGGCCTGAAGGGCGGTGGACAGTGCCCAGGCCACGGTGAACCAGAGCGCGGCGCGGCGGCCCCTGGCGGCGAGCAGCGCCAGGTCGCCCGCGCCGAACCAGGCGAGTTCCAGGACCGCGCGGGCCTGGCCGTGGAGCGGGTGCGTCGCGGTCGGCGCGCCGAACTGCCCCCAGACCACGGCCAGGAGCACCACCGCGCCGGTGGCCAGCGCGAGGCGGAGGGGCAGGCGGGCGGTGCGGGTGAAACCCCAGTAACCCGCGGAGACGTAGACGGACATCTCCAGTAGGAACGCGAGGGTCGCGCTCGCCGCGGCGATGACCGCCCCGGCGGTCATCGGGCGATCCAGACGGCCGAGGCGAGGTGGAGGACGGCGAAGGCGCCGGCGCCGAAGGCCATGCCGCGGTTGCGGTACCGGGCGCCGATCGCGGAGTCGCCGACCTGGGCGAGCCCCGCGACCACCAGCATCGGCCACGCGGCAGCGTGGGACGCGCCGGCCAGCAGAAGCAGCGCGGTGGCCAGCCCGAGCGGGACGGCCCGGACCGCGTAGGCGCGGGCGTAGAGCTCGGTCCCGGCATTGACCGGCTCACCTGTCGGCAGTGCGAGGCCGGGGCGCAGCACCCCCGCGACACTCGAACCGGCACTGACGAGCGCCGCCGCGGCGTTGGCGACGAGCAGGACGTCCATTGAATTCCCCCAAGAATCATTCTGACTGTGAACGATAATTTGACGGTATCATTCTCTGCATGAGTGATGTCAAGGGAGCAGCCGGGCTGCGCGCCACGATCGCCTTCAACCTGGGCACGCTCGGGGCCCTGGCCGCCGAACGCTTCGCCGAGCGGATCGAGGCCTTGGGCCTCAAGCCCAAGCACGCCGGCCTGCTGGCCGCACTCGACGCGGGACCGGCCGCCTCCCAGCAGGACCTGGCCAGGCGACTCGGCGTCGCCCCGAGCCTGGTCGTCGCCCTCGCCGACCAGCTCCAGGAACTCGGCGCCCTGGAACGCATCCGAGACCCTCAGGACCGCCGCAGGCAGGTCCTCAACCTCACCCCCGAGGGCCGCACCCTGCTCTCACGCTGCGCCCACGCCGCCCGGAGCCTGGACGACGAACTGACGGCGGACCTGAGTGACACTCAGCGCAGCGCACTGGAACAGGGCCTTCGGCTCCTCGGCGGGCAACATCTCCCGCACTGACCCGGCCGCTCGCGCGGGCGCCGGGCGGCCCGGGCTGATCCCGCTCACCCGGCCCGAACTGCGCGACCTTCCGCGCGTCACCGTCCTGCCCGAGCCGCGGCGCGACCTGCCGCCCCGCCCGGGCTGCGGCTGATGCGGCAGCAAAACAAGCATGCATGATTGCTTTTTCCTCCGGCCGGTGCCACGCTGCTGCCCGGCGGCGCTCGTGCGGGGTGTCGTCAACCCACCGGCAGGGGAGGCGCATTGGCGCGCGCACGCTCGGTACTGCGGATCGGCAATGCCTCGGGGTTCTACGGGGACCGCTTCGCGGCGGTGCGGGAGATGCTCACGGGTGGGCCGCTGGACGTGCTCACCGGGGACTACCTCGCCGAGCTGACCATGCTGATCCTGGCCCGGGACCGGCTGAAGGACCCGTCGCTCGGGTACGCGAGGACCTTTCTGCGTCAGATGGAGGAGTGCCTCGGCCTGGCGCGCGAGCGGGACGTGAAGATCGTGGTGAACGCGGGCGGTCTCAATCCGGCCCGACTCGCCGACGCGTTGCGGGAGTTGGCGGAGCGCCTGGGCATCGGGGCGGACGTCGCCCACGTCGAGGGTGACGACCTGCTGCCGCGCCGGTCCGAACTGGGCTTGCCCGATGGCCTGTTGGCCGCCAACGCCTACCTGGGCGGTTTCGGCATCGCCGCCTGCCTGGCCGAGGGTGCGGACGTGGTGGTCACCGGACGGGTCACCGATGCCGCGCTGGTGGCCGGGCCCGCGATCGCCCACTTCGGCTGGACGGCCGCCGACCTCGACGCCCTGGCCGGGGCGGTGGTGGCCGGGCACGTCCTGGAGTGCGGAGCGCAGGCCACCGGCGGCAACTATGCCTTCTTTCGCGAGCACGACGTGACCCGCCCCGGCTTCCCGCTGGCCGAACTGCACACCGACGGCTCCAGTGTGATCACCAAGCACCCCGGCACCGGCGGCGCCGTCACCGTGGGCACCGTCACCGCCCAACTCCTCTACGAGACCGGCGGATCGCACTACCTCGGCCCGGACGTCGCCGCCCGACTGGACACCGTCCGGCTCGTCGAGGAGGGCCCGGACCGGGTGCGGATCTCCGGCGTGCGCGGCGAGGCCCCGCCGCCCACCCTGAAGGTCGGGCTCAACCGCCTCGGCGGCCACCGCAACGAGGTGGTCTTCGTACTCACCGGCCTGGACATCGAGGCCAAGGCCGACCTGGTGCAACGGCAGGTCGCCGCCGCCCTGCCGCCCGAGGCCCGCCCGGCCGAACTGCGCTGGACCCTCGCCCGCACCGACCACCCGGACGCAGCCGGCGAGGAGACCGCCTCCGCGCTGCTGCGGCTCACCGCCCGCGACCCCGATCCGACCAAGGTCGGTCGCGAACTCGGCAAGGCCGCCGTCGAATTGGGCCTGGCCGGATACCCGGGCTTCCACCTCACCGCCCCGCCCGGACCGGGCGCGCCGTACGGGGTGTTCACCGCCGCGTACGTCGACGCCAAGGCCGTCGAGCACACCGCCGTCCTGTCGGACGGTCGCCGGATCGCCGTCCCGCCCGCGCCGGTGACCTCCCAACCAGCCGAAGCCGAACCGGAGTTGCCCGAAGAGCTCCCGACCGGCCCGACCCGCCGCGCCCCGCTCGGCCTGGTGGCCGGCGCCCGTAGCGGGGACAAGGGCGGTGACGCCAACCTCGGTGTCTGGGCCCGCGGCGAGGACGGCTGGCGCTGGCTCGCGCATACCCTCACCGTCGACAAGCTGCGCGAACTCCTCCCCGAAACAGCCGGGTTGGCCGTCACCCGGCACCTGCTGCCGAACCTCAGGGCGGTCAACTTCACCGTCACCGGCCTGCTCGGCGAGGGCGTCGCCGCCCAGCACCGCTTCGACCCGCAGGCCAAGGCCCTGGGGGAGTGGCTGCGCTCCCGCCACCTCGACATCCCGACCACCCTCCTCGACAGCCCGACCGCGCCCGTTGACCCGACCACGCTCCTCGACAGCCCGGAGGCGCCGCTGTGACCGCCCTGACCACCCGCGTCGACCCGGCCGGGCCCGACTACGCCGAGCACCGCGCCTCGATGGTCGCCAAGCTCGCCGAGCTCGACGCCGAGCACGCCAAGGCGCTGGCCGGCGGCGGCCCCAAGTACGTGGAGCGCCACCGCAAGCGCGGCAAGCTGCTGGCCCGCGAGCGGATCGAGCTGCTGGTCGACCCGGACTCCCCGTTCCTGGAGCTGTCCCCGTTGGCCGCCTGGGGGAGCGACTACCCGGTGGGCGCGGCCCTGGTCACCGGCATCGGCGTGATCGAGGGCGTGGAATGCGTGATCACCGCCAATGACCCGACGGTGCGTGGCGGCGCCAGCAACCCGTGGACCCTGCGAAAGGCCCTGCGGGCCAACGAGATCGCGCTGCACAACCGCCTCCCGTTGGTCAACCTGGTCGAGTCCGGCGGCGCCGATCTGCCCAGTCAGAAGGAGATCTTCATCCCCGGCGGCGCCCTCTTCCGCGACCTCACCCGGCTCTCGGCCGCCGGAATCCCCACCGTGGCCGTGGTGTTCGGCAACTCCACGGCCGGCGGTGCCTACGTGCCGGGCATGTCCGACCACACCGTGCTGGTCAAGGAGCGCGCCAAGGTGTTCCTCGGCGGCCCGCCGCTGGTGAAGATGGCCACCGGCGAGGAGGCCGACGACGAGTCGCTGGGCGGCGCCGAGATGCACGCCCGGGTCTCCGGCCTGGCCGACCACTTCGCGGTGGACGAGGCGGACGCGCTGCGGATCGCCCGCCGGATCGTCGCCCGGCTCGACCACCGCAAGCCCGGCCCGGGTGTGGACCCGTTCGCCGAGCCGCCGAAGTACGACGAGGAGGAGCTGCTCGGCATCGTCCCGGGCGACCTCAAGGTGCCCTTCGACCCGCGCGAGGTGATCGCCCGGATCGTCGACGGCTCCGACTTCGACGAGTTCAAGCCGCTCTACGGCACCAGCCTGGCCACCGGGTGGGCCCGCCTGCACGGCTACCCGGTCGGCGTCCTGGCCAACGCCCAGGGCGTGCTGTTCAGTGCGGAGTCCCAGAAGGCCGCCCAGTTCATCCAGTTGGCCAATCAGCGCAACACGCCGCTGCTGTTCCTGCACAACACCACCGGCTACATGGTCGGCAAGGACTACGAACAGGGCGGCATCATCAAGCACGGCGCGATGATGATCAACGCCGTCGCCAACTCCAAGGTCCCGCACCTGTCCGTGTTGATGGGCGCCTCCTACGGTGCCGGCCATTACGGCATGTGCGGCCGGGCCTACGAGCCGCGCTTCCTGTTCTCCTGGCCGAGCGCCAAGTCCGCGGTGATGGGCCCGCAGCAGCTCGCCGGGGTGCTGTCGATCGTCGCCCGGCAGTCGGCCGCGGCCAAGGGGCAGCCGTACGACGAGGACGCGGACGTGGCGATCCGGGCGATGGTCGAGCAGCAGATCGAGGCCGAGTCGCTGCCGGTGTTCCTGTCCGGCCGGCTCTACGACGACGGCGTGATCGACCCGCGCGACACCCGTACGGTGCTCGGCCTGTGCCTGTCCGCGATCCACAACGCGCCGGTCGAGGGCGCGCGCGGCTACGGCGTCTTCCGCATGTGAGAGGGCTACCGACGATGACTTCCAAGACTCCGATCACCAACCTGCTGGTCGCCAATCGAGGCGAGATCGCCCGCCGGGTGTTCCGCACCTGCCGGGAGCTCGGCATCGCGACCACCGCCGTGCACTCCGATCCGGACGCCACCGCCCCGCACGTGCGGGAGGCCGACGCCGCCGTCCGGCTGCCCGGCGCCGCGCCCGCCGACACCTACCTGCGCGGCGAGCTGATCGTGCGCGCCGCGCTGGCCGCCGGGGCCGACGCCGTCCACCCCGGGTACGGATTCCTGTCCGAGAACGCCGAGTTCGCGCGGGCCGTGCTGGACGCGGGCCTGGTCTGGGTCGGCCCGCCGCCGGCCGCGATCGCCGCGATGGGCTCGAAGACCGCCGCCAAGCGGTTGATGGTCGAGGCCGGGGTGCCCGTCCTGGGGGCGCTGGCGGAGCCGACCGAGGCCGACCTGCCGGTGCTGGTCAAGGCCGCGGCGGGCGGCGGCGGCCGCGGCATGCGGGTGGTCCGTCGACTGGCGGACCTGCCCGCCGAGTTGGCGGCGGCCCGGGCCGAGGCGGCCAAGGCCTTCGGCTCGGACGAGGTGTTCTGCGAGCGCTACCTGCCCACCGGGCGGCACGTCGAGGTCCAGCTGCTGGCCGACGCGCACGGCACGGTCTGGGCGGTCGGCGACCGCGACTGCTCGCTCCAGCGGCGGCACCAGAAGGTGGTCGAGGAGGCCCCGGCCCCCGGTCTTCCGGCGGACGTCCGGGCCGAGTTGCACGCGGCGGCGGTGAACGCAGCCCGGGCGATCGGCTACGTCGGCGCCGGGACGGCCGAGTTCCTGCTCGCCGAGGACGGCCGGTGCTACTTCCTGGAGATGAACACCCGCCTCCAGGTCGAGCACCCGGTCACCGAGGCGGTCACCGGGTTGGACCTGGTGGCGCTTCAACTCGCCGTCGCGGAGGGGGAGGAGCTCCCCGGGCCCACCCCGCCGCCGACCTCCGGCCACGCGATCGAGGCGCGGCTGTACGCCGAGGACCCGGCGAAGGACTGGCAGCCCGCCACCGGCACCCTGCACCTTCTCGAACTCGCCCACGAACACCAGGAGTTCACCGGAGCCGGAGCCGGAGCCGGAGCCGGAACCGCCGCCGGTTCCGGCCTGCGCCTGGACTCCGGCGTCGAGTCCGGCAGCGAGATCACCCCGCACTACGACGCGATGCTCGCCAAAGTGATCGCCTGGGCGCCGACCCGCGCCGCCGCCGCCCGCAAGCTGGCCGACGCGCTCGCCCGCGCGAGGATCCACGGCCCGTCCACCAACCGGGAGTTGCTGGTCCGAGCGCTGCGGCACCCGGCCTTCCTCGCCGAACGCCTGCACACCGGCTTCCTCACCGAACACGCGGCCGAGCTCACCGCCCCGGACACCAAGGGCGTCGGACGCGCCGCGCTGGCCGCCGCCCTCGCCGACGCCGCCGCCTGCGCCACCGCCCTCCCCTCCGGCTGGCGCAACCTGTCCTCCCAGTCGCAGGTCAAGCGCTACCGGGCCGCCGACGGCACGGAGTCGGAGGTCCGCTACCGCCACACCCGGGCCGGCCTGCTGGCCGAGGACCACCCGGACGTGGAACTCGTCGAGGCCACCGCCGAGCGCGTCGTGCTGCGCGAGGGCGAGGTCCGACGTCCGTACCGCGTCGCCCGTTACGGCGGCCGGGCGCAGCAGGTGTACGTCGACACCCCGACCGGCAGCACCGGGCTCACCGCCCTGCCGCGCTTCCCCGACCCGACCGCCCAGACCGACCCCGGCGCCCTGCTCGCCCCGATGCCCGGCACCGTGCTCCGCACCACCGCCGCCGTCGGGGACGCCGTCACCGCCGGGCAGCCGCTGCTCGTGCTGGAGGCGATGAAGATGGAGCACCGCGTCACCGCCCCCGCCGACGGCATCCTCGTCGAACTCCTCGCCACCCCCGGCCGGCAGGTCGAACTCGGCACCCTGCTGGCCGTCGTCCAGACCACCGAAGCCTGAGGAAGGACCCCCGTATGTCCGCCATCGGCAGTCAGCTCCTCGAAACCCCCGAACGCAAGGCCCTGCGCCAGGCCGTCGGCGACCTCGGCCGCCGCTACGGCTCCGCCTACTACCTCGCCAAGGCCCGGGCCGGCGAGCCCGCCGAGGAACTGTGGTCGGAGGCCGGCAAGGCCGGCTACCTGGGCGTCAACCTGCCCGCCGAGTACGGCGGCGGAGGCGGCGGCATCACCGACCTCGCCATCGTCCTGGAGGAACTCGGTACCGCCGGCTGCCCGTTGCTGCTGCTGATCGTCTCGCCGGCGATCTGCGGCACGGTGATAGCCCGCTACGGCACCGAGGAGCAGAAGCGGCACTGGCTGCCCGGACTGGCGGACGGCAGCCGCAAGATGGCCTTCGGCATCACGGAGCCGGACGCCGGCTCCAACTCGCACCGGATCTCCACCGTCGCCCGCCGGGACGGCGAGGACTGGCTGCTGACCGGCCGCAAGGTGTTCGTCTCAGGCATCGACCACTCCGACGCCGTGCTGTTCGTCGCGCGTACCGAGGACGCACGCACCGGCAAGCTCAAGCCCTGCCTGTTCGTCGTCCCGCGCGACACCCCCGGTTTTGAGTACCGGGCGATCCCGATGGAGCTCGTCGCCCCGGAGAAGCAGTTCCAGGTCTTCCTGGACGACGTCCGGCTGCCCGCCGAGGCCCTCGTCGGCGACGAGAACGCCGGCTTGCTCCAGCTGTTCGCCGGCCTCAACCCGGAGCGGATCCTCACCGCTGCCTTCTCGCTCGGCCTGGCCCGCCAGGCCCTCGGCAAGGCGGTCGAGTACGCGAAGACCCGGACCGTCTGGTCCACTCCGATCGGCGCCCACCAGGGTCTGGCCCACCCGCTGGCCCAGTGCGCGGTGGAGATCGAGCTGGCCCGGCTGATGACCCAGAAGGCCGGGCTGCTCTACGACGCGGGGGAGGACCTGGCCGCCGGGGAGGCCGCCAACATGGCCAAGTACGCCGCCGGGGAGGCCGCCGCCCGTACCGTCGACCAGGCGGTGCAGACCCTCGGCGGCAACGGCCTCACCCAGGAGTACGGGCTGGGCGCGCTGCTGGCGGCCACCCGGGTCGGCCGGGTCGCGCCGGTCAGCCGGGAGATGGTGCTCAACTACGTGGCCCAGCACACCCTGGGCCTGCCCAAGTCGTACTGACCGTCCTGAGGCGCCGCCGTCCCGGCCAGGGTCACCGCAGGGCGATCAGGTGGGCGAACACCACGGTGTTGGACTCGTACCCGGTGCGCGGGTCGAACTTCCCGCCGCAGGTGATCACCCGCAGCTCGGCCCGGTTGGCGGCGCCGCCGTACACCTGGGCGTCGGGGAAGTCCCTCTTCGGGAACACCCGGACGGAGCCGACGGTGAACACCGCGGTTCGCCGGTCCTTGCGGGCCACCTCCACGGCGTCGCCCGGGCGCAGCAGCCCGAGCCGGTAGAACACCGCCGGCCCGATGCGGTCGTCGGCGTGTTCGACCACGATGGCGTTCCCGGCGGCACCGGGCGCGGCGCCGTCCCGGTACCAGCGCGGTGCCGGTCGGCGGGTTCTGCTCGATCGTCCAGTTGACCTGCCGGACGGTGTCGAAGGTGAAGGCGTCCAGGTAGAACTTGCAGACCTTGGGTTCGTCGCGGGTGTCGGTCACCGGCGTGGTGTCGCGGTGGACCTTGACGTCGCCGTTGTCGCCCGGCGCGGCCGGCGCGGCCGGGGCCCCGCCGAGGGTGAGCGCGGCCGCCACCGTGGCGGCGGCGAACAGGCGGTGGGCGGACGGCAGGGAGGAGGTGGTGGGTCTCACGGGGGTGCTCCAGGCTCCGGGGCTGCACCCGGGGGCGGGCGGCCGTGGTGCACACCGTCCGGGCGGGCGCCCCCGGTAGCAACTGTGCCACGCACGCTCCTCCCCCGGTTCCTCACAATGGACCAGCGACTCCCCTGACTGTCCGTATGCTCCTGAGCGCGCCCCGTACCGACTCCGTCACCGGTTTTGTTGCTGCATCAACTTCCTTGCTGGAGGCTCACCTTGGTGTTCCGAAGTGAATTCCCGGACGTCCCCGTGATCGACCTGCCGATCCACGATGCGGTGCTCGGCTCCGCCGCCGAGTACGGTGAGCGGCCGGCCCTGATCGACGGCCTCACCGGGGAGGAGGTCAGCTACGCGCGGCTCGCCGCCTCGGTCGAACGGGTCGCCGCCGGACTGGCCGGAGCGGGGGTGCACAAGGGCGATGTGGTCGCCCTGTTCAGTCCCAACTCGATCGTCTATCCGATGGCCTACTACGGCGCCACCCGGGCCGGCGCCACCGTCACCACGGTGTCCTCGCTGTCCACCCCCGTCGAACTGGCCGGACAGCTCCGCGACAGCGGCGCCCGCTGGCTGATCACCGTCTCCCCGTTCCTGCCGACCGCCCGTGCGGCCGCCGAACAGCTCGCCGCCGACGGCCGCCCGCTGACCGAGATCATCGTGCTGGACGGCGCGGACGGCCACCGCTCGCTCGCCGACCTGCTCGCCGCCACCGGCCCCGTCCCCGAGACCGTGATCGACCCGGGCGAGGACGTCGCCGTGCTGCCCTACTCCAGCGGCACCACCGGCTTGCCCAAGGGAGTGATGCTCACCCACCGCTCGATCGCCACCAACCTCGCCCAGACCGACGCCCTCTACCGCCCCGCCGTGGGCGAACGGGTGCTCGCCGTGCTGCCGTTCTTCCACATCTACGGCCTGTCGGCCCTGCTCAACCAGCCGCTGCGGTGCGGCGCCACCGTGGTCGTCCTGCCCCGCTTCGACCTGGAGCAGTTCTGCCGCGCGATCGAACAGCACCGGGTACAGGCCCTGGTGGTGGCTCCGCCGATCGCGCTCGCCCTGGCCAAACACCCGGTGGTGGACGGCTTCGACCTCTCCTCCGTCGAGTACCTGCTGTGCGCGGCCGCCCCGCTGGACCAGGCCCTCGCCGACGCCTGCGCCCGGCGCCTGGGCCTGCCGCACCTGCTCCAGGGCTACGGCATGACCGAGCTGTCCCCGGTCACCCACGTGGTCTCCCCGACCGAGCACGACCCCTCACCCGGCTCGGTCGGCCGGATGGTCCCCTCCACCGAACTGCGGGTCACCGCCCTGGACGGCAGCGGCCGGGACCTCGGCGCCGGCGAGCGCGGCGAGCTGTGGATCCGCGGCCCCCAGGTGATGAAGGGCTACTTCGGCCGCCCCTCCGACACCGCTGCCGTGATCGACGCCGAGGGCTGGCTGCACACCGGCGACATCGGCTGCGTGGACGAGCGCGGCTACCTGCACATCGTCGACCGGGTCAAGGAGCTGATCAAGTACAAGGGGTACCAGGTCGCCCCCGCCGAGCTGGAGGCCGTGCTGCTCGGCCACCCGCAGATCACCGACGCCGCCGTGATCGGCGTCCCGGACGCCGACGGCACCGAGTGCCCCAAGGCCTTCGTGGTCCGGGCCCCCGGCAGTGCCCTGACCGCCGAGGAGGTCACCGGCTACGTGGCCGGGCAGGTCGCCCCGTACAAGAAGGTCCGCGCGGTGGAGTTCGTCGACACCGTCCCCAAGTCCGCGGCCGGCAAGATCCTCCGCCGCGAACTGCGCGCCCGCGAGGCCGCACGGGCCGAGGCGGCGAGCTGAACGGGGGCCCTGACCGGCGAAGACCTCGGCGCGTCTGTGAGGATCGATCCGCCGCGCCCCGACCGGAACAGGAACCGCCGCCCGCCATGACCAGCCACCCCGCCGTCCGCACCCCCCAGCAGGACCGCAGCCGCGCGACCCGGGCCCGGCTGCTCGCGGCCGCCGTGGACTGTCTGGCCGAGCTCGGCTGGCAGGGCTCCACCGTCGCCGTGGTCGCCGAGCGGGCCGGCGTCTCCCGGGGCGCCGCCCAGCACCACTTCCCGACCCGGGAGGACCTGTTCACCGCGGCCGTCGAGTACGTCACCGCCGAGCGGCTGGCAGCCGTCCGCGCCCACGCGGACGAACTGCCGGCCGCCGGCCCCGACCGCACCCGGGCCGTGGTCGACATGATCGTCCGCCTCTACATCGGCCCGGACTTCCGCGCCGCCCTGCACCTGTGGACCGCCGCCGCCACCGAGGAGGCCTTGCGCGAGCGGATCGTCGCCCTGGAGGGCCGGGTCGGCCGGGAGGCCCACCGGGCCGCCGTGGAGTTCCTCGGCGCCGACGAGACCCGCCCGGGCGTGCGCGAATCGGTGCAGGCCACCCTCGACCTCGCCCGCGGACTGGGCCTGGCCAACCTGCTGACCGACGACAGTGTTCGACGTTCCGGAGTGATCCGGCAGTGGGCGGGCCTTCTGGAGAGTACGCTGCGCCCGGTACGCCCATGACGCCCGTGCAACCGGAGCGGCCGGACACCCCTCACCAAGGGGTCGCCGGGCGGCCGATGTCCGTGCAGTCTGGAGAAGAAACCCGGCCGGCACGGACCGCGAGGCCCACCCGGCCGGGCACGAGCCGAACCGGGGTGCTGCCTGAATGCACGGACACGAGTGGGACGCGACCGACGCCGCCGGCCTCGCACCGGGCGGCGCCTTCGCGCGCCCGGAGGGCCACCGACTGGTCCCGCTCGCGACGGCCCTGCTCCAGAGCGACGGCCTGATCCTGCACTGGAGCGATGACGCCGAGGCCCTGCTCGGCTACACCGCGGAGGAGGCCGTCGGCAGCTACGCCGCCCGGCTGCTCACCGACGACACCGACCGCCCCGAGGTGCTCGACATCTTCCGGCGGATCATGGCGGGCACCGGCACCTCCTTCGTCTTCCCGGTCCGCCACCGAGACGGCCACAAGGTCGAGCTGGAGTTCCGCACCTACCCGATCGCCGGCCCGAGCGGCACCCTGCTGCTGCTCGCCACCGCCTCGGACACCCGCGCCCTGCACGAGATCGAGGCCGACCTGGCCGTCCTCGACGGCATCTTCGGCCGCTCGCCGATCGGCATGGCCGTCTACGACACCCAGCTGCGCTTCGTCCGGATCAACGAGGCACTCGCCCGGATGAACGGCGTCCCGGTCGCCGGCCACCTCGGCCGCCGGATAACCGTCGTTCTGCCCGGCATCAACAGCGTCGAGATCGAGCAGACCATGAGACAGGTCCTCAAGAGCGGCAAGCCCGTCGTCGACGCCCGCTCGCACGGCCGCGTCCCCGGCGACCCCAAGCGGGACCGTGCCTGGTCCGCCTCCTACTTCCGGCTGGAGGACTCCACCGGAAAGGTCTTCGGCGTCGCCTCCTCGATCATCGACGTCACCGAGCGCTTCCAGGCCGAGGCCCGCGCCGCCCGCGCCCAGGAACGGCTGGCCACCATCGCCGAGGCCACCGCCCGGATCGGCACCACCCTCGACCTCCAGCGCACCGCGGAGGAACTGATCGAGGCCGTCGTCCCCCGGTTCGCCGACTTCGCCACCGTCGACCTGCTGGAACCCGTCCTGCGCGGCGCCGAGCCCACCGCGATCCCGTCCGACCGGTCCGTCACCCTGCGCGCCGTCGCCGTCGGGGAGAGCTACGAGTCCGGCCTCGCGCACGCCGTGGACGTCGTCGGCGAGACCTCCGAGTACGCCCCCGACCGCAGCTACACCCAGTGCCTGCGCAGCGGGCGGCCGTTGCTGCGCGCCCACGTGGACGAGGAGGTGCTGCGCGGACTGGTGTCCAGCGAGGACCGGATCGCCCCCGGGATGGCGGCCGGCATCCACTCGTACCTGATGGTGCCGATCACCGCCCGGGGCATGGTGCTCGGCGGCTCCGAGTTCATCCGGATGCGCAACCCCGAGCCGTTCACCGACGCCGACGTCGCGCTCGCCGAGGAACTGGTCGCCCGCACCGCGCTGGCACTCGACAACGCCCGGCTCTACCGGCGCGAGCGGGAGACCGCCCTCACCCTGCAGCGCAGCCTGTTGCCGCAGGAGATCCACCGCACCCTCGGCCTGGAGATCGCCTACCGCTACCTGCCCAGCAGCGTGGTCAGCGAGGTCGGCGGCGACTGGTTCGACGTGGTGCCGCTGTCCTGCGGCCGGGTCGCGCTGGTGGTCGGCGACGTAATGGGCCACGGCATCCGGGCCGCCGCCACCATGGGGCAGCTGCGCACCGTCGCCCGCACCCTGGCCACCCTGGACATGCCGCCCGAGCAGGTCCTCACCCGACTGGACGAGACCGCCTCGGGCATCGGCGAGGGCCAGTTCGCCACCTGCATATGCGCGGTCTACGACCCGCTGGAGCGGACCGTCCAGGTCGCCTCGGCCGGGCACCTGCCACCGGTGTGGGTCGACACCGACGGCACCGCGCGCACGATCGAGGTGCCGCCCGGCGTGCCGCTGGGTGTCGGCGGGGTCGCCTTCGAGTCGATCGAGTTCACTCTCCCCGAGGGCAGCATGCTCGCCCTCTACACCGACGGCCTGGTCGAGCGGCGCGGCCAGGACCTGGACGACGGCATCGACCTGCTCGCCCGCACGCTGTCCCAGACCGGCCGGACGCTGGAGCAGAGCTGCGACGCCGTCCTCGCCGCGCTGGTCACCGACGGCACCGAGGACGACATCGCGATGATCATGGCGCGGGCGCTGCCGGTGGCCGCCGACCGGATCGCCACCCTCCCGCTCACCGGCGGCGGCAAGCTGCCCGGCAGGGCCCGCCGCTTCACCCGCGCCACCCTGGAGGGTTGGGGCCTGAGCGCGCTCTCCGACTACGCCGAACTCATGGTCAGCGAGCTGGTCACGAACGCCCTGCTGCACGCCGAGGCACCGCGCCGACTGCGGCTGTTCCGCGACCGGGTGCTGACCGTCGAGGTCTCCGACGCCGGCGGCCAGACCCCGCAGCTGCGCCCCTTCGCCGAGCAGGACGAGGGCGGGCGCGGGATGTTCCTGGTCAGCGAGCTGGCCCAGCGCTGGGGCAGCCGGCTCACCCGGGACGGCAAGGTGGTCTGGGCCGAGCTGGAGCTGCCCTTCGGGGCGTCCTGAGGCGTGTTCGCAGGCCCCCGGGAACGGGCGTTCCGCAGACGAGAACGGCCGTTCCCGGATGGAAACGGCCGTTCTCGTTCGCGTTCCTACGCGTCGGCCTTCTGCGGCTCGGCGACCTCGACCGGCGCTGCCGCCGTCGGGGCGGACAGCCCGCGCAGCAGTCGCCAGGCCAGGACGGCCGCGCCCACCAGCAGCGCCCCGGCGACCAGCCCGGCGCTGTTCATGCCGTGCACGAAGGCGTCCTTGGCGCTCGCCAGCAGCGGCTGGGCCACCTCGGCCGGCAGCCCGTGCGCCGCCTCCACGGCCGAACCGAGCGACTCACCGGCCCGGGCCGCGGTCTCCGCGGAGGCCCCGGCCGGCACGGACAGCCCGTTCGCGTAGATCGAGCCGACCACCGAACCGACCAGCGCGATGCCGAGCGCGGTGCCCAGTTCGTACGCCGTCTCGGAGGCCGCCGAGGCGGCCCCGGCCTTGTCGGCGGGCGCGGCGCTCAGCACCAGGTCGGCGCCGAGCGTGTAGACCACGCCCTCGGCCGTGCCGGTCAGCAGGAAGGAGACGGCCAGCAGCAGGTAGGTGGTGTCCTGCTGCAGCCAGCCCAGCACCCCCGCGGCCAGACCCATGGCGAGCAGACTGGCCGTCAGCGCCTTGCGGACGCCGAAGCGCCGGGCGATCCGGGCGGTCAGCAGACCGCCGACCGCCGAGCCGACGAAGGCCGGTAGCTCCGCCAGGCCTGCCTGGAGCGGCTCGTAGCCGCGGACCAGCTGGAGGTACTGCGAGACCACGAAGATCACGCCGCTCAGGCCCACCAGGGAGATCAGCGAGGCGGTGACGGCGGCGGTGAACCGCCGGTCGCGGAACAGCCGGACGTCCAGCAGCGGGGTCTCCAGCCGCAGCTGGCGGCGGACGAAGACGGTCAGCGCGGCGGCGCCCAGGAGGAAGGTGACCGGGACGTCCCAGCGGGCGAGGCCGTGTGCGGCGCCCTCCTTGACCGCGTACACCACGCCGATCACACCGGCCATCGACAGCGCGACGCTCAGCACGTCCCAGCGGCCCGGCTTCGGGTCCCTGGACTCCGGCAGCAGCCAGGCGCCGGAGATCAGCAGCAGGAGCAGGACCGGGATGTTCAGCAGGAACACCGAACCCCACCAGAAGTGCTCCAGCAGCACCCCGCCGACCACCGGCCCGAGCGCGGCGCCGGCGGTGGCGGCCGCGCCCCAGATGCCGATCGCGGTGGCCCGCTCCCGGTCGTCCGGGAACAGGCCGCGGATCAGCGACAGGGTGGACGGCATGATCGTCGCCCCGGCGACGCCGAGCAGCGCGCGGGCCAGGATCAGCCAGCCCGGGCCCGGCGCGTAGGCGGCCAGCAGCGAGGCGGCGCCGAAGGCGGTGGCGCCGGACAGCAGCAGCTTCTTGCGGCCGATCCGGTCGCTCAGCGCGCCCATGCTGACCAGCAGGCCGGCCAGTACGAAGGAGTAGGAGTCGCCGATCCAGAGCAGCTGGGTGCCGCTGGGGCGCAGCGACTCGCTGATGGACGGGATGGCGAGGGAGAGCACGGTCGCGTCCAGGGCGACCACGGTGACGGCCAGCACCAGGACGGCGAGGCCGGTCCAGCGCTGGCGGGCGGTCAGAAGGGTGGGAGCTGTGAAGCTCATGGGATATCGGTTTCCGGTTTCCGGTCCGAGGTGCTGTGGGTCGGGCCAACGGGGATGTGGGCCGTGGGGGCGGGGGTGTCCGGCCGGCGCAGGGCGCCGCCGAGGAACAGCTCGGCGAGCGAGAAGGCGGCCTCGCGCGGGGCGAGCCGGCCGTCCTGGATGGCCCAGCCGATGCCGGCGACGAGGTCGAAGAAGGCCTCGCTCAGCCAGGCGGCGCTCAGTTCGATCCGGAAGACGCCCTGCTGCTGTCCGCGCAGGAAGAGCGCGTGCAGCCGGGCGATCTGGACCTCCCAGAGGTCGTTGATGTCGTCGTGGTCGTAGAGCTGGTTCTCGCCGGCCAGGAAGGCGCAGAGCATCGCGTCGGGGACGGAGGCGTCCACCAGGCGGCGCAGCGCGGCCTCGGCGTCGCCCTCCTCGGTCGCGGCGGTGTCCAGGGCGGCGGCGAAGCGCTCCAGGCCGAGTCGGCCGACCTCGCGGATCAGCGCCTCGCGCCCCGGGAACAGTCGGTGCAGGGTGGCGCGGCTGATGCCCGCGGCGCGGGCGATCTCGTCCATGTGGGCGGTGGGGCGGCGGGAGAGCACGCCGACGGCGGCTTCGAGGACGGTGTCGCGGTCGGTGGCCATGCATCAAGTCTAGACGAGATGAGACATCAATGTCTCAAAATTTGTTCTACTGTCTCAGGTGATTCGCGTCGCCCCGGCCTCTGGGCAGCAAAAACCGGGGACGGCGGGTGTGCCGTCCCCGGTCGGGGCGCTGGGTAGCCGTACGGCCGACTCAGCTCTGGTTGTGCGGCTCAGCTCTGGTTGTAGAAGCCGGTCTCGTCGAGCGGGCGGTCGATCACCATGACCTCGACGTCAGCCGGGGTGAGCAGGAAGACCCGGCGGGCGATCCGCTCGATGCCGCCCCGGGTGCCGAAGATCAGGCCGGAGGCGAAGTCGACCATGCGCTTGGCCTCCGCCTCCTCCATCTCGGTGAGGTCCATGACCACCGGGGTGCTCGCCCGGATGTGCTCGCCGACCGTGCGTGCCGCCTCGAAGCCCGTCGGCCGCAGGGAGACGATCTTCGCGGGTGCGGGGACGGCGGGAACCGTCTCCTGATCCACCCACTCGTCGTCGTACACAGCGGCCGGGTAGTTCCCCGAGGGCATCAGCCACCCGTTGTGGTGCTCGTCGCGAAGTGCTCCCATGCCGCGCCTCCCTGCCTCGTCCCGTCCTGGTCCCCCGGGGGGCGCGTGTCCTTCTTGACACGTCATCCACTCGTCGGAACTGTCCGAGTATCGCACTGTTCACCGGTCCCGTGCCCCGCTCGCTATCCCCGTACGAGTTGTGCCGCGCCGGAAACCCGGGCGGACCCGGGCAAAGGAAGCGACGCGGCGCAGCTCCGTACGGTTGCGCGCGTAGACCATATCGGTCACGGCCACCGCTTAATTGACCTTCTGTCAACAATGCGGAAACGATTTCATTCGCCGGTGGAACCGTCCACCAGTTCGCGCAGAAGATCCGCGTGGCCGTTGTGGCGCGCGTACTCCTCGACCATGTGGACGAGGATCCAGCGGAGTGTCACTTCCCGGTCGTGGCGCAGCCGCTTGCCGACGGTGTCCAGCGGCAGGCCGGCCGAGGCCTCGCGGGCGGCCGCGATCTCGGCGCGCCAGACGGCGAAGTCGGCGGCGACGTCGGCGGTGTCGACGTTGTCGAAGTCGCCGTCAGGGTCCTGCTCGGTCCAGTAGTGGCCGGTGGCGACCTCCTCGCCGCGCAGGACGCCCTGGAACCAGTGCCGCTCCACCTCGGCCATGTGCCGCACCAGGCCGAGCAGGGAGAGCGTGGACGGCGGGACGGAGCGCAGCCGCAGCTGGTCGTCGGTCAGGCCCTCGCACTTGAGGGCGAGGGTGCTGCGGTGGTAGTCGAGCCAGGAGGTGAGCATGGCGGCCTCGTCGGCGGCCGTCGGCGGGTCCACCCGCGGGTTGAGTTCGGTCATGCCGGCCATCGTGGCCCCCGGCGGCGCGGCGGCGCGACCGATTTGTCAGCCGGCCTGGATCCGGCGGCGGGCCGCGGCCGCGCGCCAGAGACCGACCAGGCTGCCGATCACCAGCAGGGCGATCACCCCGGCGGAGACCAGGAACGCGGCCGAGCCCGGCTGGTCCGCGCTGGCGGCGGCGGTGACGTAGACGGCGGTGGTGGGCACCACGCCGATCGCGGTGGCGAGGAGGAAGGGCAGGAAGCGGACCCCGGAGAAGGCCGCGCCGTAGTTGCCGGCCTGGAAGGGCAGGCCGGGCAGCAGCCGCAGCACCAGGACGCTGCGGAAGCCCTGCTCGGTGAAGCGCTGGTCGAGGGCGCCCAGCACCTTGCCGCGCAGGTAGGGCTTCAGCGCCTCCCGGCCGAGGCCGCGGCCCAGGGCGAAGGCCATCGCCGCGCCCAGGGTGGTGCCGAGCACGGCGAGCAGCACGCCCTGCTGGATGCCCAGCAGCAGTCCGGCGACGGCGTTCAGCGCGGGGCGCGGGACGAAGGCGAGCGTGCCGACCGCGTAGACCAGGGTGAACAGCGGTGCGAACCAGTAGCCGGGCATCCGGTCCGCCAGGCCGCCGGAGAGCAGGTCCGTCGGGCTCCACAGCAGCAGCGACCCGGCGCACGCCCCCAGCAGCAGCACCAGCAGGCCGAACCGCCACCAGGCCGAACGGGCCGGGCGCTCGGGACCGGGCTCGGGACCGGTCTCTGGACCGGGCTCGGTGGCGCTCGGCAGGGGGGAGGTCGTGAGGGCTTCGGGCACGGCCCGAGCCTAACCGGTGCCCGGGCCGGGCCGGTCTGCCGGTTCGCCGGTTCGCCTGGGCGAGGGTCGACGCCGGTGATCGCACTCGGCATGATGTCGGTCGGGGATCTTGCTGCGGTCAGGTCGGGGGTGCCGGTGTCCGGCTGGACGCACGGTCGGGTGGGGCTGGCCACACTCCCCGCCCGAACGGGGCGGACCCGGGCTCCGCGCGGTGCAGGGTGGGGAGCACCGACGGAAGGCGAGGAAGGGCGGCCATGGGGCGAGTGGGGGCGTGGGCGGCGGGGGCCGCGGTGGGATTCTTACGGGCCTGCGTGGTCGCGGCCGTGACCCTGTTGGTCCCGGCGGTGTGGGCGGGCGCGGTGGCGCTCGGGGTCCACTGGGGGCCGGCGAACCCGTGGTCCTGGCTGCTGCCGGTGGTGCTGGTGTGCGCGGGCACCCTGGCGCTGGGCCGCCCGGTGTGCCGGGCCGTGCGTTCCCTGGTCGCGCGGTGGGACGGCACCGTCATCGACGCCGGGTACCGGCAGGCCCCGCCGGTGGTCCGGATGTCCACCGGGTTCTGGTGGAACGGCTTCGGCTACGAGAAGTCCCGCCGCGACGCCCTGATGGACCAGCACTGGCGGATCCGCTGGCGCGACCCCGCCAACCTGCGCGACCTGCGGTTCGTCGCGATCGCGCCGATCACCGCGGGCCTGGTCGCCGCGCTGCCGCCCGTCGGGGTGGCCGCGGCGGTGCTGGGGCTCGGCCGGCCCGGGACCGTGGCCCGGGTGGTCGGGGCGCTCGGCGCGGTGCTCGCCGTCGGCTGCGCCCCGTACGCCTGGCGGGTGGTGACGCCGGTCGCCGTGCGCTTCCTGCGGCCCACGGCGGCGATGGCGCTGGCGGAGCGGGTGGCGGAGCTGACCGCCCAGCGCGCGGACGCGACGGTCGCCCAGGCCGCCGAGATCCGCCGGATCGAGCGGGACCTGCACGACGGGGCGCAGGCCCGGCTGGTGGCGCTCGGGCTCTCGTTGTCGACCGCGCAGCGGCTGGTGGAGCGCGACCCGGAGCAGGCCAAGGCGCTGATGCGGGACGCGCAGGCCGGGGCGAAGGCCTCGCTGGCCGAACTGCGCGGGCTGATCCAGGGGATCAGCCCGCCGGTGCTGACCGAGCGCGGACTGGTCGACGCGGTGCGGGCCCTGGCGCTGGACCTCCGCCTCACGGTGACCGTCGAGGCCGAGGCCCCGGTGCGGGTGGACGCGCCGATCGAGTCCGCCGTCTACTTCGGCATCGCCGAGCTGCTGACCAACGCCCTCAAGCACGGCCGGGCGACCCGGGCGGGCGTGACCTTCCGTCAGGACGAGCTCGGACTCGTCGTCGAGGTCGAGGACGACGGCTCGGGCGGCGTCCGGGAACGGCCCGGCGGCGGACTCGCGGGCCTGCGCCGCCGCCTCGCCGCCTTCGACGGAACCCTGGAGATCACCAGTCCGCCCGGCGGACCGACCCATGTCAGGATGACGGTGCCATGCGAATCCTTGTAGCCGAAGACCTCTACCTGCTGCGCGACGGGATGGTCCGTCTGATCGAGGCGTGCGGGCACGAGGTGGTGGCCACCGCCTCCACCGGGCCCGAGACGCTCGAAGCGCTGCGCACCCACCGCCCGGACGCCTCCGTGGTCGACGTCCGGATGCCGCCGACCCAGTCGGACGAGGGTCTGCGGGCGGCGCTGGTCGCGCGCAGGGAGCTGCCCGGGCTGCCGGTGCTGATCCTCTCCCAGCACGTGGAGCAGCTGTACGCACGGGAGTTGCTGGCCGACGGCTCCGGCGGGGTCGGCTACCTGCTCAAGGAGAGCGTGTTCGACGCCGACCAGTTCATCGGCTCGTTGGAGCGCGTCGCGGCCGGCGGGACGGCGATGGACCCGGCCGTCATCGCCAAGCTGCTGTCGGCGAGCCCGCCGGAGCGGGGGCTCAGCCAGCTCACCGAGCGCGAGTACGAGGTGCTGGGCCTGATGGCCGAGGGACTGTCCAACCAGGCCATCGGGCGGCGGCTGTTCCTCAGCGACAGCGCGATCAGCAAGTACACCACCTCGATGTTCGGCAAGCTCGGCATCGCCGACGACGATGACACCAACCGCCGGGTGCGGGCCGTGCTGACGTATCTCAACCAGACCTGAACCGCTCTTTCGCGCAAGGGAGTTGCCGGGCGGCGCGGACCTCACCACACTGGGTGGCCGGACGGAGGGGGTTGCGTGGAGTGGGCGTTCGCGGGGTTCTTCCTCGCCTCGGCGGTGTACCTGGTCTGGACGGTCCTGTGGTGCCGGTCCGCGCGGGCGGAGCTGCACCGGGTCGAGCGCAGCATCGCCGAGTGGGCCGGGCCCGAACTGGGGCTGCACGAACTGGCCGCGCTGGCCGACCACTTGGCGCCGCTGCTGCTCTTCGAGACGTACGAGCGCGGAGCCGTGGCCGTCAGCGCGTCCGGCCACCTGACGGCCGAAGGCCGGTCCGGCGGGCGCGGCTTCTGCTCCGCGCTGCTGGCGGCGATCGAGGCCCGGCCGGGCGGCGATCGAGGCCCGGCCGGGCGGCGATCTGCTCACGGTGGCGGCCGAGTTGAAGAAGCAGCCCGAACTGGTTGAGGTCCACCGGGAGTTGGCCGAGCGAGGGCTGCTCCGGGACGCGGAGCTGCGGCGCGGGGCGGTCCGCTCGTAGACGCCCCCCTCCGGGGGCGTACCAGCCCGCGTTCTTCCGGACGGCCGGGCTCGGGTCCCGGGCGTGGGACGTCCGCAGGGCGGCGATTGCGTCGGCGTCGGTGTGGGCGAACTCGCCGACCAGCTCGGCGGCCCTGGCTCGGACGCGCGGGTCGGGATCGGTGGCCAGGTGGCGCAGCGCCGGTCCGAGGGCCAGGCCCGCGCCCGGCGCGCAGGTGTCGCCCTTGCAGCGGTCGCAGGCGTCGGGGCGGTGAGGCCGGCCGCGAGCTGGGTGGGGCCAGGGGCGCCGTTGATCTCGTCCGGGCAGCCGTAGAAGCCGACGGAGCCGGCCAGCCGGAAGCGGGGCGCGGCCGCCCGGAAGGCCTGGCGGCCGCCGAAGCAGAAGCCGAGCGCGACCACCTCGGCCGGGCCGACCGCGTGCAGCCGGGCCAGGGGGGGGCGGTGAGGTCGGCGTCCAGGGTTTCCGAGGTGAGTGCGAGCAGGTGGGGGAGCAGGTTCGGCAGTTCGCCGAATTCCGGCGGGCGGTTTTCCGGGGCGGCTCCGGCGGCCGTAATAGTCCACGACGAGCGCCGGGTGGCCCTGTTCGGCGAGTCGGGCGGCGGTGTGCCGGTAGAACGCGGAAAGGCCCTTGTTGTCCGGCAGGACGAGCACGCCGACGCCGGTGGTCACCTCGGGGCGGGCCAGGAAGGCGGCGAAGTCGGTGCCGTCCGTCGAGGTCAGGGTCAGGTCGGCGGCCTCGGTCAGCGCCCACCGGGCGGGGCTGAAGGCGGGCGGAGCGGCGTCCGGGTCGTAGCACATGCCTCGGGAATTCCCCTCACTGATCGCGAAAACCGCCGGGCGCTGGAGCGCGTCCGACGGTCGGCGACATTAGCGGGGAATTCCCTCAAGGATTTTCCATCATGTCGTGGAGAGATCTTTTCCGGAAGTGCTTTTCGGTGACATTGTGGTCGCATTCTCGGTGAAATCCGGTTCGGCTCGGCGCAGTGCCCCGGCGCTCAGCAGCAGGGCGAAGGCGAGCAGGGTGACCAGCCCGAAGGAGACGGTCAGCGAGGTGGTCTGGGCGAGGGCGCCGATCACGGCGGGGGCGATCAGGCCGGAGGTGTAGGTGACGGTGGCGACGCCCGCGATGGCCTGGCTGGGGTTGCCGCCGATCCGTCCGGCGGCGGCGAAGGCGAGCGGGACGATCACCGCGACGCCGACGCCGATCAGGGCGAAGCCCGGGATGGCCACCGCCGGGTGGTCGGCGACCACCACCAGCACCCCGCCGACGGTGGCGATCGCCCCGCCCAGCCGGGTGGTGCGGACGGCGCCGAGGCGGCGGATCACCGCGTCCCCGGCGAGCCGGCTGACCGCCATGGTGAGCGAGAAGGCGGTGTACGAGGCGGCCGCGACGGTGGCGGAGGCGCCGGTGACGTCCTTCAGGTAGACGCCGCTCCAGTCCATCGAGGCGCCCTCGCCGAACACCGCGCAGAAGCCGACCAGCCCGATCACCAGCGAGCTGCGCGGCGGCAGTGCGAAGCGCGGCGGCGCCTGCGCCTCCTCGGGCGCCCGCAGGTCGGGCAGGCCCCGGCAGACCGGCTGGGCGAGGGCGAGCAGGACGAGTGCGGTGACGGCCAGCTGGAGCCGGGCGTCGAGGTCGAGATGGGCGGCCAGGATGCCGAAGCCGGAGGCCAGCAGGCCGCCCGCGCTCCACATCCCGTGCAGCCCGGACATGATCGAGCGGCCGAGCCGCTGCTCGATCTCCACGCCCTGGGCGTTCATCGCGACGTCCGCCATGCCCGCCGCGGCGCCGTACACCAGCAGCGCCGCGCACAGCACCGGCAGTGCGGGGGCGAGCGCGGGCAGGGTGAGGGCCAGGCACCAGAGCGAGATCAGCCCACGCATCGCCGCCCGGGCGCCGTAGCGGTGGACGATGTGCCCGGCCAGCGGCATCGCGAGGGAGGAGCCGACGGCGGGCATGACGAGCGCCAGGCCGAGCTGGCCGGGGGAGAGGTCCAGTCGGTCCTGGATCCACGGGATGCGGGTGACGAAGGTGCCGCCGACGGCGCCGTGCACGGCGAAGACCAGCGCGATGCTCGCCCGGGCCCGGCGTGGGGCCTCCAGTGGTTCGAGTGTCTTTACGGTCATGCGACAGTCCCTCCCGGTCGCGCGGGGCGGGGCGCGACGGTGCCCTGTGGGTGGTCTACGTGCAGGCCGATCGGTCCGCGCGGCGGGCGCGGCCGTCCGGCGGACGGTTCGATAAACTATCAGGAAGGGACCCTGATAGAAACACTCTGGAAGGATGAGCTGCCATGACCACCGCGCGTACGGCCACGCCGAGCACCGCCCGGGCGATCAACGACCGGCTGGCGCTCAACCTCCTGCTCGAACAGGGCCCGCTGACCGCGACCGAGCTGCGCGACCTCACCGGCCTGTCCCGGCCGACCGTCGCCGACCTGCTCGACCGCCTCCAGCGCACCGGCCTGGTCGCCGTCGTGGGCGAACGCGGCGAGCAGCGACGCGGCCCCAACGCCAGGGTCTACGCCCTGGTCGCCTCCCGTGCCCACATCGCCGCCTTCGACGTCCGCTCCGGCGGCGTCAGCCTGGTCGTCGCCGACCTGGCCGGGCGCGCCCTCGCCACCGCCGAGGTTCCGGTCGAGGGCGGCGGCGCGCCCGACACCGCCGGGGCGATCGTCGCCACCCTGCTGGAGAGCGCGCGCGGCGCCGGCGTCGAGCGGCTGCACACCGTCGCGGTCGGCGCCCCCGGCCTGGTCGACCCCGCCACCGGGCGCCTGCACAGCACCGGGAACCTCCCTCGCTGGCACGCCGAACTCCTCGCCGCACTGTGGGAGTTGCCCGACACCGAGGTGATCCTGGAGAACGAGGTCAACCTGGCCGGCCGGGCCGAGTACCGGGTCGGCGCCGCCCGGGACCGCGACACCTTCGTGCTGATGTGGCTCGGCCACAGCGTCGGCGCCGCCGTCATCCTGGACGGGCGGCTGCGCCGCGGCTTCTCCGGCGGCACCGGCGAGATCTGCTTCCTGCCCGTCCCCGGCACCGTCGGCCTGCCCAGCGCCGACAGCTGCGAGGGCGGCTTCCACGGCCTGGTCGGCAGCGCCGCCGTCTGCGAACTCGCCCGCGCCCACGGGCTGCCCGCCGACCCGGCCGGGGACGCGGGCGCCGCCGAGGCCGCGGTGCGCGCCGCGCTGGCCGCCGGGGCACGGGGCGAACCGTTCCTGGACGAGCTGGCCGAGCGGATCGCGCTCGGTGCGGCCGGCGTCTGCGTGGTGCTCGACCCCGGCTGCGTGGTGCTCGGCGGCGAGACCGGCCGGGCCGGCGGCGCCGAACTGGCCGGACGGGTGGAACGGCGCCTCGCCGGGTTCTCCCCGCTGCGCACCGAGGTGCGGGCCGGTGCGGCGGGAGGCGGCGCGGTGCTCGCCGGGGCCGTCCTCACCGCGGGCGACGCGGTCCGCCGGGACCTGTTCGGCGAGCCGTAGGGGAGTTTCCCGTCAGTGTCCCCGGTACGGCAGGATGGCGGCCGGGGGCGCGTACCTCCGTTACTCGAACCACCGTCAGGAGTCGCACATGGGCCAGCACGGGGTGCCGGTCAACCCGTACCGCATCGGCGAGGCCGCGGCGCTGCTCGGCGTCAGCTCGGACACCATGCGGCGCTGGGTGGACGCCGGGAAGATCGCCGCCGTGCGGGACGAGCACGGGCACCGGATCATCCCCGGTGCCGAGCTCGCCGCCTTCGCCCGCGAGCTGGCCCGGCCGGAGGTCGCCGAGGCAGAGGGCCGGCCGTCCTCCGCCCGCAACCGCTTCCCCGGGATCGTCACCGACGTGCGGCTCGGCGACGTGGCCGCGCAGGTGGAGGTGCAGGCCGGGCCCTTCCGGGTGGTGTCGCTGATCAGCCGGGAGTCGGCGGAGGAGCTGAACCTGGTCCCCGGCGCACCGGCCACGGCGGTCATCAAGTCCACCAATGTGATGATCGAACGACGCTAGCCCTGTCCTTCAACCGCCCCCTGGCTTTCTGGACTGATTCGATGAGTCTCGCCCGCACCGCCCCCGTGCCCGCCGACCGCCGCCCGGTGCTCGCCGTCGCCCACCGCGGCGACCCGTACCGCTACCGGGAGAACACCCTGCCCTCGGTCGAGTCCGCGCTCGCCTCCGGGGCCGACGCCGTCGAGGTGGACGTCCAGCTCACCCGCGACAAGGTGCCGGTGCTGCTGCACGACCGCACCCTGGAGCGGCTCTGGGGCGACCCGCGCTCCATCGACCGGGTCACCGTCGAGCAGCTGGACGAGCTGCGCCGGGGCGAGCTGGCGATCCCCACCCTCGCCGAGGCGGTCAAGAGCGTCGCGGACGCGAACGGCGCCCGGCTGCTGATCGACCTGGACGAGCCCGGCCCGGCCGCCGCCACCTGGTCCGTCGTCACCGGGCTCGGCGCCGAACGGCTGGTCGCCTTCTGCGGCCCCGTCACCGCCATGCTCGCGGTGCGCGAACTCACCCCGGACGCCTCCATCGCGCTCACCTGGAAGCAGCCCAGGATGCCCGCGCCCGCCCTGCTGAAGGACCTGCGCCCGGCCTTCCTCAACCCGCCGTTCGGCCTGGTCACCCCCGAGTTCGTCGGTGCCGCGGCGGACGCCGGGCTCGCCGTCTCCACCTGGACGGCCGACCTGCGGCGCACCATGCGCCGGCTGCGCGACACCGGGGTCGACTCCATCACCACCAACCGGATCTCCCTGTTGCGCTCGGTGCTGGACGGCCGCCGGTGACGGTGCTCGGCACCCGGGCGCTCGGCCGGGCCCTGCTGGCCCGTCAGCACCTGCTCGCCCGCACCGACCTGGCGCCTTCCGAGGTCATCCACCACCTCGGCGGGCTCCAGGCCCAGGCCGTACCCCAGCCGCCCTACCTCGGGCTGCTCTCCCGGCTGGACGCCTTCTCCCCGGAGCGGCTGAGCACGCTGATCGAACAGCGGGCGGTGGTCCGGATCGCCCTCCAGCGCGGCACCATCCACCTGGTCACCGCCGAGGACTGCCGGACGCTGCGCCCGCTGCTCCAGCCCGTCCTGGACCAGGCGCTGCGCACCACCTACGGCAAGCGGCTGGCCGGGCTGGACCTCGACGCGCTGGCGGCCGAGGCCCGGGCACTGGTCGAGGCGCAGCCGCGCACCTTCCAGCAGCTCGGCGCGCTGCTCGCCGTGAGCCGCCCGGACCGCGACCCGGCCGCGCACACCACCGCCGAGGCCTGGCTCGGTCGCCCTCTCGACCCCTCGCCGTCGGTGGACGACCTGGTGCTGCGCTACCTGGCGGCCTTCGGCCCGGCCGGCGTGGCCGACCTGCAGAAGTGGTGCGGCCTCAGCCGGCTCGGCGCGGTGCTGGGGCGGCTCGCGCCGCGGTTGCTGACCTTCCGGGACGAGCGGGGTCGGCTGCTGTACGACCTTCCAGAGGCGCCCCGGCCGGCGCCGGACGTCCCGGCGCCGGTGCGGCTGGTCGCGCCCTTCGACAACCTGCTGCTCTCGCACGCCGACCGCAGCCGGGTGCTGCCGGAGGAGTACAAGGGGCGGGTGATGACCCAGAACGGGCTCGTGCTCGGCACCCTGCTGGTGGACGGGCTGGTCGTCGGGACGTGGCGGCTGACGGGGGAGCAGGAGGTCGTCGTCCAGCCGTTCGTCCGGCTGACGCGGGCCGACCGGGAGGCGGCGGAGGCGGAGGCGCGGCGGGTGCTGGCCTTCGCGGGTGCGGGTGCGGGTGCGGGTGCGGGCGGGGACGGGGTGGTGCGGATCGAGGCGGCCGCTTAGCCGCAAAACGGGCAGATCGTCAGATTCTCTGTTGAGATGGGTCGGTTCGGACTCAATGACGATCCCCGGCGGAGGTGGCCGTGTCCGTGGAACGCCCGCCCGGTGGGCAGCCCGACCACCGCAGGCCGTACCTGATGCTGCCGCCGGCCGTTCGGGGGGCGGCGGCCTGGTCGGTGGCGGTGATCCTGCTGATCGCCGTCGCCTCGCTGGTGGTCTTCGCCCTGGTCGAGCTGCGGGCGGCGACCGTGCCGTTCGTCCTGGCGCTGCTCGGGGCCGCGCTGCTGCACCCCGTGGTGCCCTGGCTGGTCCGCCGGGGCGTGAGCCGGAGCCTGGCGGCCGGGCTGACCTGCATCGTGCTGGTCGCGGTGGTGGTCGGGGTGATCGTGCTGCTGGTCAACTCGCTGGTGAACAGTGCCCCGCACATCGCCGCGTCGCTCCCGGCGGCCGGCAACCGGCTGGCCGAGTGGCTGGGCCCGTTCGGGGAGAAGATCCAGCACGCCCTGACCAACGCCAAGGGCGAGACCAACTCGCTGCTCTCCACGCTCACCAGCGGCGTACTCTCCGGCCTGGGCCTGCTCACCCAGCTGATCACCGGCGGGGTGCTGGCGCTGGCCCTGGTCTTCTTCTTCCTCCGCGACGGCCACCGCACCGGCGACACCATCCGCTCCTACCTGCCCGGGCGCGGTGCCGAAACCGTGATCGCCTGCGCCGGGCGCGCCTTCGAGGCGATGGCCGGCTTCATGCGCGGCACCACCCTGATCGCCCTGATCGACGCCGGCTTCATCACCATCGGCCTGCTCGCCCTCGGTGTCCCCGGTGCGCCGGGCCTCGGTGCGCTGGTCTTCATGGGTGCCTACATCCCTTTCGTCGGGGCCTTCCTGTCCGGCACGGTGGCCGTGCTGGTCGCCCTCGCCGACGGCGGTCTCGGGACGGCGCTGTGGGTGCTCGGCGTGGTGCTGACGGTCCAGATGATCGAGGGGAACATCCTGCAGCCGATCATCCAGAGCCGTACGGTCGAGCTGCACCCGGCGACGATCATGGTCGCTGTGGTCGCCGGCGCCGGCATCGCGGGCATCATCGGCGCCCTGCTCGCCGTCCCGGTCTGCGCTGCGGGGAGCGGAGTGATCTCGGCGCTGCGGGGGCTGGCGGGCGGTCGCGAATGAGCCGGTTGCCCCGGGCGGGGCGGACGTGCGAGCATCATTAACGCGACGCATGTCGCAATAGCGTCCGAGGGGTGTGGATGGAACTGTTCGATGTGGCCGAGGCGGGGGCCGGGCCGTACGGGGTGGCCGTGGGGCCGGACGGGCGCGTGTGGTTCACGCTCGTGCACGCCGGGGAGATCGGGCGGCTGTCGGCGGACGGCTCGGTGGAGCGGTTCGGCCTGGGCGCGCCTGGGTGCGGACCGTCGGTGATCACCGCGGGGCCGGACGGGGCACTGTGGTTCAGCCGGATGCGGGACCACCGGATCGGACGGATCACGGTGGACGGCGAGGCGGGTTCGTACGGGGTGCCGACGGAGGACGCCGGGCCGTACGGGATCGCGGCCGGGCCCGACGGGGCGCTCTGGTTCACGGAGCTGAACGTCGACCGGGTTGGGCGGATCACCGTGGACGGGCAGGTGACGGAGTTTCCGCTGCCGCTGGCCGGGGCGTTCCCGTCGCTGATCACCGCCGGGGCGGACGGTGCGCTGTGGTGCACGCTCAACCAGGCGAACGCCGTCGCCCGGGTAAGCGTCGGGGGCGAGGTGACCGTCCACCGGCTGCCCACCGAGGGCACCGCGCCCGTCGGGATCGCGGCCGGGGCGGACGGCGCGCTCTGGTACGTGGGGATCGGCGGCGGGCTGCTCGGGCGGATCACCGTGGACGGGCAGGTCACCGAGTACCCGCTCGCCGACCGGGCCGCCAAGCCGCACGCGATCGCGGCCGGCCCCGACGGGCGGCTCTGGTTCACCGAGTGGGGCGCCGGCCGGATCGGGGTGCTGACTCCGGACGGGCGGCTCGACGGTTACCCGATCCCCGGCCCGGGCGCCGAGCCGCACGGGATCGCCGTCGGCCCGGACGGCGCGGTGTACGCCGCGCTGGAGCGCGGCCAGATCGCCCGGCTGGCGGGCTGAGCGAGCGCGACGGCGCGCTCGGGGCCCGGCGGGAGGTCCCGGTGCGGGCCCGGGAACTCGGGCCCAGCGGCCCCGGACGGGCGGGCCCAAGGGCCCTGGGGTGCGGAGGCGGTGCGTTCGGATCATGGAGCGCCATCATTCGTACGACGTTCCGAAGGAGTGCGTCCTTGAGCGCCACCCAGGCACAGGGCGACCCCACCTCACCGCCAACGCCCCTGCCGGCAGGGGCGGTTCGGGCCCGCCGACCCGGCTCGGCCGTGGTCAGGCTGCTGACCACCACCGACCACAAGACGATCGGCACCATGTACCTGGTGTCCTCGTTCGCGTTCTTCCTGATCGGCGGCATCCTCGCGCTGGTCATGCGCGCCGAACTCGCCCGGCCCGGCACCCAGATCCTCTCCAACGAGCAGTTCAACCAGGCCTTCACCATGCACGGTTCGGTGATGCTGCTGCTCTTCGCGATGCCGCTGTTCACCGGCTTCGCGAACTGGATCATGCCGCTGCAGATCGGCGCCCCGGACGTGGCCTTCCCGCGCCTGAACATGCTGTCCTTCTGGCTGTTCATGTTCGGCTCGCTGATCGCCGCCGCCGGCTTCGCCACCCCGCAGGGCGCCGCCGACTTCGGCTGGTTCCTCTACGCGCCGCTGTCCGACGCCGTCCACTCGCCGAGCGTCGGCTCCGACATGTGGATCATGGGCGTGACGCTGTCCGGCTTCGGCAGCATCTTCGGCGCGGTCAACTTCATCACCACCATCATCTGCATGCGGGCCCCCGGACTGACCATGTTCCGGATGTCCATCTTCTGCTGGAACGTGCTGCTCACCTCGGTGCTGGTGCTGCTGGTCTTCCCGGTGCTGGCCGCCGCGCTGCTCGCGCTCGAATGCGACCGCAAGTTCGGCTCGCACGTCTTCGACCCGGCCAACGGCGGGGCGATGCTCTGGCAACACCTGTTCTGGTTCTTCGGCCATCCGGAGGTGTACATCCTGGCGCTGCCGTTCTTCGGCATCGTCTCGGAGGTCATCCCGGTGTTCAGCCGCAAGCCGATGTTCGGCTACGCGGGCCTGATCGCCGCGACGGTGGCCATCGCGGGCCTGTCGGTGACGGTGTGGGCGCACCACATGTACGTCACCGGGCAGGTGCTGCTGCCGTTCTTCTCGTTCATGACCTTCCTGATCGCGGTGCCGACGGGAGTCAAGTTCTTCAACTGGGTCGGCACCATGTGGAAGGGCTCGCTGAGCTTCGAGACGCCGATGCTGTGGACGGTCGGCTTCCTGGTCACCTTCCTGTTCGGTGGTCTGACGGGCGTGCTGCTCGCCGCGCCGCCGATCGACTTCCACGTCTCCGACTCGTACTTCGTCGTCGCGCACTTCCACTACACGCTGTTCGGCACGGTGGTGTACGCGATGTTCGCCGGCTTCCACTTCTGGTGGCCCAAGATGACCGGCAAGAAGCTCGACGAGCGGCTCGGCAGGATCACCTTCTGGACGCTCACCGTCGGCTTCCACACGACGTTCCTGGTGCAGCACTGGCTCGGCGCGGAGGGCATGCCGCGCCGGTACGCCGACTACCTGGCCTCGGACGGGTTCACCACGCTCAACACCGTCTCGACCATCGGGTCCTTCCTGCTCGGGCTGTCGATCCTGCCGTTCCTCTACAACGTCTGGAAGACCGCCAAGTACGGCGAGCGCGTGACCGGGGACGACCCGTGGGGCTGGGGCCGCTCGCTGGAGTGGGCCACCTCCTGCCCGCCGCCCCGGCACAACTTCGTCAAGCTGCCGCGGATCCGGTCGGAATCGCCGGCCTTCGACCTGCACCACCCGGACATCGCGGCCCGGGACGTGCTGGAGAACACCGGCAAGCCGGCCAAGCACCTCGGCGACGTGGAGCCGGCGAAGTACGACCGGCCGCTGCCGCGGGCGGAGCGGGGGCGGGTGTCGTCCTCCTCCTCCCCGTCCGGCTCCGACGGCTGAGGCCGCACCGAGGCCGTACCCCCTGAACGCCGTCCCCGCCCGCGTCGCTGCCCCCGGGCGGGCGGGGACGGCTCCGTTGTCCCCGCTCCGTGAACTCCGTGCGATCCCCGTGCGAAAAGGAAGGCCGGCCCGTGACCCACACCGTCCTCGCCATCGGCACCGCCGCCCTCACCGCCAGCGGCTGCGTCTGGTACCTCCCCGCCATCGCCGACCTCCAGGCCGGCGCCGACCGGCCCCGCTCCACCCGTGCCGCGGCGGCGGCCTGCGTGATGTGGTGGGCGGGGCTGGCGTTGGCCGGCGCCCTGCTGCTGGCTCTGTCCGACTGGCGCCCCGCCGCCCAGGTGGCCCTCGCCGGGCTGGTCGGCGGCACGGCCCTGCGGGTGCGGGCCCTGTGGGACCGGCGCGGCGAGCAGCGGGAGACCGCCGCCCGCTGGGCCGCCCTGGACGTCGGCCCAGTGCCGCGTACGGGCCGCCCGGCGGCGGTGACGCTGGCGGGGTGGCTGGTCGTGGGAGCGGCGGTGGCCTCGCTGGGGGCGGTGGCGATCCTGCTGTCGAGCGGGGGCGGCGTCGTGCCGAGGGTGGTGCTGGCGGCGGTCGGCGGCGCCGGGGTGGCGCTCGCGTTCCTGCTGATGGGACTGGGGAACGTACAACGGCAGGGGCGCTGAGGGGGCGTTGCTCCCGAAATGGGGCCATTGGGCCCTGCTCCCGTGAGGCCGGGCGGGGGATGATGCGGTGGGCCCTGCTGGGAGTGTGCGGGGGTTGATGAAGGTGGAGCCGCGTGATGGCGACCAAGGCGGAGGGTACCGGGGGCTCGGCGCCGGTCCGGGTGTTCCTGCTGGACGACCACGAGGTGGTGCGCCGCGGGGTGCACGATCTGCTGGACGGCGAGCCGGACCTGGAAGTGGTCGGCGAGGCCGCGACGGCCGAGCAGGCCCTGGTGCGGGTGCCGGCGCTGCGGCCCGATGTGGCGGTGCTGGACGTGCGGTTGGGCGACGGGGACGGGGTGTCGGTCTGTCGTGAGCTGCGGTCGCGGATGCCGGACCTGGCCTGTCTGATGCTGACCTCCTTCGACGACGAGGAGGCGCTGCTGGACGCCGTGATGGCGGGCGCGGCCGGCTATGTGTTGAAGCAGATCAGCGGTACCGACCTGGTCGCCGCCGTCCGTACCGTAGCCGCTGGACGGTCGATGCTCGACCCCGGTGCGGCGACCCGCCTGCTGAACCGGCTGCGCACCGACGCCGCGCCCGCCCAGCCGGTGACCGCCGGGCCGGGGCTGACCGCGCGCGAGCAGGAGGTGCTGGCGCTGATCGGGGAGGGCCTGACCAACCGGCAGATCGGCGAACGGCTCTACCTGGCCGAGAAGACGGTGAAGAACCACGTCTCCCGGCTGCTCGCCAAACTGGGCGTGGAGCGCCGGGTGCAGGCGGCGCTGATCGCCACCGAACTGCGGCAGTCCTCCGCCGCGCAGCCGTCCGGGCTGCGGTTCGGTCGGGGCTGAGGGCCCATCAGCCCTGGGCCCCGGCGGGACCATCGGCCCTCGCGGGCTCGCCCAGCCCGGGCGACCATCGCAGGCATGAACAGCGCTTACGACCCGCACGACCTGCCCGTCCTCGACCGCGACCGGGCGCTGGAACTGCTGGCCCGGGCCGCGGTCGGCCGGGTGGTCTACACCATCGGTGCCCTCCCGGCCGTCCAGCCGGCGCCCTTCCGGCTCGCCCCCGGCGAGGACGGCGGAGTCCTGCTCTCGGCCCCCGCCGACTCGGAACTCGCCCGGGCGGTCCAGGGTGCCCCGCAGGTGACGGACAACGTCGAGCGCCTGACGGCCCAGTCCGCCGCCCTCGGCCTCCGTCCGGCGGCCGAGAGCACTTTCCCGGGCCTCGGCCAGGGACGCAGCCCCCGCGCCTGGCGGAAGTCCGTCGACCAGGGCCGCATCCCCTGGTGCCGGGACCCCCGCCGACGCGGCCGCCACGCGACGGGCGCTCGCCGCGCTCCCCGACCAGGACACCCCGCGCTCCGACCCGCAGTACCGCCTGCTGGCCTTCCGCGTCTGAGGGACGACGGGCGAGGGTGATCGCCCCGGAAGCCCTTCCCCGCTCAGGACCCGAGCGGTGCCTCCCACACCAGCCGGGTGCCGCCGCCCCCGCCGTCCGCCGGGCCGAGGGTGAAGGCCCCGCCGACCCGCTCGGCGCGCTCGGTGAGATTGCGCAGCCCGCTGCGCCGACCGCCCTCGGGCACGCCCACCCCGTCGTCGGCCACCGTGAGCACCACCTGCCCGGCCAGGGCGCGCAGGGTCACCTCGACCCGGGTGGCGCGGGCGTGCCGGGCGGCGTTGCTGAGCGCCTCGGCGAGGACGGCCACCACGTGCTCGGCCAGCTCCTGCGGCACGTCGGTGTCGAGCAGGCCCTCCATGCTGAGCCGGGGCGCGAAGCCGAGCGGCCCCTGCGCCTCGGTGACGACCCGGGTGGCGCGGGCGCGCAGGCCGCGGTCGGGTTCGCTGTGGGCGCGCAGGCCGAAGATGGTCGAGCGGATGATCTTTATGGTCTCGTCCAGGTCCGCCACCGCCCGGGCGACCCGGTCCGCGGCGGCCGGGCTCTCGATCAGCCGGCCCGCGCTCTGCAGCGTCATCCCGGTGGCGAACAGCCGCTGGATGGCCAGGTCGTGCAGGTCCCGGGCGATCCGGTCGCGGTCCTCCAGCAGGTTCAACTGCTCGGCGTCACGCCGCCGTTCGGCCAGCTCCAGGGCCAGCGCCGCCTGATCGGCAAAGCCCAGCAGCGGGCCGGTCTCCTCCGGCCCGAAGGCGGGCTGCCCCTGCGCCCGGGCCAGCAGCAGCACGCCGCGCCCGTATCCGGCGCCGGTGCCCAGCGGTACCGCGACGGCCGGGCCCAGCCCGTCGAAGCGGCCCGCCGGACCGGCCGGGAAGCGGGTGTCGCAGGCCAGCTCGTCGCTGGTCACCGGCGAGCCGGAGACGTACGCGGCGCCGGAGACGGTGCCGTCCACCGGCACGGTCACCCCCAGCCGGGCGTCCGGCGAGCCACCGAGCGCGACCTCGACCGTCAGCTCATCGGCCAGCTCCTCCGGGCCGGCCAGCGCCACCGAGACGTCCGCCAGTTCGGCGCCCGCGATCTCCCGGGCCCGGCGGGCGATCAGCTCGACCACCTCCAGACGCGGCGCGCCCGACAGCAGGCTGCGGGTGATCTCGGTGCTCGCCCGCAGCCAGCGCTGGCGCAGCTGCGCCTCCTCGTAGAGGCGGGCGTTGTCGATCGCGACCCCGGCCGCGACCGCCAGGGTGGAGATCACCGCCTCGTCGTCCTCGTCGAAGTCCAGCCCGCCGCGCTTGTCGGTCAGGTAGAGGTTGCCGAACACCTCGCCGTGCACCCGTACCGGCACCCCCAGGAAGGTGTGCATCGGCGGGTGGTTCGCCGGGAAGCCGACCGAGGCCGAGTGCTCGGACAGCACCGGGCAGCGCAGCGGCTGCGGATGGCGGATCAGCTCGCCGAGGATGCCCCGGCCGGACGGCGGCGGGCCGATCTCGGCGATCTCCTCGTCGGACAGACCCACCGTCAGGAACTGCGACAGCGAGTGCCCGTCCGGCCCGATCACGCCCAGCGCGCCGTAGCGGGCGTCCACCAGGTCGGCGGCGGCCTCCACGATCCGGTGCAGCGCCTGGGCGAGGTCCAGCTCGCGGCCGACCGCGAGCACCGCCTCCAGCAGGTTGTGCACCCGGTTCTGCGTCCCGCGCGCCGCGTCGATCCGCCACTGCAACTCCTCCAGCAGCTCGTCCAGGCGCAGCCGGGGCATCCGCGCGCCGCCGCCCGCCGCGCTGCCGTCCGCTCCGCCCACCGCTGTCCTCCTCGTTCTCGCCCTGACCGTCCGCCGCTGTGGGGCCGGGCGGCTTCGGTGCCGTCCGACCAGCGGGAACGCCGTGTGCACACGGTAGTGCCCGGGTGTCGACGCGGTGGAGGCCGGGGTCGCACGTAATGTTCCGGCGGACGGGTCTTTCGTCCCGTCGGCGCGGGGCTTGCGGCCTCTGGCGGGGGCAGGGTCCGGACGTCAGGGTGGGGACCAGGAGTGGACGGGGCGTCAGGGCGCACCGTTCCCGGCGCCGAATCAGTGGAGGAACCGTCATGACGTCAACCGTTGCGGCCGGGGTGGACGGCTCGCCCGCCGGCACCGCCGCCGCCCACTGGGCCGCCGAGGAGGCGGTACGGCGTGGGGCCTCGCTGCGGCTGGTGCACGCCTGGCCGTGGCTGACCGACGGGGTGTCCTCCTTCGCGGAGCCGGACGACCTGCCGGAGGCCGCCCAGCGCACCCTGGCAGGGGCCGCCGACGAGATCCGCGAGCGCCACCCCGGCCTGGCCGTGTCCACCGACGTGGTCCTGGACGCACCCGTGGACGGACTGGTGGCGGCCGCCGAGGACGCCGACCTGCTGGTGCTCGGCTCGCGCGGGCTCGGCGGCTTCACCGGGCTGTTGCTCGGCTCGGTGAGCATGGCGGTGGCCGGGCGGAGCAGTACGCCGGTGATCGTGGTGCGGGAGGGGCGGGCGACGGGGGGCGAGGTGGTGGTCGGCGTCGACGCGCACGGCCCCGAGGAGGAAGTGCTCGCCTTCGCCTTCCGCGAGGCCGCGCTGCGTGGCGCCCGGCTCCGGGCGGTGCACGGCTGGGACCTGCCGCCGCTGTTCGGTTACGCGGGCGGTGCCGTACCGGCGGGGGAGACCGCCCAGCTGGAGTCGCTGGAGGCCAAGCTGCTGTCGCTCGCCCTGGCCGGGCAGCGCGAGCAGCACCCCGAGGTCGAGGTGGTCGAGGACGTCCGACTCGGCGCCGCCCGCGGCCTCGTGGAGACCTCCGCCGGGGCCGCCCTGGTCGTGGTCGGCCGGCGCCGCCGCCCGATCGAGCTCGGCCCCCGGCTCGGCCGGGTCGCGCACGCGGCGCTGCACCACGCCGAGGCGCCGGTCGCGGTCGTCCCGCACGGCTGACGTGGGGGCGACGTCCGGGCTGACGCACGCGCGACGTACGGGCGGCGCGGTCACACCCCGCCGGCCGGCCCGGGGCACGCCCGGTCGGCCCCAGGGCGGCGGCCCGTCCGCGTGAAAGTGGTGTGCGGCCGCGCCCCACACACGGGCCGCCCACCACTGTCTCCAACGGGGCCCGGCACCGCCGAGGTTCACCCGACCCGGCGCCCGGCCCGGTACGTCGCCCGTTCTGCCGCCCGGCCTCAGCGCGGCCGCGCGCCCGGCGACAGCACCCGGGCGACCAGCCGCAGCGGGGGACTGTGCCGGAAGGTGAGGGTGAAGCCCACCCACTGGCCGGGCTTCAGCGGGGGCGGAGCGGCGATCATCAGGTCGGCGTCCTCGGGGGACATCGCCAGTTCGCCCCGGGCGGGCACCGGCAGGGCGGCGACCGGCTCCCAGCTGCCCGCCGCACCCTGGTGGAGGTGCCGCTTCAGGGTGATCGGGCCGCCGAACTCCCAGCTGGCGCCGGTCAGTTCGTCCGGGACGTCGCCCGGGTTGCGGACCGTGAAGAAGGCCGCCGTCGCCGGGGCGGCGCCGGCCGTGGGCAGCAGCACCCAGCCGGCGTCGGCCGCCACCGGCCGGGGTCCGCCGGCCCCGCCGACCGCCGTCCAGCCGGTGAGCAGGGTCAGCGCGAGTGCCGCCGCCGCGACCGGCGGGGCGACCACCTTGAACTGTTCGAACACCCTCGTCGCCTTCACCGTCGACCCCCCTTCTGGCGGCCACGCCCCGGCTGCCAGGTGCGCAGCCGCAGGCTGTTGCCCACCACCAGCAGCGAGCTCAGCGACATCGCGACCGCCGCCAGCATCGGGTTCAGCAGTCCGACGGCCGCCAGCGGGATCAGCACCAGGTTGTAGCCGAAGGCCCAGAGCAGGTTGGCCCGGATCGTCGCCAGGGTCTGCCGGGCCAGCCGCACCGCGTCCACCACGGCCTCGATGTCCCCGCGCACCAGGGTCAGCCCGGCCGCGCCGATCGCGGCGTCGCTGCCGGAGGCCAGGGCCACCCCGAGGTCCGCCGAGGCCAGCGCGACCGCGTCGTTGACGCCGTCGCCGACCACCGCCACCGTCCGTCCGGCGGCCCGCAGCTCGGCCACCACCTCGGCCTTGCGCTCGGGCGAGGCGCAGGCGTGCACCCGCTCGATGCCCAGCTCGGCCGCCACCGCGCGGGCCGCGCCCGGGCCGTCGCCGGTCAGCAGTACGGTCTCCAGGCCCATCCCGCGCAGCCGGTGGAGCGCCCGCCAGCTGCCCGAGCGCACCGTGTCGCCGACCGCCAGGACTGCGGCGCCCCGCCCGTCCAGCTCCACCAGCACCGCCGTGCGGCCCGCCTCCCCGGCGGCCGCCACGGCCTCGGCCAGCGCCGGGGACAGGGAGACGTCGTCCGGCCGTACCGCCCGGACGGCGCGGCCCTCGACCGTGCCGGACACCCCGAGACCGGCCGTGGCCGCGAAGCCCTCCACCGTCGGGAGGGGACCACACCGCTCCCGGGCGGCCGCCGCGACGGCCCGTCCGATCGGGTGCTCCGAGCGGTGCTCGACCGCGCCGGCCAGCCGGAGCACCTCCTCCTCGGTGAACTTCTCGGTGAACTCCTCTGCGGAGCCCCCGGCGACCGTCACCGTCGCCAGCTCCATCCGGCCGGTGGTGAGCGTGCCGGTCTTGTCCATCACCACGGTGTCCACCCGGCGCAGGCTCTCCAGCACCTCCGGGCCGCGCACCAGCACGCCGAGTTCGGCGCCGCGCCCGGTGGCCGCCAGCAGCGCGGTCGGGGTCGCCAGACCCAACGCGCACGGGCAGGCCACCACCAGCACCGCGACCGCCGCCGTGACCGCCGCCTGCGGGGCCGCGCCCGCGCCCAGCCAGAAGCCCAGCACGCACACCGCGACCGTCAGCACGCAGGGCACGAACACCCCGGCCACCGCGTCCGCCAGCCGCTGGGCATGAGCCTTGCCGGCCTGGGCGTCCGCCACCAGGGCGGTGATCCGGGCCAGTTGGGTGTCCGCGCCGACCGCCGTCGCCCGGACCACCAGCGCGCCGCCGACGTTCACCGTCGCACCCGCCACCTGGTCCCCCGGGCCGACCTCGACCGGTACGCTCTCCCCGGTCAGCAGGCTCAGGTCCAGCGCCGAACCGCCCTCGACCACCACCCCGTCGGTGGCCACGCGCTCCCCCGGCCGTACCACGAACTCCTGACCTGGCAGCAGGAGTTCGATCGGTATCAGCTGTTCCTCGCCGTCCTCCGCCCGCAGACACACCTGCTTGGCGCCCAGCTCGGCCAGTGCTCGCAGTGCGGAGCCGCTGCGCCGCCGCACCCGGCCCTCCAGCAGCCGCCCGGCCAGCACGAACAGCGGCACACCGACCGCCGCCTCCAGGTAGACGTGCGCCGTGCCGCCGCCGTCGGCGGTCAGTGAGAACGGCATCCGCATGCCCAGCCGGCCTGCCCCGCCGAGGAACAGCGCGTACGCCGACCAGCCGAAGGAGGCCACCACGCCCAGGCTGACCAGGGTGTCCATGGTCGCGGCGGCGTGCCGTAGCCCCTGCCGGGCCCGGCGGTGGAAGCCTGCCGAACCCCAGGTCACCACCGGCCCGGCCAGCGCGAAGCAGACCCACTGCCAGGCGGTGAACTGCAGCGCGGGCACCATCGACAGCACCAGCACCGGGACGGCCAGCAGGGCGGTGACCAACAGCCGCCACCGCTCGTCCGGTTCCTCCTCCGCCAACCCGCCGGGCACCTTTGCCGACGCCAACTCGGCGGTGTAGCCCGCCCGTTCGACCGCCGCGACCAGCTCCTCGACGGACACTCCGGCCGGGTGCAGCACCCGGGCCCGTCCGGTCGCCAGGTTCACTCCGGCCGTCACCCCGTCGATCCGGCCCAGCCGCTTCTCCACCCGGCCCACGCAGGCCGCGCAGGTCATCCCGCCGACCGCCAGATCGGTGGACACCAGCGCCCCGGCGTCGGCCCCCGCGACCGGGCTCACCGCATCCCGCCCATGTCGTGCCCGCCCATCCCGGGCGACGCCCCGCCGCTCCGGCTCGGCGTCAGCCCCGGCGCCACCGGCCCCGCCTGCCGCCCCACCGCAAACGCCACCACGAACACCACCACCAGCAGCAGGGCGAACCCCACCAGCACACTCAACGGCCGGACACCCGGCGACTTCGCATTCACCCCACAGCAGTCGGACGATCGGACTGCCTGGTTCCCGCCAGCTCCGAAATTCCCGCGCGAATATTCGGATGACGTCCCGACGCGGACCCGGTAGCGTCCGGGACGGCGCCTCCCGATGCGCCCGGCCCCGGTTACTTCCTGTCGAAAAAACCACACCGGTGCCCGTTTCTCTGATCCCGGGAGGCGCCCGCCTTGTCGCGCGCTCTCACTCTTCCCACCCACCAGGGGGACCTCTGCATGACCCGGTTCAATCGTTCGCGGACCAAAGCCGACACCAGGGCCGAGATCCAGCGGGACCTACCGGGACTCACCAAGGGCGGGGCCACCTCCTCACTGGCCGTCCACGGCCGTTGGCTCGGTCACGACTTCGAGTCGGCCGCACGCCGGGGCACCGCCTCCGAGCTGGTCGCCAACCACCAGGGCGGCCGCGGGTACACCCGGGAGCCGAAGAGCGAACTGTTCCTGCTCGCCGTCTCCCTCCTCGTCGACGGGCGCAGCTACTACGAGGGCTCCGGAGTCCGCGACACCCGCTTCCTGCGGCTGATCCGCGAACACGCGCTGAGCGACCCGCGCTGGACGGTCGGACTGCTGCGCTGGCTGCGCACCGAGGCGAACATCCGCAGCGCCGCGGTGGTCGGCGCGGCCGAGTTCGTCCACGCCAGGGCCGAGGCGGGCGCCGCCGGGCTCTCCCGCCAGGCCGTCGACGCCGTCCTCCAACGCCCCGACGAACCCGGGGAGTTGCTGGCCTACTGGACCTCCCGGTACGGCCGTCGGCTGCCCCAGCCGCTGCGCCGGGGCATCGGCGACGCCGTCCGCCGCCTCTACACCGGCCGCGCCCTGCTGAAGTACGACACGCCCTCGCGCCGCGTCCGCTTCGGTGACGTCCTGGAACTGACCCACCCCGCGCCCGACCCGGACAAGCCCTGGCAGGGCGGGCTGTTCCGGTACGCCCTGGACCGCCGCCACCACCCGGACAGCGCCGTGCCGCCCGCCACCGAGCGATTGCTGAACGCCCACCAGGCGCTGCTCGCCGTTCCGCAGGCCGACCGGCGCGCCCTGGTCACCGGCCCCGAGGGGGTCCGCCGCCTCGCCGAGGCCGGGATGACCTGGGAGGCCCTGGCCGGCTGGCTGCAGGGCCCGCTGGACGCCGCCGTCTGGGAGGCCGTCATCCCCTCGATGGGCCCGATGGCGCTGGTGCGCAACCTGCGCAACTTCGACCGCGCCGGAGTCCCGGACGAGGTGGCCCGGGAGGTGGCCCGGCGGATCTCCGACCCCGACGAGGTCCTCCGCTCGCGCCAGTTCCCGCTGCGTTTCCTGGCCGCCCACCGCAACGCGCCCTCGGCCCGGTGGACCGACGCGCTGGAGACCGCCCTCGGCCACTCGCTCGCCCGCGTCCCCGCCCTGCCCGGCCGAACCCTGGTGCTGGTCGACCGTTCCGGCTCGATGTTCGGCACCCCCGACCCGCACACCGAGCTGACCCAGGCCGACGCGGCCGCGATCTTCGGCACGGTGATCGCCCGGCGGGCGGAGGAGGCCGACCTCGTCCAGTACGGATCGTTCAGCAAGGAGGTCACGCTGGACCGGGACGAGCCGGTGCTGCGCACCCTTGAACGCTTCGAGGACCTCGGCGGAACCGAAACCGCTGCCGCGGTGAGCCTCCGTTACCGGAGCCACGACCGGGTGGTGGTGGTCACCGACGAGCAGGCCCACTGGTCCCGGGACGACCCCTTCCTGCCCGTCCCGGCCGATGTCCCCGTCTACACCTGGAATCTGCTCGGCTACGCGCGGGGGCACGCCGCCCCGGGCCCGAACCGCCACACGTTCGGCGGGCTCAGCGACGCCGCGTTCACGATGATCCCGCTGCTGGAGCGCGGCCGCGCCGTCGCCTGGCCCTGGGAGTGACCACGGCCGGACACCCGGCGACTTCGCACTCACCCCGCAACAGTCGGACGACCGGAGCGGCTGGCTCCCGCCTGCCGGCGAAATCCCCGGATCCGGTTCGCGGACGCGGTCGGGGATCCTCGGGGGGGCGTGCGTCACTGTCCCCCGATGTCGTTCGGCGCCGTACGATCACTTCGTGTGCCGAAGATCGGCACGGACGCATGAACACGCATGGGGGGACGGCGATGAAGCAGACGAAGAAGCGGGTGCTCGCCGTGGTGGCCGGTGTGCTGGGGGCGTCGGTGGCGCTCGCCGGGACGGCGTCGGCGCAGCCGGTCGACGCCGGGGGGTCGGCTCCGCACGGGCCGATCGGTCACCCGGGAACGGGCGAGATCCTGCCCGCCCCGGAGACGGAGGATGCCATCCTCTCGATTCCGGACTGGATCGGGAACGGTGGCGCGGTGATCCCGACGCTGCCGTTCACCGTCAAGGTCGGCTGCCGGGGCGGTGGTTCGGTGCAGGTGCACGTCGGAGGCCTGGCCCCGGCCGACTTCACGGTGCAGTGCCCGGTGGACGCCACCGGCGTCGGCTCCGTGGAGATCCCCGCCCGTGAGGGCCGGGACCTCCAGTTCACCGTGGACACCTCGGATCCGTCGATCCACTGGGGCATGTACGCCGTCCAGCCCCGCTGACCCGGGGCCGGATCACGGCCGCACGCTGCGCGGACCGGTCACCGCCGCACCCAACGCGCCGACCCGGCCACGCAGTTCACGGTCGGCGGTGACCACCAGGCACTCCCGCTCCGGCTGTTCGGTACGGGCCTCCCGCACCAGCTCCACGATCCGGTCGTCCCCGCTGCCGCCCGCCGCGACCACCCGCACCTCGGGCAGGCCGGTCACGCCCCGGGCGGCGCCCTCGACCACCAGCACCACTTCCAGCGGGCCGGGCAGGTCCGGCAGCCCCCGGGCGGCGAGCGGGACCAGCGCGTCCCGCAGCCGCTCGGCGGCGCCCCGCCGGTCGCGCCACCAGCCGTCGGGCACCGAGCCGACCACGTTCGCGCCGTCCACCACCAGCAGGGCCGGCGGCGCGGCCTCGTTCTCTCCCATGGCCGGCAAGCCTGCCACGGAGCTTGTCGGCCCGCCGAGCGTGCCGACGGACCTTCACCTCCGCCGAAGCGATCAGGTCAGGGTGATCCGGATGCCGACGGTGCCGCGCTCGCCGCGGCGCAGGCGGCTGCCGAGCAGGGTGAGCACGCCGAGCAGGCCGTACTTCTGCCGCAGCAGGGTGCGGTAGGCGGCGGTGCGTTCGGGGCCGAGGATCTCGGCGGTGGCCGGGTGCTGCTTGCCGGTCGGGCGGCCCTTGACGTCGCAGGGGCCGACCAGGACGTCCGCGCGGTTGCGGATCCGCTTGACCTTCCAGGAGCCCGCGACGGTCCAGACGCCGAGCGCCTCCCCGTCGCGCACCACCCACACCGGGGTCGGCACCGCGGTGCCGTCCTTCTTGAAGGTGGTGACGAGCAGGTAGCTTCCGGAGGAGAGGCTGATGATCCGGGCGAGTCGGTCCGAGGCGGCGGGGTCAGGCGTGGTCATGGCCCGAAGTGTAGAGGGAACGTCGGCGGCTCAGCGGGTCCGGCGGGCGCGGGCGTCGTGGAACAGGGCGCGGACGCGGCGGGTCAGGCGGCGGGGGCTGGGGCCGTCGACGCCGGTCGAGCCGATCTCGGCGGAGTCGGTGGAACCGGCACCGGGCTCACCGGGCGCACCGGTGGCGGGGGCGGACTCGGGGGCCGTGCGGCTGCGGGTGGCGGCGCGGGCGGCGCCCCAAACGGCGAGGGCGGTGCCGAGGACACCGGCCGACCAGAGCGCGGGGGTGAAGCCTGGTCCGCTGTTGTGGAGGACGGGCTGGCGGGACCAGGGCGGCAGCTGGTCGGCGGCCGCGGCCTCCGGGGCGACGCTGGGGGAGGCGGTCGTCAGGACGCCGAGGTCCTCGACCAGCCGGCCGACCGGCTGGACCTTGCCGGCTGCCGCGAAGCCCCAGTCGAGCAGGCTGGCGGCCTCGTCGTAGACCTTGCTCTGCGCGTCGGGGTGCATGACCGTCACCAGCAGGGTGCGGCCGTCCCGTTCGGCCGCGCCGGTGAAGGTGGCGCCCGCGTTGGTGGTGTAGCCGTTCTTGACGCCGATCAGGCCCGGGTACTTGCCGAGCAGCCGGTCGGTGTTGGCGATGTCGTAGGTGACGCGCTGGCCGGTGGTCTTGTCCAGCCCGCCGGGGAAGCGCGCGGTGCGGGTGGAGCAGTAGGAGCGGAAGTCGGCGTTGCGCAGCCCGGCTCGGGCGAACAGGGTGAGGTCGTAGGCGGAGGAGACCTGCCCGTCCATGTCGTAGCCGTCGGGGGAGACCACCTTGGTGTCCAGGGCCTGCAGGGAGTGGGCGCGCGTCTGCATCTCGGCGACCGTCTGCGGGACGCCGCCGTTCATGTTCGCCAGGACGTGTACGGCGTCGTTGCCGGAGCTGAGGAAGACGCCCCGCCAGAGGTCCTCGACCCGGTACGGCAGGTCCGCCTTGACGCCGACCAGGCTGCTGCCGACGCCGAGGTTGGCGAGTTCGGCGGGAGTGACCTGGTGTTCCAGCGAGCGGTCGAACTTGGGCAGCACGGTGTCCGCGAACAGCATCTTGAGGGTGCTGGCCGGGGGCAGCGGCCGGTGGGCGTCGCGGGCGGCGAGGACCTCGCCGGTGGCGGCGTCGGCGACCAGCCAGGAGCGGCCGCTCAGCCCGGAGGGCAGGGCGGGCGCCCCGGCCAGCGGGGCGACCTGGACGGTCGGGCGGCCGAGCCGCTCGCCGCCGACGGTGGAGCCGGCGTCCTGCGCGGAGGCGGCGGGGGCGCCGATGCCGAGCACCAGGGCCGAGGCCGCGGAGGCGGCGGCGAGGCCGGTGACGGAAAGTGATTTCTGCTGTATACGCTTTGGTTGCACATCGCGAACGTACCGGCGCCGCCACCGGGCCGCCGGTGCTGCTGCTCCGTCCGGAGCCACCGGGACGCGGGGCGGGGAGAGGGGCCGCGACTTTGGTGGCCCCGGTCCGCGCCGAAAGTCGGATGAACCGGCGGTCGCGGATTCCTAGGCTCGGGGGTATGAAGAACCTGCTCGGCTACCTCGGTTTCGTGCTGATCCTCGGCGGCGGCTCCGGCCTGCTGGCCGACCGGCTCGGGGGATTCCGGCTGTTCGGCTTCGTCCGCTTCCTGGTGCCCGACGGTCACGAGACCGTCGGGTACGCCGCGCTGCTGGTGCTCGGCGTGCTGCTGGCGATCCCCGCCGCCCGCCGGGGCTAGGCAGCGACCCCCGCGCCCGGCGCGGCTACGCGGGTGCGCCGACCGCGATGCCGTCGAGCAGCACCGCGAGCCCGGTGCGGAAGGCCTCCCGGCCGCTCTCCTCGGGTGCGCCGCCGGTGGCGCTCTGCAGTGCGGTCAGCAGCGGGAAGCGCGCCGGGAAGTCCGGCGCCAGCTGGGCGAGTTGGGAGGACCGGGTGGTCCACCAGTCCTCGTCCGTGACGCCGGTGGCGGCGGCCGCGCCGCGGGTGTCGGCGGTGGTGGCGGCCATGCCGTGGACGAACTGCCAGAGCGCGGCGACGGCCCCGCGCAACCGCTCGGGTGGGAGCGCGGCGGGTTGCAGGGCGGTCAACAGGCTCTCCATCGCGGCCAGTTCGGCGGGTCCGAGCACCGGGCGGGCCTGCGAGACCTGGAGCATCCAGGGGTGGCGCAGGTAGCAGGCGTACAGCTGCTCGGCCCAGGCTTCGACGGCAGCCCGCCAGCCGTTCAACAGCGTTCGGTCGCCCGGTAGTTCGGCGAGCGCCCGGTCGTACATCAGGTCGAGCAGTTCGGCCTTTCCCGGCACGTACGTGTAGAGCGCCATCGCGGTACGGCCGAGCCGTTCGCCCACGGCGCGCATGGACAGTGCGGTCATACCCTCGGCGTCGGCCACCGCGATTCCGGTGGACACGATCGCGTCCACACTCAGGCCCGGTTTGGGGCCGCTGCGTCCGGTGCGCGGTTCCTCGGGCGCGCCCCAGAGCAGGGCGAGCGAGCGGTGGGCGTCGCCCTGCCCGGCGTAGACGGTCATCCGGCATCTCCTTATGGTGTAAAGTGTCCTCGCGGCGGCAACTATTTATGCCGTAAGGTTATCAATCGAAGGGGTTTCGCGATGACACTGCCCGTCACCTTCGTCGAGGTCGTGGCGGTCCGCCGGATCACGCCGCGCACCACCCGGGTCACCTTCGAGGCCGAGACCCTGGCCGACACCGTCGGCACCGCGCCCGACCAGCAGCTCAAGCTCTGCTTCCCCCGGCCCGGGCAGCGCGAGCCGGTCCTGCCCGCGCCGCAGGACGACCCGATGGGCTGGTACCAGGCCTACGTGGCGATCCCCGAGGCCGAACGTCCGCTGCTGCGCAGCTTCACCCTGCGCCGCCGGGAGCCGGGCACCCGGCGGATCGAGATCGACTTCGTGCTGCACGGCGACACCGGGCCGGCCGCCGGCTGGGCGCTGCGGGCCGCGCCGGGGGACCGGCTCGGGATGGTCGGGCCGTCCGCGCTGTACGCCCCGCCGGTGCCGCTCGCCGAGGTCGCGGCGGACACCGACTGGGTGCTGCTGGCGGGGGACGAGACCGCGCTGCCGGCCATCGCGACGCTGCTGGAGGCGCTGCCCGAGGGGGAGCGGGCGTACGTGTGGATCGAGGTCGCCGACCGGGCGGAACGTCAGGAGCTGGAGAGCCGCGCCGATCTGGAGGTGCAGTGGCTGTACCGGGACGGCGCGGCCCCGGGCACCGTGCTGACCGAGGCGTTCCGGGACGCCGTGCTGCCGGGGGGTGAGCCCTTCGTCTGGCTGGCCGGGGAGGCGGGGGCGGTCCGGGCGATCCGCCGGTGGCTGATCGAGGAGCAGGGGGTGCCGAAGTCGGACATCGACTTCACCGGGTACTGGCGCCACCGGCTCACCCAGGACGACGCGCCGACCGCCGAGGACCTGGCGGACGCTCAGGAGCGGCTGGCGGCTCGTCCTGAAAGCAGCTCGTGAAATGCCGCCTGGTGAAACCCCCCGCGGAAACGCCCGGGCGGCCGGGGGTGTGGACGAACTCACCGGCCGCCCGGGCGGCCTCGCCGCCGTGCGTTGTTTCGATCGCGGTCGACGGGGGAAGGAAGGGTCGAAGTGTCGACAAGTAGGTAGCAGGCAGGTGGCGAGTGGATGGACAGTGGCGATGTTCCGCCACTGTCGAGAGTCCGCCACCGGCGCTTTTGCTGCCGCAGCGGGCAGTTTTGACCGTCCCTGACCGTCTCTGATCGGTGAAAAAGGGACGGACGCGGCGCGATTTATACTGTGAATTTTACTTTCTGATGGTCATTTTTACTTCCTGATGGGGATTTCCCCCCTTGTCGTGGTCGTGTCGGATGCGCTGGAATGCGACCGCTGTCGGGACGCGCGGTCCGGAGCAACCGTGCGTCCGACCAGGATCCGCGTGCGCTGGGCCGTGCAACCTGACGTCTCATCAGACGAAAGGATGTCCATTGATCGGCTGGCGGAAGACCCAGCTTGCAGCCGCCGTCACGGTCACCACCGCGTCCATGGTCCTGACTCTCGGGACCATCGCCAACGCAGCCCCGCTCCAGGACCCGCAGAACGCCCAGGCGGCGTCCGCGGACGGGGCGCCGGCACCGGTGATCGTGATCCTGAAGGACCAGATAGCGGACGCCCCGGCCGACAACGGCCACCTGGGCGACCGCCAGCAGAAGACCGCCAACTCCCAGGCGCCGCTGCTGGACAAGGTCAAGGCCAACGGCGGCACCAACATCAAGAGCTTCGTGGTCGGCAACGCCTTCTCGGCCACGGTCAGCCCGGCGCTGCGCGCCAAGCTGCAGGCCGACCCGGCGGTCGCCACCGTGGTGGCGGACACCCAGGTCCAGGTGGCCCCGATCGCCGCGACCAAGGCGAAGGACGCGGACGCGACCAAGGCCGGTGCGGCCAAGAGCGACGCCGCTCCGCAGGCCGTTTCGGGCAGCAACGGCCAGCCCGAGGAGAACGCGACCAACGCGGTCTGCCCCTCCGACCCCTCCAAGCCGCTGCTGGAGCCGGAGGGCCTGTACTCGGTGCGCGGCGTGACCGGCAACGGTCAGCCCGGCGCGGCCGACCTGGCCACCGGCAAGGGCGTCAAGGTCGCCTACATCGCCGACAGCCTCGACCCGAACAACCCGGACTTCATCCGGGCCGACGGTTCGCATGCCGTCGTCGACTACCAGGACTTCGCGGGTGACGGCTGGGGTGCGCCGACCGGCGCCGCCGAGGCCTTCGGCGACGCCTCGGCGGTCATCGCCCAGGGCCGCCAGACCTACGACGTCTCCAAGTTCGTCAACTCCTCGCACCCGCTGCCGGCCGGCTGCAACATCCGCATCAAGGGCCTCGCCCCGGACGCGGACCTGGTCGCGCTGAAGGCCGGCGGCGAGATGATGTCGAACTCGTCGATCCTGCAGTCCATCGACTACGCGGTGCGGGTCGCCCACGTCGACGTGCTGAACGAGTCCTTCGGTGGCAACGTCACCCCGGACAGCGGTGCGCACGACACCATCTCGCTCTTCAACGACCAGGCCGTCAAGGCCGGCGTCACGGTCTCCGTCTCCTCCGGTGACGCGGGCCTGAGCGGGACGATCGGCACCCCGGCCACCGACCCGAACGTGATCGCGGTCGGCGCCTCGACGGACAACCAGAACTACCAGCAGACCGGTTACGCGGCCTCCAAGTTCTCCAACAAGACCTGGAGCAACAGCCGCATCTCCGCGCTGTCCTCGGGTGGCTTCACCCAGGCCGGCCGGACCGTCGACCTGGTCGCCCCGGGTGAGTCGGACTGGGCGCTCTGCACCCCCGACACCACCAAGTACACCGAGTGCACCGACTTCAACGGCAAGCCCTCGGGGATCCAGCCCTTCGGCGGCACCAGCCAGGCCGCCCCGTTCGTCACCGGCGCCGCGGCTCTGGTCATCCAGGCCTACCGCGACACCCACGGCGGCGACTCGCCGTCCCCCGCGCTGGTGAAGAAGTTCATCACCGGTACCGCCACCGACCTCGGCGTTCCGGCCGAGGAGCAGGGCGCCGGTCTGCTGAACGTCCGGGCCGCCGTCGAGGCCGCCCGCGGCTACGACGACGGCGACGGCACCGAGGGCGCCAAGACCGTCGTGGTCAACACCGGCCAGCTGAGCATCTCCGGCACCCCCGGTTCGACCCACACCGCCGACATCTCCGTCACCAACACCAGTGACGAGACCCAGACGGTGAGCGCCGCGACCCGCAGCTTCGCGCCGCTGGCGAACAACCAGCAGACCGTCAAGATGGACTCGGCCTCCACGGACACCTTCAAGTACGCCACCAACGGTTCCGACTGGGTGCAGAAGCAGGTCAAGTTCACGGTTCCGGCCGGTGCCGACCGCCTGGCGGCGTCGATCGCCTGGCACGGCGGCCCGAACCCGGTCACCAACGGCCCCGTGGTCCGCATGACGCTGCTCGACCCGTCGGGCCGCTTCGAGACCAACACCCGTCCGCAGGGCGGCGCGACCCCGGCCAACTTCGGCCTGGTGGACGTCCCGCACCCGGTCGCCGGTGAGTGGACCGCGATCATGTACACCCCGGCGGGCAAGGCCGGTTACACCGGCGACGTCCAGTTCGGCACCTCCACCCAGCGCGCGGTTCCGGCCGGCGCGGTGAGCCCGAACAGCACCGACGTGAAGCCCGGTGAGACCAAGACCCTCAAGATCCAGCTCACCACCCCGGCGACCAGCGGCGACTCGAGCGAGGCGGTCACCGTCTCCAGCTCGAACGGCAACACCACCAGCGTCCCGGTGATCCTGCGCAGCCTCGTCCCGGTCACCAACGGCACCGGCACCTTCACCGGCACCATCACCGGTGGCAACGGCCGCGGCTCCTCGCCGACGCAGAGCTTCACCTACGGCTTCGACGTCCCGAAGGGCCAGAAGGACCTGCGGGTCGGCGTCACCGTCGCCAAGGACGCCAACCTGCTCATGCAGGGCGCGCTGATCAGCCCGAACGGCACCCCGATCGACATCGAGGGCAACGCGCTGTTCGACGCCCAGGGCAACCTGACCGGCACCTCCAACGGTGTCTCGGCCACCACGGTCAACCCGGCCGAGGGCCACTGGCGGTTCGTCCTGAACGTGCTCGGCCCGGTCAGCGGCCAGGAGCTCGCCCAGGACTTCACCGGCACCATCGCGTTCAACCAGAACCAGGCCACCGCGGCCGGTCTGCCGAACGACGCGAAGACCAAGCTGGCGGCCGGCAAGCCGGTCACCGTCCAGGTGAACTACACCAACAACACCGCGGCCACCCAGCGCATCGCGGCCGACGGCCGTCTCGACAAGCGCGTCGACCTGCCGCTGGTGCCGCAGGGCGCCTCGGCCTCGGTCAACCTGCCGCTGAGCCTCACCTCCTCGGTCCCCGGCTTCCTGGTGCCCCCGGGCACCGACCAGCTCAAGGCCGTGGCGGCGTCCTCGACGCCGGCGCAGATCGAGCTGAACGCCACCACCGGCTCGCCGGACCTGTTCGGTGACCTGAAGAAGGCCCAGGACGGCTCGACCATCTCGGTCGTCACCGACAAGGGCAGCGCCGAGCAGCCGGTCGTCCCCGGTTCCTGGGGCACCTTCGTCCAGCAGATCGGCCCGTTCGGCAACGGCAGCGCGCCGGCCGGCACCTCCACCATCACCGCCAGCGCGCACACCCTGGCGTTCGACCCGGCGCTGGCCTCCAGCACCGGTGACCCGTACGCCTCCGGTGTCGACGCCTCCGCTCCGGCTGCCAACCCGGTGACCGTCGCCCCGGGCGCCACCGGCTCGCTGCAGGTGACCGTGACCCCGACCGGCCCGAAGGGCAGCACGGTCAAGGGTGTTCTCTACCTGGTGTCCGGCCCGACCTTCGCGCCGACCGCCAACAACAGCCTGGGCACCACCGGTTCGGTGCTCGCGGCGATCCCGTACAGCTACACGGTGAACTGACGCTCAATCAGTTCAGCGCACGGCTGAGGCCGAGGCCGTCCCGGAATCCCCGGGGCGGCCTCGGCTGCTTTCCGCGTGTCCACGCCGCGACGGGAACGTGCGGGGATTGCGGTGGCGTCGGGCGGGGCAGGGAGTCGGACGGACTCACCGAACGGACCCACCGAACGGATCCATCGGAGCGAATCGGGAGCGGAGTTGAACGACGCGATCAAGCACAGCCACGTCGAGGTGAACGGCGTCCGGCTGCACCTCGCGGAACAGGGCGAGGGGCCGCTGGTCCTGCTGCTGCACGGCTTCCCGGAGAGCTGGTACTCCTGGCGGCACCAGTTCGCACCGCTCGCCGAGGCCGGGTACCGGGTGGTCGCCCCCGACCAGCGCGGGTACGCCCGCAGCTCGCAGCCCGAGGACGTGGACGCGTACACCCTGCTGCACCTGGTCGGGGACGTGACCGCACTGATCGGCGCGCTGGGCGAGGAGCGGGCCGTGGTGATCGGCCACGACTGGGGCGCGCCGGTCGCCTGGACCACCGCCGCGCTGCGGCCGGACCTGGTGCGCGGGGTGGCCGGGCTGAGCGTGCCGCCGCTGCCGGTGGGCGGGCCGCCGCCGCTCCAGGCCGCCCGGGCCAACTTCGGCGACGGCTTCTACCAGATCTACTTCCAGGAGCCCGGCCGGGCCGACGCCGAGCTGGCCGCCGACGTCAAGGCCAGCCTGCGCCGCATCCTGTGCGGCGTTCAGCCGGACGGCGTGCCGCGGCCGTGGATCGTCCCCGAGGGCAAGCGCCTGCTGGACACCGTCCCGGAGCCGGAGAAGCTGCCGGACTGGCTGACCGACGCGGACCTGGACGCCTTCACGGCCGACTACGCGACCCACGGCGAGCGCGCCTTCACCGGCGGGCTCAACTGGTACCGCAACCTGGACCGCAACGCCGAACTGCTGGCCGCCTTCACCGGGGTGACGGTCGAGGTGCCGGCGCTCTACGTCGCGGGCGAGCAGGACCTGGTCAACGCGATGGTCCCGCCGGAGGCCCTGGCCCACCTGCTGGGCCGGCTGCCCAAGCTGCACCGGCACGTCCGGCTGCCGCAGACCGGGCACTGGACGCAGCAGGAGCGCCCGGCCGAGGTGACGGAAGCGCTGCTGGACTTCCTGAAGACGCTGGACTAGGCCTTCCTCACACCGGCAGCAGGCGGGCGATCAGCTCGCCGAGGCGGCGGGCGTTGCGGCAGGGGTGCATCTCCACGACGTCCGCGTACGCGAGCGCGGCGGAGTCGCCGGTAGACCAGAGCGCGGGTTGTTCGGGGTTGAGCCAGAACACCCGCCGGGCCCGGCCGGCGATCCGGCGCAGCGCGTCCAGGTTGGGGTCGCGGTGGTTGTTGCGGGCGTCGCCGAGGACCAGCACGCAGGTGCGCGGGCCGACCGCGTCCAGGTGACGGTCGGCGAACTCGCCGAGCGCGGAGCCGTAGTCGCTGTTGCCGTGGTAGCCCGTCACCTTCGCCTCGGCGAGGATCCGGGTGGCCAGCCGGGCCGGGTCGGCGCTGTTGTCCCGGAGCAGGTCGGTGATCTCGGCGGTGCGGTTGACGAAGGCGAACACCCGGACCTTGCTGAACTGTTCGCTCATCGCCCGGACCAGCAGCATGGTGAAGTCGGCGAAGCCCGACACCGAGCCGGACACGTCGCACAGCAGTACCAGCTCCGGCCGGGCCGGGCGGCGCAGCCGGTACGCCGGGCGCAGCGGCACCCCGCCGGTGCCGAGCGAGCGGCGCAGGGTGCGGCGCAGGTCGATCTGCCCGCGGGCGGCGCGGCGGCGACGGGCGGCCAGTCGGGTGGCCAGCTTGCGGGCCAACGGGTGGACGGTGCGCCGTAGTTCGGCGAGCTGCTCGCGGCCGGCGTAGAGGAAGTCGATCCGGTCGGCGGTGGGGGCGACGGCGCGTTCGGCGATTCGCTCGGCGCCGCGCAGTTCGGCGACCCGGCGGCGGGCCTCGCCGGTGACCTGGGCGCGGAAGTCCCGGATGCGGCGGCGGATCTCGTCGGCGAGGACGCGGTCGGAGAGGTCCTCCGGTCCGCGGTTCTCGCGCAGGGCGGCGAGGATCCGGGCGAGCAGGGTCTCGGGGGAGAGGCGGCCGAGCGCCTGGTGGGCGGACCAGCCGTCCGACCCCGGCGTGCTCCCGGTGCCGTACCGGCCGAAGGCCTCGACCACCTCGCCGGCCAGCCTGGCCTGGGCGGCCCGGTCGTCGGCTGCCAGGGCGGCGGCGAGGCGCTCGCGCAGCCGGTCGCGGAGCGGGTCGGGGCGGCCGAAGCGCGGCGGCTCGGGGTCGTCCGGCAGCGGCGGCGGGTCGGCGCGCAGGGCCTCGGGGGTGCCGACGCCGAGCGGGAAGAACAGGTCGAAGGAGGCGTCGAAGACGGCCCGTTGGCCGTCCGAGCGCAGTAGGGCGGCGGCCAGGCCGGCCCGCATCTGCTCGCGGTCGGCGAAGCCGAGCACGTCGAGCACGGCGGCGGCGTCCACCGTCTCGGCCGGGCCGATCCGCAGGCCGTGCCCGCGCAGGGCGCGGACCAGGCCGGTCAGTCGGGCCGCGGTGTCGGCCGGCTGCGGCGCCGTCACGCGAGAGTGAGCTTCTGGGCGGCCTTCCGGACGTCGTCCTGGTGCTTGAGGACCACCCCGAGGGTGTCCTGGACGACCGTCTCGTCCAGGGTGTCCGCGCCGAGGGCGAGCAGGGTGCGGGCCCAGTCGATGGTCTCGGCGACGGACGGGGCCTTGCGCAGCTCCATCGCGCGCAGTGCGCCGACCACCCGGACCAGGGAGGCGGCCAGCGTGTCGTCCAGGCCGGGCACCTTGAGCCGGACGATCCGGCGCTCCAACTCGGCGTCCGGGTAGTCGAGGTGGAGGAAGAGGCAGCGGCGGCGCAGGGCCTCGGAGAGTTCGCGGGTGGCGTTGGAGGTGAGCAGTACGAAGGGGCGCCGGCTCGCGGTGATGGTGCCGAGCTCGGGGACGGTCACCTGGAAGTCGCTGAGCACCTCCAACAGCAGCGCCTCGACCTCGACGTCGGCCTTGTCCATCTCGTCGATCAGCAGCACGGTGGGCTCCTCGCCGCGGATGGCGGTGAGCAGCGGGCGGGTGAGCAGGAACTCCTCGCCGAAGATGTCGGTGCGGGCCTGGTCCCAGCCCTCGTCGCGGCCGGCGGTGATCCGCAGTAGCTGCTTGGCGTGGTTCCACTCGTAGAGTGCGCGGGCCTCGTCGATGCCCTCGTAGCACTGCAGCCGGACCAGCCGGGCCTGCCCGAGTTCGGCCACGGCCTTGGCGAGTTCCGTCTTGCCGACTCCGGCCGGGCCCTCGACCAGCAGCGGCTTGCCGAGCCGGTCGGCGAGGAAGACGGTGGTGGCCACGGCGGTGGAGGCCAGGTACCCGGTCGCGGCGAGTCGGTCGGCGGTGTCCGCCACCGACGCGAAGAACCCCGTGCCGTCGCCGTTCGCGCTGCTGCCGCTGGCCATCTGCCCGCCCCGTTCCGGTTCGCCGTGTTCGTGCGGCGCCACCCTACCGGCCGGTCACTTCCTTGTCTCGGGGGTCGCCGGGCGTGGGTGACGGGTTCGGCGCTAGGGTCTCGGAGGAGGGGGACGTGCGTGAGCGAACGTCCTTTGTGTGAGGGGGTAAGGGGAAATGACTCCACTGGGGCTGAGTGTGGCCACGTGGTGGTGGATCGCGGTTCTGGTGACGGCGCTGTTCTGGGCGGTGCTGGTGCCACCGCAGCCCACGCGGGAGTACCGGATGATGGCGGCGATCGCGCCGGTCGTCGGGGCGCTGCTCCAGTTCGCCCACTACAAGGTCAAGCACATGGATCCGGCCGAGGCCCTGCTGATGTACTCGACGGTGACGCTGACCTTTCCGCTGGGGCTGGGCGGGCACGTCCGGAAGCTGTCGGAGCGGGCGCTGGAGGCGCAGCGCGAGGGCCGTCCGGCAGATCAGGGCGTCCTGTATCCGGCAGTGATGGTGCAGCTCTTCCTGGCAATCGTGGGCGGGATGGTGGCCTACTTCGTGCTCAAGGTGTAGGCCGGCGGGTGCGGTGGAGCGGGCGGCGGGCAAGAGAAAAGCCCCCATCCCCTCCCCTCCCTCCCCCCTGCTCTCATAGACGAGGATAAG